>NZ_RDBW01000055.1:0-21428 GCF_003934235.1 Pseudoalteromonas sp. J010 | reverse complement strand
GACTACACCAGCATCAAAAAACGCATCGACCACGCGAAGATGGGAAAGCAACCAAAAAGCCTACTGCGCTTTGTGGGCAGTCCACGAAAACATATGCCAAAAGGCCTGCCTTTTGAACTCAAATCCTATATTGAGTTGGTTGAACTCACAGGCCGTTGTATTCGAGTAGATAAACGCGGTTATATCTTTGAGTCTCAACACATTCTCACTCGACTCAATATAGAGCCTGAGAACTGGATAAAACTCACGACTCAGTTTTCTCGGGTATTTCACGGTGCAGTTGGTCGAGAGCGAACAGTAACCGCCTACTGTGAAACACTGCAAAAGCGACGGCGGACAAACCTAACAAATTGCGAGCGCTTGTTGGCTTAGTAAAACTCACATTCTCAATTCTCGAATTTCTTACAGCTGCATTTACAGCGCTTTGTTGTGCGCGATAACCCGGTTTTAGTGTAGAGATACGCTCAAGTGCTAAAAAATAACCTATCGATACACGCTTTTGACCAAAGTGATGGAAGTGCTTTCATACATTTTTACTTTACGTCCTCAGTTTGGATATTAATAGTGTGATGGGTGTCAGGGTATTAATACTTTTGACCAAAGTGATGGAAGTGCTTTCATACATTTTTACTTGACGTCCTTAGCTTGGGTATTAATAGTGGTGGGTGTCAGGATATCAATTAATAGTGATGGGTGTCAGGATATCAATGATGGGTGTCAGGATATTAGGATAGTGATGGGTGTCAGGATATTAATGATGGGTGTCAGGATATTAGGATAGTGATGGGTGTCAGGATATTAGGATAATGGGTGTCAGGATATCAGGATATCAGGATATTAATAGTGTGGGCAGCATCTGGAAGGCATGTTGTAACTAATATAAGTCAGTCGATTGCTAATAAATCAGCTATTGGTAACGTTGTAGTCTCAGGTAATGTAACTAATCTAGGGTGTAAACTATTAGCACTGGTCGAGTTAGAAACTTACTCATAACAAGCGTTTTATAGTGACTCGCAATGTTCGGCAGCTTCGTTTCGCTCAAGTATAGCCAAGCGCTATTCACACCTAAACTTGCTTGTTTGCCCATAGAAGTTTTTATACGAAGTTCGTCTAATACAGCCGACGTCCTAAAACGTTTCTGTCTAAATACAAGTTAGGTGAGCACCTGTTGCCGCAATTGGATTTAAGATATGACATTGCTGTTGAATGGCCGAGTTTGGCACYGATACCTGATTAAGCCCTAGTAGATAAAGTTAAGACTTATTATCTTTCAGAATGAAGATGAGGAATTAGGATCAAGCCAAGGCTTGACCCTAATTCTTTTAGTGTTGTGGCTGTGGTGGGAAGTTAGCCAGTAACTCCGAGATGGTTTTGTTTATCGACTCCGTTCTTTTTTCTGGTGACTGGTGGCTACGTAAACGGCCTTCTTTCGCACCGCGCCATATCAGTTGGTTGGACGCTTTATCTATCATGTCCACAACTAATGTGCCTACTTCATACTCACGGGTTGTAGTTTGTGTTTGCCAGCCAAATCCCCAGTAATTCCAACGAGCACCATAGGTGGTGTGTAAAGAGTCCGATTCAATCTTGGTATCCACTGAAGCATGGTAATTAACCAATAAGTCAGCCGACTGCGGATCGGTGAGGGTGAAACCCTGTTTACTCATTTCTTGTTGAATGGCACTGCGGATCCGCTTTTCCATTAAGTCATTCACTTGATACTCACGGCCTTCATTTTTCAGATCGGCTTCGGGCGACCAAGCATAGGTTTTGTAGTTAGCGAATTGTACAGACTTGTCATAATCCCAATCAGGGGTTTTGGCGCAGGCCGCTAACATTAACACCAAAGTGGCGATAACAATATTCTTGAACATGTGTCTTTACTCCTTAGTGGGATGTTTACTCTACCTTAACGTGTTAAGCTGTTAATTGATAGAGACAAAGCATCCCTTGATCATTGCCTCTAAGACCTTAACTTGGAATTAATGTTCCACCTCTATCCAATCTTTTTCGTCTACCCAGTTTTGGCTTCCATGTGCAACACTTCGGATAGGTACCAAGTAGTCACAGCTTATCTGTGGTTTAACCGAAGCAAAAATAGGTACAAACCCAAAGCTTAGCGCAGTTTCGATGATGGCTTTTTGGTTTTGAGGGTCTATATCTGCGGCTTCATCTATGTAAATAGGGATACGATACATCGCTTGCTCTTGATCAGATAATAGGTAGCGAATAAATAGCATGCCACATAAAAGTTTGATTGTGATCCTAGTACCGTTTGAACCTGCTGAGTCAATTTTATCAAAGTGCTCGGTTTCACCCGCACGGTTGACGACTTCAAAGCGAATATCAAAGAGATCGGTGAGTGTCAATCCCGCTTTATCACTTGCAAGTTTAATGATGTGATCTTTCGCCTCGTTAACCGATTTCTCTGAGCTCGGCTGCTCGCTCAGTAGGTCTAAGCTTTCGCCTTTTTCGTATAAATCTGACGTGCTAATAATAGTATCTATGCTATCGACTAACATTTTACGAGGGATCACATTGATCTTAAACGCCTGCAAGTTAGAGATCCGATGCTGGCTTATACCTTTATTAAAACTGTTCATTTCACGACGTAAGCGCTCTAAGTCTTGACGCAGTCCTTTGATGGTTGCAGCCACCTCAGTGAGCGCGACACGTGCTTGTTTATCGACAGCATCTCGCTCGTTATCGAGGTTGTGATACGCGCTGATCAGTTTTTGGTACTTAGTGTTAGCGTCAGATTCGTTTTCAAACTTAGTGATCCCCGCATTGTAGATATGCAAGTAGGTATTACGCACGTTAACGTCTAAGTTTCTAAGTTCATTACATTCTTTATTAAACTGATGGATCACCTCTGACAGGTTATCAAAATCCAGCGTAATTTCGATTTCGTACGGTGCCAACTTACCCGAATATAGGTCTAGTGTGTGGTCGATACGCTCTGACTTCACTTGCTTTAGGCGGTCGGCTTGGCGCACTAACAAGTCTTGCTTGCTTTTAATGATAGAGCGGCGGTCAGAAATTGAACCAGCATTACGTTGAATATCATGTAAATATTCATCAACTTGCTCTCGTTCCATCTCTAGCTGCTCTTTGAGGGCTTGTTGAGCATCGACCGATTGCAACATGGTTTGATATTGCTCAAAGCGTTTCATGGCCGCTTCGGTAGCCATGAGTTCATCATAAAGCGCATCTCGCTCTTTTTGTTTTTCAGCGACGTTTGCCGCAACTTCACGCTGTTGCTTTATGTCATTAAGCGATTGTTGCAGTGACTCTAGTTGTGCTTGCAGCTGGGCTTTATTCTCACCGCTTTGCATTTGCACTGGACTGAGTTTTTTCAACTTAATAGTAGCGCCAGGTACTTTAAGCTCTCCACCTTGAACTGATTTAGACAGTGACTCTAAAAACGCGCCAAAGGCATCTTCGTCGGTAATGCTAATTTCACCCTGAGAAGTGGTTGAAAACGATAACAAATCTGGATTTAAAATTCGTGATATCTCTTCTACTTCTTTTAAAGACAGATCTTCACGCATACGAGTAAACAAGTTGAACTCAAGATTCTTGAGTTGCAGTTTTAAACTCTTAATTTGCTTTTGCGTTTCGTTGATACGGAAATCAAGAGTATGCAGGCTTTGCCCCTGTGCACTATTGATAGAGAAGGAAAGTTGCTCATATTCCTTTTTCAACAGCGTTAAATTGGTTTTAAGCGTTGCATGATTGGTCAGTTCAAATTCACGTTTTAACGCGTGGAAATCGGTAAACCATTGCTCTATCTGGGTTTGCTTACGCTCGATATCGCGAGACTGTTGGACGTACAGCTGCTGCTTAGACTCAAATTCACGCTTCTCTGCTTCGATATCTTCCAGCTGTGTTGCTAATTCCGCAATTTGCTCGTTGTGATAGTTATCATATTCGACCAAAGCTAAATCGAGTTTTGGTGCGTATGCCGCCAATTTACCTTTTAACACAGCCTCATTTTCAAGCATTTTCTCAAGGGCTGAAATTGGCTCTTGCATCGACTCCAGCGCATTCAGCTCACGGCGAGCGCGGTTTACCTTATCAAAAGCGCGACGCCAGACTTCATAAAAGTCGACTTTCGAGTTCGACATATGGCGTTCGAACACCTTGAGCATAAAGCGTTTTACGTCTTGCGCGCCGAGTTTATGCAGATTCAAAATACGGCGGAATATTTCTTTATATACAGGCGCATCTTGGACATTATTCAATGGGATCATCTTCAGGTTGATATCACCATCAAATGGCGTGGCTCCGCCTGTGAGTAGGGCATTGAGTTCTTGTGCTTTTAGCTCTACAGGTTTTAGCTGCTTTTCCTCCAAATGATTAAATAGCTTAGTGTACTTGATGATACTTTTACCTTGGGTGTAATCATCAAGATTCAGCTTGCCTTGATAGCAAAAAAACTGGTGTGCGTAACCGGCAATTTTGCCAAGGCCTGCAACGCCAATAACGACATCGCCGTGGGGGAGGTTAGCTTCTAGCAGAATATAGGATTGATCTGACGAAAAATAGAACTTACGCGTTTCCTCTAAATCGTGACCGTCCCACTCTGTCAGCCTTAAATCGTTGATAAGTGGGAACTGCAAGGCATTGATCACTGAGCTTTTACCAGTGTTATTAGGCGCACAGATAGATGCACTTTTATCCAGAGGAATGACACACTTCGCATATCCGGCGGTATTTAATAATGCTAGTTTACTTAAGCCGTACAACTGCTCGCTCATAGCTCGTCCTCAATATCATATTGTTCTTCGTTTACTTCCATTAGCGCGTCAATGTAGCGATAAATCGGTGCAAGTAGCATAAAGCCTTGCTCAACCTCACGGGCAAGACCCAGTCTTACCATACGCAAAAATACGTCCTTTCTAAGATCTGAACCCGAAAAAATCTCAAGCTGATCAAACAGGTGCTTATTGAGTTGTACTATGGTCTGCATTAGCTCCAAATCACAGCTTTCATCAAATAGTACGCGAAGCGGATCTTTACCTTGGTTGGCGTAGTGCTCGATCAAGATATAAATGGTTAGGGCAATCGCCCGGGAGATTTTCCCCATATTTGGCGTGCTTTCATCACTTGCTAGGTAATAAAAGCCTCTAGCATCATGTTGTAAGTCATGGCCTAGTGCAGCAAATAACGCTTGATAGCTTTCTATTTGCTGGTCTAGCTCTTGCCAAAGAGTCGTGTCTTGTTCGCTAATGTGATACCCGCTCACCAGTTTCTTGTTGATGGCTTGGAGCTCATTGAGCATATCTAAATTAATTGTTGTCATCATGCTAATCTTGTTTTGCTTTGGCACTAAATGGATATAAAGAAAAAGTATGTGATGCGATAGTGATCTTACTTTTTTGCTGCTCCTGACTTAAGGTCAAATCTGATTCGTTGATCAGCTTTTGATAAAGGAATAGCATTTCGTCTGCTTCAAGATCAGGATAGCTATCGCTTAAAAAGCCCAGAAGTGCTTGGCGCTTTTTACCTGTTTGTTGAAACCTTGTTTTTACCGCATGGTAATCTGGGATGGTTGGACTTTGATATGCAGGTACATCGTCGTGATCGGGCAGCTGATACTCTTCATGCTCAAATTCAACAAGACTTGCCATATAAGCCACCATGTGACGCTTTTGCCCAAGATTAAAACGTTGAATATCTGAAACAAATTCTGGTTGAACTGGTGAAAGTAATCGGTCAACGCCGCGTTTTCTAATTTGTCCAAGGACTTTTGAGGCTTGTCTTGTAATGAGTGTATTACGGCGCAGCTCCTCTCTCAGTGGCATTAGTAGGTCGGCGCTGCGGCTTAAGCTCTCTCTACCAATGAGGTGCATATCTAAAATTCGTGTTCTGAGTTGCTCCAGCATACGTTTATCTGCAGCGCCACGGCCYAATTGTTCAATCTCGTCAATTTGTTCACTGACCTGAAGCTCAATCTGATCAAAGCAGCGTTGAAAAGGGCCATGAATATCGACCATTTCCAACATCGGCTCGATATATTCGTCAAACGCTTCCAATACGGCTTTATACCTCATGCCAAGAGACAGCGTGGAGGTGTCAGATTTAGCTTGTTCAACCAAGTTCATGATAGCGCTTTCGTTATGTTCGAACAGCTTAACAATTTTACGAACGCGTTCGTCCATAATTCGACTAAAACGACGTAGTTCAGAGTAGTCGGCTTCTTCACCAGCTTGCGCTATACGGTTGCCCAGACGCTCTAGGTCTTTTATCAAAACAGTAATTTCTTCCGCTAAGCCTAGGCTCTCTTCTTGTAGTAAAAAGCTTGCAAAATCGGCAATTGCCCGATTGATCTCCAGCTGGGAAGACTTTGCTAGTGGAATAATTATTTCTTGTTGGAGCAATCGATTGGTTTCTTTATAAATTCGCTCACTAGACCAGCTAGGGTTTTTCTGTTTTAGGATGTTTTGTACATCTTTAAGACTGAAATCAGCGAGCTTAAATCGTTTAAAAAGTAGCTCCAATACGCTCCAGTGCTCATTTATTGTATTTAATAATTTTTTTGCTGGGATCATAACTTTCCAGTAGGTAATAGAGAAGTTACATTACTACTTCATCAATTTGTCACAAAATGTTTATCGTACGTAGCATGGGAACTATGATGGTGCTAGAATCCGCCGCGAAAACGAACCCACCCTTTGTTACATTTAATTACAGGTTGTTTACGCATTATGGTTACGCCCATTATTCTAACCCTGATAGCCATCGCTTTTATACTGATCGTTATAGAAGATATTATTCATGTAAACAAGGCCAAAACCACGCTTTTTTTTGGTACTTTATGTTGGATTATCGCCTTTATCTCTCCAATTCATGGTCAAAGCCCAGAAATTGTACAAATTGAGCTAGATCATAACATCCTAGAAATTGCCACGTTATGGCTGTTTTTGATGGCGGCGATGACATTTGTTGCCTACCTAAACTCAAAAGGATTCATCCAAAATATTGTTCACCGGATCATGCCAACCCATATTAGCGAACGCAAGCTAATGTTTTTAGTTGGTGCCTTTGCATTTGTGTTTTCTTCAATATCGGACAATATTACCGCGACGCTTATTTCATTAGCTGTAGTCATGTCTTTAAAACTAGACCCGAAAAAGCTAATAAAATATGCGACCTTAATTATATTTAGTGTTAACTCCGGCGGCGTGTCTTTGATCACTGGGGATGTTACTACTTTGATGATATTTTTGGCCGACAAAGTCACAATCCCTGATCTTTTATTGCTGATCATGCCGTCTATGTTGAGTGTATTCGTGCTGGCTGCCATGCTTTCTATTGGTATGAATGAAAAAATTACCTTTGAAAAGGCTGAATTACGCAGAATTGAAAAGACCGACATTACCATTGCACTTATTTTCTTATCGACGATTTTCGCAACATTGTTCTTGAGCGTTCAATATCATGTACCGCCAATGTTGACTTTCCTATTTGGCCTGTCCTTGATGTTTTTAATGGCACAATTTTTAATGCGCAAAAAGGACGTGAATAAAAAAATCATCGACTATATTCGTGAAATTGAATACGACACCTTGTTATTCTTTGTTGGTGTATTGCTCTTAGTTGGTGCGTTAAAAGAGGTTGGTGTACTGTCTAAGTTTACTGATTTATATCTATACCTTGCGCCAGAGTATGCAAACTATTTGGTTGGTTTGATGAGTGCTGCGGTCGATAACGTGCCATTAACCGCTGCATTATTAAAAGCAGATATTACCATGACCCCTTCACAGTGGTTGACTTTTACCTATGCAACAGGAGTAGGTGGTTCCATGCTTATCATCGGCTCTGCGGCAGGGATCATTGCGATGAGTAAGGTCAAAGCGTTGACTTTTTCAAGTTATCTCAAAATGAGCTTCTATCTACTTATTGCCTACACTGTCGGCTATAGTGGGGCATATTTCGCAGGCCAACTTATTTAGCTTGAATCACATATATTTTCACCCTTTTGGGACAAGTTTTTTATAAATTACTTGACACCTAGACGGCTAAAAGATAATTTTCTCACATCGCCCGCACTTATTGCGGGCTTTTATTTTGCTTTTATTCATATTTGCAAAGGCAAAATAAACAGAAGAGGCGCGATGCTTAGGTAGTTAGTGTGAGGTGACGAGACCAATGACCACTAGTGAGGGAAGTATTCGCCGAGGAGAAGCGTTGCTCGTCGCGACGATTCTTCGGTTTACGAGGCTGAATCCTCGGAACTGTCACCGTATTGGTGGAGAGCTTCTGGCAAAGGTCATTTCAAGCGTTCGTCTTTCTAGAAATCCCATGCCGAGTTCTCCTTATAAAATTTGACTGTGCCATCGGTCGAGAGGAGAGAAAATGAATTCGCAGTATGTTGTAGCCAAATTTGGCGGTACCAGTGTCGCTGACTTTGAAGCTATGTCTCGTTGTGCTCACATTGTTCGTGACAATCCATATGTTCGAGTAGTGGTTGTTAGCGCATGTGCTGGCGTAACCAATCACCTTGTAACGCTAACTCAACAAAAGGAAGATGAAGCCGGGCGCAAAGCAGTTGTTGCAGCGGTTGAAAACATACAGCAAGCGATTATCGACAAAGTATCTTTGGATGCTGACCTTGCTGAAGGTTACAAACAAACATTTTCTGAATTTGAGAGTTTAGCGAGTTTGCCTGCCTTGAGTCGGCAACAATGTGACGAGGTGCTGAGTTTTGGCGAGCGTTTTTCTTCCTACCTGTTCACGCAAATTTTAAGAAACCACAATGTCAAAGCATCTCGTTTTGATGTTAGAAAAGTGCTCAAAACTGATAATCAATTTGGTAAAGCGAATCCTAATGTAGCTGCCACGCGTGAAGCTGCGAAGGCTAACCTTGTTAATTTGCTGGATGATAGTGTTCAGGTAACGCAAGGCTTTATTGGCTGCGACCAATACGGTCAAACAACTACACTAGGTCGTGGTGGTTCGGATTACAGTGCTGCGCTGTTAGCTGAAGCGATTGATGCTTCTAGTGTGCATATTTGGACCGACGTAATTGGTATCTTTAGTACAGACCCTCGCTTGTGTGAAAAAGCGAGGCCAATTCCTCGTTTGAGTTTTGATGAAGCTGCTGAAATGGCGACATTTGGTGCAAAAGTGCTACACCCAGCAACTATTTTACCTGCCAGCCGCAAAGGGATCTCTGTGTTTGTCGGGTCGAGCCGCGATCCACAAGCAGGAGGAACTTGGATTGAAAAAGAAAAAACCGCTCAAGCGGGGATCCGTGCAGTGACTCAACGTAAAAACCAGATCTTACTGACACTGAAAAGTCCCGAGATGCTATTGGCAAGTGGTTTTTTAGCTCGTATTTTTACAATCTTAAGTAACTACAACATTTCGGTTGATTTGGTCACTACTTCAGAGATAAGCGTTGCGCTGACGCTTGATAATGCCCCAAACGCATCTCGTCCAGAGCTGGAGCAAGCGTGTCTAGATGAGCTAGGGGAGTTTTGTCATGTCACAGTTGAAAACAATTTAACACTAGTTGCAATGATAGGCTCAGAGATCCAGCTCCGACAATGCCAGTTGAATTTAATGGATGTGTTATCTCAGTTTAACATTCGACTAATATGCCATGGTGCAAGCAAGCACAATTTGTGTTTCTTGGTGGAACAGCAGGAGTCTGATCAAGTGGTACAATCAATTCATGCCAAATTATTAGAAGTCGCATAAGTAAATTTATTTCCTGTACTGCACTAATAAAAAAATTGCAATATTTGCTCGGTGATGGCACTTTATCAACAGGATACTTGGGAGTGCCATTATGAATTATAAAGACGTCTACGAGTTCTGGTTTGTTGAATGCACAGAAGCTGATTGGTGGAAAAAGTCAGCAGATTTTGATCGCATTATCAAAAATCGCTTTGGTATCCTTCATCATATGGCGCAGCAGGGAGAACTTTCAAGTTGGCGTACATCGCCCGTTGGGGCACTGTGTGAAATCATTATATTAGATCAATTCTCCCGCAATATCTTTAGGAATACTCCAGAAGCGTTTGCCAGCGATCCATTAGCATTATGCTTAACTCAACATGCTATCGAAAAAGGCTATCACCAACAACTTAATGACACTGAACTAATGTTTTTATATATGCCACTAATGCACAGTGAAAGCGCGAGCATACATACATTAGCACAGCAATATTTTAAACCTTTGCCCAATTACGACTTTGAATTGGCGCACAAACGTATAATCGACAGGTTTGGACGCTATCCGCATCGCAATGAAATTTTAAAGCGACTATCAACCGAGGCCGAGCTAGCCTTTCTCAATACACCAAACTCGAGTTTTTAAGCTCAACCCCGTTACACTCGCATTTTTAATGGAAGTACGTATAATCAGCCGTCTACAAAAATAATGATTGATTTAAGACATGGCTCATACGCGCGATGGATTTCAAAGCCGGCTTGGCTTTGTGTTGGCAGCAGCTGGTGCGGCTGTTGGACTTGGAAATATTTGGGGTTTCCCGACTCAGGCTGCAAACCATGGGGGCGGCGCCTTTTTGTTGGTTTACTTTGCGGTAATTTTTCTACTCGCATTACCTGCGCTTTATACTGAGCTGTATTTAGGCCACCAGGCGCAAGCAAACCCAGTTAAAGCACTCAAAACTGCATGGCGTGAGCGCAGCCCAAAGGTTGGCGCTGCAGCCGGTTATATCGGTCTTGGCGGTGCTATCGTGATGTTAAGCTTCTACTCTATTGTGGCAGGGTGGATGTTGTCTCATTCTCTTGATCCATTAGCACAAATGGCTGAACTGGATAGTGTGCATGCGTTTCTTAGTGGCGATTCGATACTTAGAAACTTCCTGTTCACACCACTGATGCTTCTACTTACGGCTAGTATTATCCTCAAAGGTGTAAAGTCTGGTATCGAAGCGTGGTCGCGCAGGTTAATGCCACTGTTGCTTATACTCTTGGTTGGTTTGATAGCGTATATGGCTACGCTTGATGGTGCAGCAGAAGGGTTTCGAACTTATCTTATCCCTGATTTTGCTAAAATTAGCGATCCCGATTTGATCATTGCCGCAATGGGACAGGCGTTTTTCTCACTATCGCTGGGTGTTGGCTGCATGATGATTTATGGTTCATATTTAAAGCCTAATGAAAATCTCCCCAAGTTGACCTTCAGTGTTGCAATGTTAGATACAAGCGTTGCGTTTTTGGCAGGCTTATTGATTATTCCCGCTATTTTCGTAGCGCAGCAAAATGGCGTTCAAGTTTTTCAAGATGGCAAGTTGATTGGTGAAGGTCGGTTAATTTTTGCGATTTTACCAGAGCTATTTGCCAATATGGGACAGGTTGGATTACTGGTCAGCCTCACCTTTTTTGTACTGATGTCTATTGCTTCAGTTACGTCCACCATTTCTTCTACGGAGATCCCGGTTTCGTTTTTGGTTGAAAACCACGGCTTTAAACGCAAGCAGGCAACTTGGTTGGTCACATTGGTGATTTTTATAGCCTCAAGCACCATTATATTGAACTTTGACTGGTTGTTTGAGCTTGTGATCAGCTTGTTTACTCAGTATCAGTTGCCGCTAATGGGACTTTTTTACTTTGTTACTGTTGGTTGGGTGTGGAAGCGAGGGAATCAACTTCACCTTGAATCTCGTGGTGCACATTACTGGTTTGCGCAGTATGTTAGGTTTGTTTGCCCAATTTTAATGACAGCTGTGTTTATAAACGTGGCGATAGCAAAGTAGTAGTCTTTGTAATCTATAACTAAAAACGGGAAGCAACGGCTTCCCATTTTTATCTGTGTAATACGTCATCTCAATTAAGTGAGCTATTTTCTCGCCTCAAATAGACCACTTAATTAAGAAAATTGGTATAAATTCGCCTTGCCTATAGGATGTAGTTACCTTAGCGGGAGCAGGGCGCGGGAGCGGTGTTTTCGCTAAAACTCTATGGCTAGACAAGGAAAAAACTAAGTTGTGCTTTAGCTACAAAGAGTTGGAACATTCCTTATCCAAACCTCAGGCCAGTTAAAAGTCTCGCGGAGAGACAAACTCTCCAGCTTGAATACTTTCATAGGTTCTTTGCGCGAGAGAATCTAGATTACCTAACTCTTTACCCATGGCAGCTAATTGATTTGTTACCGGAATAATGTCTATTTCTTCCACGCCAGATAGCTGGGCAACCCGGGCAAAGGTGTAAGCGTGTTTGTACTTTTCATGTTTATAAAAAATGCTCACAAGCGACGAGTAAACCTCAGGGTTTGGTGTTTCGCCTCGCTTGTTTAATTCTAATACTCGATACAGAATATCGACCGTTTTGTTGTCATCTACTTTGGCATAAAATTCAGCTAAGAATAGCTGGATCTCTGCATCATTTTGCACCCTGGGGTCATCCTGCATATTGAGTAGTTTGTTCATAGCAGCACGATCATTATTTCTGGACCATTGGTAGTAGAGTAGTCCGGGGTGGTTACTATTTTTTGTTTCTTGGTAGATGCGGGTCATTTCTTTTAATGCTGTAAGGTGTCCCTCAACGCGTGAGGTCGTCTTTTCTTTTAATTTGATATGTTCAATTTTGGCTGCGAGCGCAACACAYTGGTTGTAGCGTTCCAAATCTTTCAATAATTTATACTTGTTATCGTCGGTAGGAGACTTGTATTCATGGTAACGAGCATAAATCACTTCTGCACGTTCATCTTTACAATGACTGTCCTTATTTAAATCCTCACAAAACCCGGGTGTTTCACTACACACTTGTTTCAAGGTTAAGGTATCGTCGCAACCAGCCAATAGTAATGCTGCAAAAACTAGCGACTTTTTAAACGCCATAGTTTGACCTCAATGATTTTTTATAATTATAGGCTTTGCAGCCCAAATAAACAGGGTAGAGCTAATGGTCGACTAGTTTAGCGCAATGAATTGTTCGGTAACAGTGGAGAATCGCGACAGTTTAAATTAGAATAGCCGTGCCCAAAAGGGCTATCCGTTCAAAGAAAATTGTTTATTAGGCAGAAAAAATGACCTTATCTCACGAGCAAGAATATCAAAATAGCTGGCAAGAGCGTCAAGATTATGCAGAAAGCATGCAACCCCTAATCGGTCGTCTATACCGTAACAAAGGCGTTGAAATCTCTGTATACGGTCGTCCTCTTGTAAGTGCAAGCACCATTGATGTTATCAAAGCACACAAAACAGTAGCGCGTTTTGAAGAGCGTAAACTACGTCTTCGTGAAAGCTTTCCATTCTTAGAAGTGATCAGCAAAATGGAATTAGCACCGGGTCGCGTTGACCTTGGTAAGCTAGCTTATGCCTACATTTATAAAAATGCAGGTGAAGGCCGCTCAATCGAAGAGTTTTTAAATGCAGAACTTGCAGAATTACTAAACCAAGGCGCACGTCCAGAACCTCGCGACGTCGTTCTTTATGGTTTTGGTCGCATTGGCCGTTTATTAGCACGCCTACTTATCGAACGTGGCGGCTCTCACGCTGATTTACGCCTACGTGCAATCGTTGTTCGCGGTGGCCGCGATGGTGATCTTGAGAAACGTGCAAGTTTATTGCGCCGCGACTCAATTCATGGTCCTTTCAATGGTTCAATCACAGTAGACCATGAAAAAGGTGCGATCAAAGCAAACGGTAACTACATTCAAGTTATCTACGCAAACTCACCTGAAGAAGTGGATTACACAAAATACGGTATTGAAAACGCACTTATCGTAGACAATACAGGTGTTTGGAAAGACGAAGATGGCTTAGGTAAACACCTTAAGTCAATCGGTGCGTCTAAAGTGCTACTTACAGCACCAGCTAAAGGTGACATCAAAAACATCGTTTATGGTGTTAACAACTCAGACATCCAATCTGAAGACAAGATTGTATCAGCAGCAAGCTGCACAACTAACGCAATCACACCGGTATTAAAAGCACTTAACGACAAGTTTGGTATTAAGAATGGTCACGTAGAGACTGTTCACTCTTACACTAATGACCAAAACTTGATTGATAACTACCACAAAGCTGAACGTCGTGGTCGTAGTGCGGCATTGAACATGGTTATTACCTCAACGGGTGCTGCTAAAGCGGTTGCTAAAGCACTTCCGGAGCTTGCTGGTAAGCTAACAGGTAATGCAATTCGCGTACCTACACCAAACGTATCAATGGCTATTCTTAACCTTAATTTAGGTAAAGAGACAACAGCTGAAGAGCTAAACGAATTCCTTCGCGAGTCTTCACTTTACTCAGAGCTACGCGACCAAATCGATTACACTGCGTCAACAGAAATCGTGTCTACAGACCTTGTAGGCAGCCGTTATGCTGGTGTTGTTGACTCTCAGGCTACTATCGTTGATGGTGACCGTGTTGTACTTTACGTTTGGTACGATAATGAGTTTGGCTATAGCTGTCAGGTTGTACGTGTAATGCAGGATATGGCAGAGGTTAAATTCCCAAGCCTACCTCGCTAACATAACAATTTGCGATAAAAAGCCAGCACCAGCTGGCTTTTTTAGTTTTTGAAATAAGTTGGTTGTGGTAGGCTTGCAAAAATAGTCTAGCTACAATTAGCTAACAAAATGTTATCTGCTAATTTTGAACACGAAAGAGAAAATTTCGTCACATTACCCTGTGATTTACTTTCTTGAAAGTGGATAGAAGTTATACCAATTAGCAACAATACTTGATCAATTTGAAGGGGTACATCTGACGCTAACTGTGTTAAAAATTTTGCTATTTAGAGCAACTGAAATAGCAAAATTTTTGCCTTGCCTACTAGGATTTAGGTATCTTGGCAGTAGCAGGATGTGGCAGCGGAGTTATCGACATGATTTTTTCGCCTCAAAGTAGACCACTTAGTTAAGATAATTGGTATTAGTTTGGTAACTGTGTATTTACACAACAATTTTTAACTTACTTAGGGAAACCTATGCGCATTACGAGCAATTTCGATAGTGGGAATATCAAGGTAATTAACGCGACATCACCTACAGATATCCAACTAGAAATCAATAAAGACAATGAATCTGATTTTTTCCAGTGGTTTCATTTTAGACTTGAGTCTACGCCTTTCTTAGAGCATAAAATTCAAATTAATCAGTTACAGGATTCTGCTTACCCAGAAGGTTGGGATGACTATCAAGCAGTTGCATCTTATGACCGTCAAACTTGGTTCCGTGTACCAACACGCTATGAAAATGGCACATTGACTATTGATTTTGAACCAGAGTGCGCGCACACGTATTTTGCATATTTTGCGCCTTATAGTTATGAGCGTCATCTGGACCTCGTTTATTGGGCGCAGTCACATGATGCCTGTGTCGTTGAGACATTGGGTCAAACGTTAGACGGAAGAGATATGAGTTTGCTGACTATTGGCGAACCATCACCAGAGAAGAAAAAAATCTGGATAACCGCTCGTCAGCACCCAGGTGAGACAATGGCAGAGTGGTTTGTTGAAGGACTACTTCACAAACTACTAGATGACGAAGACTCTCATGCCGCTGCACTTTTATCAAAAGCCGTTTTTTATATCGTGCCAAATATGAACCCAGATGGCAGTGTACGTGGACACCTTCGCACCAACGCAAAAGGCGTTAACTTAAATAGGGAATGGCAAACACCAACTCTAGAACAGTCACCAGAAGTTTATTACGTGCTTAATAAAATGCGTGAAATAGGGCTGGATATGTACCTAGATATCCATGGTGATGAAGCTTTACCGTATAATTTTGTTGCGGGTAGTGAAGGTATCCCAAGTTACGACGAGCGATTAGCGCGTTTAGAAGAATCGTTTAAGGCGGCACTGTTAACCATCACACCTGAGTTCCAAGATGAATTTGGTTACGATAAAGATGCGCCGGGAGAAGCAAACCTTACTGTAGCCTCATGTGCTGTGGGTGAAACGTTCAAGGCGTTGGCTTATACTGTTGAAATGCCGTTTAAGGACAATGCAAACCTACCAGATCCATACTTTGGCTGGTCAGACCGACGTTCATATCAATTCGGTCAAGACACGTTAGCGGCAATCCTAAACGTAGTTGATGACTTAAGATAAATACAAGAGCGGGTAATCATGGTTGATTACCCGCTTATTTTTGTATGATTGTAAAAACAAATAATTAACATAAAGACGTTTTTAAAACACCTCAACAGGGTGTAATAACAACAATAAAGGGGAATAATCGTGGATGCGTTAGGCAGCTTATTAGATAGCTTAGATGGGATGTTAGGTGGTTCACCTTGGTTCCCGTATGTGTTGCTGGGGGTTGGTTTATTTTTTACCATTTACCTGAAATTTCCACAAATACGATATTTCAAACATGCGTGTAAGGTGGTGACAGGACAATACGATAAAAAAGGCCTAGAAGGGGATACCACGCACTTCCAAGCACTGGCAACAGCACTCTCTGGTACGGTTGGAACAGGTAATATTGGTGGCGTGGCACTGGCGATTTCAATTGGTGGGCCTGCGGCACTTTTTTGGATGTGGATGACGGCATTTTTTGGTATGACAACCAAGTTTGTAGAAGTGACCCTTTCTCACAAATATCGCGTGCAAACAGATGATGGTACAATGGCAGGTGGTCCAATGTACTATATGGATCGCCGGCTAAATATGAAATGGTTAGCGGTATTATTTGCAATCGCTACGGTTATCAGCTCATTTGGCACCGGCAGCTTGCCGCAGATTAACAATATTGCGCAGGGGATGGAAGCGACCTTTGGTTTCGCTCCGATGGCCACCGGTGCAGTGCTTTCAATTCTATTAGCATTGGTTATTTTAGGCGGTATTAAGCGTATTGCAGCCATTACATCTCGTGTTGTACCACTGATGGCCGCTATCTATATCTTGGGATCTTTTGCTGTTATCTTCTACAACATTGAGAATATTGTTCCTTCATTTCTTTCTGTTTTTACTGATGCGTTTACGGGCTCAGCGGCCGCAGGGGGCTTCTTGGGAGCTTCTTTTGCCTACGCGTTTAACCGTGGTGTTAACCGAGGCTTATTTTCTAACGAAGCAGGTCAAGGCTCTGCACCCATCGCGCATGCTTCGGCAAAAGCCGACGAGCCAGTGTCAGAGGGGATGGTTTCTATTTTAGAACCATTTATCGACACCATCATTATCTGCACTTTAACTGGCCTTGTTATCTTGTCCTCAGGTGTGTGGACTGAAAAATTCGAAACTCACTTCGAGCGTTCATCAATGATTATTCTCGATGGTAAATATGACGAGTCTAACCAGCAAGACCGAGAAGCTCTATATGCTTACTTAAATGGTAAAAATGAGCACAATGTAAAACCATTTAATGGCGAAATTGAAGTTGTACAGGGTAAAGCAGTAACGGAAAACTTCACGGTTATCCATTCGCGCTCCATTGGCGAGAAAGTACGTTTTGGTATTACTGAGCGTCACAAATACACTGGAATTGTTGAGGTGAAAAACGGGTTACCAACAGACAATAGCATAAGCTTGATTGGTCACTCGCTGGTTCATTCTGCTGAATTAACAACTAAAGCATTTACCAGAGGCTATTTAGGCGAAAATGGTAAATATATTGTCTCTATTGGTTTGTTGTTGTTTGCATTTTCTACAGCAATCGCGTGGTCTTACTATGGTGACCGAGCTATGATTTACCTGCTAGGTAGCCGCTCTGTGATGCCGTATCGAGTATTTTACGTGGCGGGTTTCTTTTGGGCGTCGTTTGCAGACACAACTCTGGTTTGGAAACTTGCAGCGGTAGCAATTGTTGTAATGACCCTACCTAACCTGTTTGGTATTTTCCTGCTACGAAAAGAAATGAAATCTTCGGTGAAAGATTACTGGGAAGATTTCAACAAAGAACACAAACAGTGAGCGAATTTTAATTAAAATTATCTTGTCATCTAAGGACAAGGCATCGCAAAGGTAGTAGAATAGGGCACTTCACAGGTGCCCTTTTTTGTATAATGGAGAAGTAACACGATGGCAATAGCACAGTGCCCCAGCTGCAATAAATCTATTTCCTCCAAACACAAGTCCTGCCCTCATTGTGAAACCAATTTAGCAGACTTTTCTCAAGAAGACAGAGAAAGAGCAGCCTCTAGAAATCGCGTCAAGCGTCAACAAACAGTGATGAATTATTCATTTATTGCACTGATCCTAGTGCTTGGCGGATTCTTATATATTTATTGGCAACAGCCTGCGCCTAACTCCTTCGAAATGATAGCAAGTAAAAGCGCGATAGGTATTGGCACGGTTTGGTACTTAATTAATCGAGTAATACTCGTTATTTTGAAAAAGAAAAAGTAGTAATGAATGTAGATAGCTTAGTTCAAAATATTACCCCAGAAATATTCGAACGTTTGCAATATGGTGCAGCGACGGGGAAGTGGCCTGATGGTACGCCTCTTAGTGAAGCCCAAAAAGAGCAAACGGTTCAGTTGGTGATGCTATACCAAGCAAAGGTAGTCAAATCCAACGAACAATTCACCATAAACGAAAAAGGTGAGATGGTGCAAAAATCCAAACGCGAATTACAACAAGAATTCAAAGCCGATAATGAAATAGCTAGGTTCAGTGAAAATGATCTTTAAACACCTTTTTACACCGAAATGGAAACACCCTAAAGTAGACGTTCGTTCACAAGCGGTAGACAAACTAGATCTAAGTAAAGATGCGACATTACTCCACACCCTAGCGCTCGAAGATGAGTCCGCGCAGATCAGAAAAAAGGTTCTTACCAGAGTTAATGATCTGGGGCTTTGGTGGAAAGTTTATAAGCAAGATAGTGAGCTTAAAGAACTGGCAGAGCAAAAAATATCTAGTGCTGTTATCAACCGAGATAATGCGCTGCAGCGAGAAATTCGTGAGGAGTACATAGAGCGCTATGCCCCAGTGAAAACGCTAGAAAAAGTTGCTGTGCGTGAAACAGACTCAAGCAATAAGGTGAAACTGCTCAAGCGCTTAGCAAATGTGTCATTAATTGAAAAGACGTTTAAAGAAGGTGACGAGTCGCTTCAAGTCTTAATGCTTGATCTTATTTATCAGCACAACCTTGAAAAATCTGTATTAAAGAGCGCTAAAGGTAAGGCACAAGAAGCCATTGAGCATGCGCTTGAGCAACAGCGGCTAGCTAAAGAGATGCCTGCACAAGTGGCTGAGCAAACGCGAGTTGTACTTGCGAAACTTAATGCGCTACGAGATAAGGCCGATTTTGAGCAAGTGAATACACAAGCAGAGCAGTTGTTTGCACAGTGGCAAAGTATTGAGCTTAAATGGCTTGACGAAGAGACGGTTGCGACACTTGATGCTAAGTATCAGCTTGTTTCAGAAAAACTGCACCGTCATTTAAAATCGTTACATGCAAAGCACCAAGCCCTACAAGAGGAACTAAAAGCTAAACAGGATCAAGCTCTTGAAATTGCCGAGTTCACTGCTGAGTTGGAGGCAATTGAAAAGTCAGTGGAAGTTGCATGTTTAGCTCTGGATTTAGCACCACATGCAGGTCTTGTTGAGCGCGTAGAGATGCTAAGAAGCAAGATGGCATCTGCACAGTACGTCAATACTACTGACCTAAAAGATTTGCAAAGCAAGTTAAATAATATTGAACGAGATTTATCAAACTTGCCAAGCATAATCGAAGCTAACGAAATGTTTAACCAGGCATTAAGCGCGCTTAAGGCTATCGAAGCACCAGATGCTATTGAGCAACTCGATGCACAAATGCAAGCTCAAAAAGATGCGTATGTGGTGGTAAGAAAGTCCCTAGATGCCTTACCAAAAATGCTACAAAAACCAGCTAAAGTGCAACTTGCAGAGGTTAGCCAGACATTTATGAGCGCTATAGAGCCTCTTAAAGCTGAGCAAGATAAAGCCTTGAAAATCGCTAAGAAAAAGGCACGAGATGTACAACGGCTCATTGATCAGGGTCGCTTCAACGTGGCATTTGGCGTTTTCAATGGGTTTGTAGAGCAGTATGAACTACTCACACCACACTACAAAAAACAGCTTGAAAGCCAGCATGACAGCTTGTCTAAAGCATTAAATGATTTAAAAGATTGGCAGAAATATGCGGCAACGCCAAAGCGTGAAGCCTTATTGAGTGAACTTGACAACAAGTTACAAGAAGAGGATATCGACCCGCAGAAGCGTGCTGAAGAGGTTAAATTACTTCGTGCGCGCTGGAATGAATTAGGCCACGTAGAGAGCGACGAAGAAAAAGCACAAGCGGTGCTATTTGATGAAAAAATAGAATTATTATTCGCTCCCTGTAGAGCATATTTTGCTGAACAAGAAGTCCTTCGTGAGCAGGCTAAAGAAAAGCGTGAAGCAATTATAAATGATGTAGAGGCTTTATTAACTTCACTTCAAAGCGAAAATAATGATTGGCGAGAGGTTGAAGCGCAATTTAACCGTCTTGCTAAAGCATGGAAGAGTGCAGGTAATGTTGATGCTAAGGTATATCAAAAGCTGAACGCCACTTACCGTCAACATCATCAAGCAATTTATGAGCAGTTAAAAGCATTCCATCAAGGCAATGCTGTTGAAAAAGCAAAACTTGTTGAAATTGCCGAGCAGCAACTTGGATCGGATGACTTAGCGGCATCTTGTGAGCTACTTAAGTCGCTTCAAAAACAATGGCAGCAAATTGGCTTTGCAGGTGCAAAACAAGAGCATACATTATGGAAAGCGTTCCGTGCTCATAATGACGCTGTATTTGAAAAGCGCAGTGCCCAATATGCTGAGCAAAAAGCACTCGAAAAAAGTCTTGAAGCTGAACAGCGTCAGCTGTTAGCTGAATTAGACAGTAAAGTGATTGAAGCCGTAACACAAAATGAGCTGATAAACATTCGCGAGGAGTTAACAGCGACATCAGTGGTAGCTGCGCTTAAACAAGAGAAAAGCCGATTGCTATCACAGGTAAAGTCAAAGCTAGATGACTTATTTTCATCGCAACGCCGCGAAAAATTTAACGAGTTGGTGAGTGCTGTTGAAAACGGTGACGTGATCCCTGCAACATGGCAGGGAAGCAATAAAACTGAACTGACTGCTCAACAGTTAATCTTGCGACTTGAAATACTAACAAATCAACCGACCCCAGCGCAGTGGCAAAATGATAGAATGTCGCAACAAGTTGCCATGCTTGATGCTAAGCTGCAGGGAGAGGAATGTAGCCTTGAAACCTATTTGGTCAGCTATTTAGCTGAGGTAGACCAAGATACCTTAAAGAGCGCTAAAGATAGATTACTGGCAATCTTAAACGCATGATCAATAAAGCCCATTTAACCATAGGTTAAATGGGCATCTTGTGTGTAGTAGTGTGATTACCAAGGGATACTGACGGTATAAGTACCAAGCGATTTTGACGTAATCACACTATCAATGTTGCCGAGTTTCGGCAAGTTTTGCTAACCGTAACGCAGTAGTATTCATATTTTCTCTTAGCCAGATATTGCGAACGCCGC
>NZ_RDBW01000054.1:0-21543 GCF_003934235.1 Pseudoalteromonas sp. J010 | reverse complement strand
TTAATACTTGCTCAATTTGAAGGAGTAAACCTGACGCTAACAGCGTTAAAAATTTCTCATTTAGAACAACTAAATAGCAAAATTTTTGCCTCGTTATCGACAAGATTTTCTCGCCTCAAAATAGACCACTTAATTAAGCAAATTGGTATAAATTCGCATTAATCTTAAATATTAGAAGATTGTTTGTTCTTACACTTAGTATAGAATGGATGACACGAGATGTTATGTTGCAGGGATAGATAAAGTGTATCAAGAATGGATGAGCTACTTAGGTGTGGTAGCAAGCGTATGGTTTTTTGCTGGTGTATACCTAGCTGCCAAGCGTTACCCTGATTATAGTCATGTTAATCAATTTTGTAGTGAACTAGGGGCCTGTGGTAGTCCAACACAGGACTTATCACCAAGAGTTAATAATTATCCACTAGCTTTGATATTTTGCGGTTTTGGTTTTTATGTGATCTCACATCCACAGGGCAATTGGGCACTTGACAGCATCGGCGTATTAATTACGTGCCACGGTATAGCAACAGCGGTTGCGGGGTTTTTTCCGATGGACGCTGATCCATATACAACAACTCCAAGTCAGGCATGTAATATTCATTCATGGGCTGGGGTTGTCATGTTGCTAAGTTTACTTATTGCACCATTGTTGGTGTGGTTTGTAACCCCGCTTGAAAAAGGCTTTGCGTGGTTTTCTACGGCGTGTGTACTGGTGTGTATTGGTTTTAGCTTCAAGTTGGCAAAAGCCTACAAGCTAAAGCGCGGCGTAGGCTTGTATCAGCGCCTCAGTTACGGTGCTCAATTAGTGTGGTTAAGTGCGTTAGCCGTTATATTTTAACTTTCTGGTACGCCGCTAAAACAGCCTGCGCTTCAGGTTTACCTTTTGCGACGCGGGTATAGTGAGTTTGGACTTTTGCTAAATAGCGTGCTGATAGTTCCCCTTGCTGCCAAATTGCATCACCTAGGCTAGTAATTATGCTACCCGTTTTATACGTGCTCAGGTAAAGCACTTCGTAGATCCGGTTATTCTCTTCCACAAGCCGCTCTTCTACCACATTTAAGTTTAGGGTTTGTAGCGTGTTTCTCAGTGTATATTGGTGGTGCACTGGACAGAGTAAAAAATCAACATGATTATCGTAATTGGCACAAATATTCCGCATCAAGTTAGCCGTTAAATCGCCCCCAACGCCCGCGATAATAACCAATTGCCTACCGTGATGTTGGGCGAGTGGTAGCTTGGCAACATCGAGAGCGTATAGACTATAGCGTGTGGCTTGGGTGTCAAAAAAACGCTGTAAGTTGCTTTTTACTTTGTCAATGAGTTCAGGCACTACATCTACGAAGTGGATATGTGCTTCACTTGAGAGCAAAAACTGTGCACCTAATTGACCATGGTCGCAGCAGCAATCCCAAATATGTTGATAGTCTTTATCGACAATATCGTGTAGAGCTTGTAAACGTTTTCCTAACTTCAAATACGTACCTATTCATTGCGAGAATAATGATGTTCAGTATTATACCGACTTGCTTAATAAAGTGTTCGACTTTGAGTAAGAACCTTTTGATTTATATCGGTGCACAGCTCAATTCAAGCGCGGTATAGCCATCATTTACATTAAAAAGTGAATGAACTTTTTCATATCTAAGGTCTAGTATGCAATAGCAGATGAAGAGGTTGGATATGTATTCCAAAACAGTTGATTATTCCGTTGCAAGCTTATTGGTGGTGAGCTTAGTGTTGCTTGGTATTTCATTCTTATTTGGTGCTGGTGCCAATTCGGTATCGAGTGCATTTGATTTTTATGGTCTCACCGATGTCATGCCTATATCTAACCTAGGGATGGTATCTGGCGTTGTATTAATGGTAACTAGTGGTTTTGTGGTGTTGCACCAAAGCAAGAGCATCGCAGCGCCTCTGCCACTGGCCGCGATAGCAGTTGTGTGCTTGTTCACTTTAGGTACTTTGCTTGCTGATAATCGTTGGATAGCTGCACATGGTGGGTTCCCAGTTATTGGCTCAGGGCAGGGAGTCATAAAATATTTTGCTCTCTTACCTATTGCTCTTTTTCTTTATTGTCGTCATCAGCTGAGTAAAAAGACGTTAATTTGGTGGAACTATTTCCCAGTCGCTTTGGTATTATTTTGGATTGGTGGAATGAAGTTCCTTGAACTTGAAGCAAAAGCCATTGTTCCCTTAGTTGAAACTTCACCTTTTATGTCTTGGATGTATGAGTTATTTACCGTTCAAGAAGCTTCAAATGTAATCGGTATATACGACCTCTTGATGGCGATACTGTTGGGAATTGGTATTTGGTTTAATTATCGGCCACTACTTATCGTCGCTTGGCTTGGTTGTATCGCGGTGTTTGTGATGACACAGACCTTTCTATTTACAGCGATGGGGGCATTGAGTGACACGAGCTTACTGACGGGACTTGGGCAGTTTGTGATCAAAGATTTGTGGTTTATTGCAAATATGCTCATTATTGCTTATCTCACCTTCGATCACCGTAAAAATGAACAGTAAGGTGTGACAGCGATTCATCGTTTGGATGTTATAAAGAAGTGGTTTAGACGGCCACTTTTTTACTTTCTAGGGGAGCAGTTGGGCACAAGTGCGGTTGTGTTAACTTTTTTATAAAAATAAGCCCGTCGGCAGTGAAAATTAAATGTGAATAAGTTAAGGTCATAAAAAGTTTATTTGTGTGGTCTAAGCTTCATGGACGTACGTATAGACCTCATTCATCGAGCTTAACCATCGCTGAGTGCTGTGTAGCTGGCGTACAACATAGCGAGAATCCAAACTATATGGGTGTGCTATGTATTAGCGACACTGTGCGGTGAGAGGTTATCGGTAAAAGATTAAGAGCTGCATGCAGCGACATTGTGTGTACCTGGTTAGCAAGTTTAAAGAAGATTATTTTATGGAAAGACCAAATACATTAAAGCCGATCTGGCTTTCGGGTGATGATGTGGCGAAGAAGCGCGCACAAATTAAGGCGTACTTCAACAATAGCTGGCAACAATACGAATCCTTATTTAGCAATATCAACAATGATGACGCGTACTTTGTAAAAGCGGAAAGGTTAAGGCACCCACTAATTTTTTATTTTGGTCACACAGCTTGTTTTTACATCAATAAATTGATGTTAGGAAAATACATAAATCAGCGCCTTAATCCGCATATTGAGTCTACTTGTGCTGTTGGTGTAGATGAAATGTCTTGGGACGACCTTGATAGTAATAACTATGATTGGCCAAGTGTTGATGAAGTGAGAGCTTATCGGCAGCAGGTTAATACGTTGATTAATACACTTATCGATTCAATGGATATCAGTTTACCTATCACACAAGACAGCCTTGCTTGGGTGATTTTAATGGGAATTGAACATGAGCGTATTCACCTTGAAACTTCTTCTGTAATAATCCGCATGTTACCGCTAGCTGATTTAACACTCCAGCCCGGTTGGAGTGCGTGTGACGAGCATGGCGATGCGCCGGAAAATGCTTTGGTTCCTGTGGCGGGAACCGATATTCGCCTAGGCAAGCCTGAGTCAAACCAAACGTACGGGTGGGACAACGAATATGGCGTACAAGACGTTAACGTCGCGCCTTTCAAAGCCAGTAAATACTTGGTTTCGAATCAAGAGTTTTTAGCATTTGTTGAAGCCGGTGGTTACAAAAGCCCAGAGTTTTGGACTGACGAGGGCAAAAAGTGGTTGGCGTCAACAAAATCAACAATGCCACGTTTTTGGCTTTCAAAAGAAGGGAGCTATTGGCAGCGTAACTTGGCACAAGAGATCCCGCTTCCGCTCAATTGGCCGGTAGAGGTAAATTATCTTGAAGCCAAAGCATTTTGTAATTGGAAATCAGCTCAAAACGAAGCTCATATACGTTTGCCAACAGAAGCTGAGTGGCAGGTACTTCGTGACAAGTTAGACACCGATCTGCCTACATGGAGCGAAGCGCCTGGCAATATCAACCTTGAAGTGAGTGCTTCAAGCTGCCCAGTTAACCGTTTTGAAACGGCAGGTTTATTCGACATTATTGGTAATGTTTGGCAATGGACTGAAAGTCCGATTGATGCGTTTACCGGTTTCAAAGTGCACCCCTTGTATGATGACTTTTCGACTCCCACTTTTGACGGTAAACACAATTTGATCAAAGGTGGTTCGTGGATCTCAACGGGTAACGAAGCGGTTCGTGATTCTCGCTATGCGTTTAGACGGCACTTCTTCCAGCATGCAGGATTTAGATACATTGAAAGTGACAGTCCAGACGTACCGGTGCAAAAAGTGAACTTATGCGAAATGGACGTGGATGTAGCCAATGACTTACTAAGCCACTACGGTAAACCGGTTATGAATTTTGACAACCCGTTGCAAAGCGTTGTGTCGCACTTAATGAAACACTATCAAGGTCAAACGAATAAAGCACTTGATCTTGGGTGTTCTGTTGGTCGTGCGAGTTTTGAGCTTGCTCAATATTTTAGTCAAGTAGATGGTATTGATTTCACAGCTCGTAATATCCAGCATGCGTTAGCATTAAAAGAAGGGACGCCAGTGCGCTTTGCCACAGAAATTGAGGGTGAAATAGTTGACTTTCATGAGGTGTCTACAAAGCAGCTAGGCTTTAACGAACTGAGCGAGCGTATTCATTTTTGTCAGGGAGATGGCCACAACCTTAAGCCACAATTTGCAGATTATGATTTGATTTTGTGTCATCGCGTAGTGGAATACTTATACTCACCTAAAACCTTTTTAAATCAAATTAAATCGCGTTTAAATTCAGGTGGTATTTTGGCTATCAGCTCAGCCTATCAATGGGACAAATCGTTGACTGAATCAGAAAATTGGCTTGGCGGTTATAAGGTGAGTGGCGAAAATGTCACAGGGCGTGATGGCTTAGAGATTTTGCTAGGCCGAGATTTTGAGTTAGTTGCGCAAGATGAAGTCATGTCTGCCTTTTCTAAAAATGCTCGCAAAGTGGAGCTAGAGCGTTGCCAGCTGACGTTATGGCGACTTAAATAATTAGCGCTAGGCTAGCTTTGAGTCTGCCATTCGCTGTCTATTGCCGAGCTTAAATGGCAAAGTACGTCAATAAAACATACCAGCCGCTGTGCTGGTATGTTACTTATTAGGTTGAATAATGGAACTAGTATTACCCGATCACATCAAGTTTGGTCAAAGTCTTGCAGCGCCTGTTGATATTAATTTAAGCGATTCTTGTGCCCAAGGCGTGGCACTTAACACACTTGTTGAATTGGCAGGTGAAGCTTGGTTTGAGCGTGAGCTCAGTTATAGCCCAATGGCGGGCAGCGACATGCTGCGGGCTGCGATTAAAGCCTATCATTTGCAACCACAGGTAGTGTTAAGCCAAGAGCAGATAGTTACATTTAGWGGCGCGCAGGAGGCTATCTTTACGGTGATGGCGCAACTGCTAAGTCCGCAAGATGAAGTATTGGTCTTTACGCCAAGTTATCCATCACTGGCAAAATTACCCACTCAATTTGACGCCGTAGTTAAATCCATCCCTCTACAAGCTAATAACCAGTGGCAATTTGATATCGAGCGACTTAAGCGTGAGGCAAACGCTAAAACCAAATTGATTATCATCAATGCGCCCCATAACCCCACTGGCGCTACCTTGTCTGATAAGGATGTGGAGGAAATTAAAAGGCTTGCACAGCACTTTGATGCTTATATCTTAAGTGATGAGGTATCAGCACAACGTGCAGATGATGCACGTATTGCAAGCGGTCGCTTCGTTGATTACGTAAAGTCAATTACCTTGGGTGTGTTATCTAAAAGCTTAGGGTTACCAGGAGTTCGGGTTGGTTGGGCAATATGTGGTAACAAAGCGCTTGCCGATCTCCTGTTGGCAGGTAAAAGCTACTTGAGCATTTGTGGCAGTCAAGTAGACGATATGCTGGCTTCAACCGCATTAAATCATAGCGACATTATCTTAAAAGAAAATGCCAAAATAATGGCTCGCAACGAAGCGGCAATGTGTGAATTTGTTCATCAACATTCGCACAAAGTGAGCTGGGTAGCTCCCCAGGGTGGTATGCTCTCGTTACTACAAATTCACTCAGTTAAGGATGCTAAGAGCTGGTCTCGGCAATTTGCAGAAGCGACAAGCACGCTACTGCTGCCTGCAAACTTATTTGTGATGAGCAGTGAATGTCATTTTCGTTTAGGCACCGGCAAGCAAAGCTTTATTGAGGGATTAACTCGCCTCGAGTCATACCTACAATAATACTTGCTCATCATCACAAGCTATCCAGACAATATAGTATTAATCCCGCATTCAAACTGATTGACTATGATAGAAGGTAGAACGAAAAATACTACTGGAAGGAAAAAGTGATGATCAACGTTAAATCTGTGATGATGGGCTGCTTTGCTATGATGCTCAGTGCCTGTGCGTCTATGGGAGATGGTGACACAGCACAAAAGCAACGCGCAATCTTGGATATGAAAAATGAAGTACTGACTCAACTCTACAGTAAAAAGCCTGATACACGCGCCCAGATCGCCGCAGCACCGGGATACGCGGTTTTTTCCAATGCCAATGTCAATTTGTTATTTGTATCAGCTGGAACGGGTTATGGTGTTGTACATGATAACACTGCTGGACAAAATACTTATATGAACATGGCCGAAGGGGGCGTAGGTATTGGAGTGGGCGTTAAAGACTATCGTATAGTTATGGTTTTTCATAGCAAAGCGGCAATGGATAAGTTTGTGACTTCTGGGTGGACCTTTGGTGGCAACGCAGATGCTGCGGCAAAAGCTGCTAACAAGGGGCGTTCGGTAGAAGGCGAGGCGTATTATGGCGATGTCACTGTGTATACCTTTACACAAAGCGGCTTGGCCTTACAAGCAACAGTAAAAGGTACCAAATTCTGGAAAGATAAGGAACTGAACTAATACCAATTAGACTCAATACTTGCTCACTTTGAAGGAGTAAACCTGACGCTAACAGCGTTAAAAATTTCTTATTTTAGAACAACTAAATAGCAAAATTTTTGCCTTGCCTACACGGGTGTAGGTACCTTGGCGATAGCAGGACGCGGAAGCGGTGTCATCGACAAGGTTTTCTCGCCTCAAAATCGACCAGTTAATTAAGAAAATTGGTATAACTTTAAAAAAAGCCCCGAATAGTGATGGGGCTTTTCTTTTTAGTCGGCGACGTTTTCACGCTTGAGCCGTTTTTCAAAACGTCGAGTGAGCAATTGGCAGACGATGATCAATACAATAGCTGCAAACATAAAGCTAGAAAACGGTAAAGGTGACTCAGGAGTCGCTAGTGCAAGGAGCGGGCCGACCAACGCGCCGCTACCAAACCTCAGCGTTCCAATTACAGCCGTTGCCGTGCCTGTTTGATGTTCAAATTGCAATAGTATTAACGCATCAGCATTACTGGCAATAATGCCAAGACTCATCATCAATGGTGCTATTGCAGAGGCTAGCACCCATACTGACACTGACTGACTACTCAATACGACCAAAAGTGTGGAAAAGATAACGCCAATTGTCAGGCCAATATTGAGCATTTTTCTTGAGCCTAATCTTGGAACTAAGCGCGTATTCGCGAAGTTACCCAACATAAGGGCGATTACATTCATAGCAAATAGCACRCCGAACAATTGCTCTGTGATACCGTAGTATTCAAGGTAAATAAATGAAACTGAAGTTAAAAAACAAAAGAATGCGAATGAGGCCAACATCGAAGATAGAATGTCGTAGCGTGCCTTTTTTTCTGTCAGAACTATACGATAGTTTTTCAGGAAAAATGACAAGCTAAGCGGTACGTCAGCTTTGGTTGGAATTGCAATACAAAAAAACTGTAAGGCAACAACTACCAAAACTGCATATAGTGCTAAAAACCAAAAAATAGCATGCCAATCAAAGTACAACAAAATCACAGCACCCAAAGACGGAGCAACAAGTGGTGCGATCATCATAATCATCGAGACATAGGACATTCCCTTGGCGGTGTGCTCTTTGTAGTAGTATCGTATTACACCCGGCACAACCACCGTTGCAGCAGCACCACAAAATGCTTGAACGACACGTAAGAGGCAAAACATATCGATGTCATTGGTTAATGCGAGCCCGACAGACGCTGCGGTAAATCCAGCCAATCCGAATATTGCCAAGGTGTGCCTAGAAAACTTGTCAGCAAGTGGACCAAATACCATCATGCCGACTGCATAGCCTGCCAAGTAGCTACTGAGAGAGACTTGTACTTGCTCAAGTGGGCTATTCAAGCTATCAGCAATCGCAAGCATCGCAGGGAGATAAAGGTCGATAGCCAAGGGCGTAATTGCAACAATACTAGCCAATAACGGTAATAGAATTGCAGGGAGTGTTGATGACTTCATATGTTGGTATTGTTACCTTATTGCTCTAACAAAAAATATACTCATCAGATGAACTTAAAATGATGAAGAAGCCGTACGCGCTAAAGCAGTACGATTAAAAATGCTGTTCTGATAAGCCGTTGTTCATGAAAAATTTTTTATATTGTACTAAGTTAGTCTCGTTAAGTGACGAAATTGCGGTAAACTTAGAACACTTTGGTTGTAAAATAAGAAAAGGAACAAGTTATGAAAAAACTGGTTCTCGCGATCGCGGTTGCAGCAACGCTGGTTGGCTGTAAAACATCGCCTACTGGACGTACTCAGTTAGCACTATACTCAGAACAACAAATGGACCAAATGGGTGTTGCAAGCTTTGAGCAGATGAAACAGGAGCAAAAGGTTGACCTGAGCGCAAATACTAATCGCTACGTCAAGTGTATTGCAAATGCTTTAATAGCGCAACTGCCAACGCACTATGCAAATCAGCAATGGGAAGTGGTGGTATTTGAGGATGACTCTGCGAACGCATTTGCCCTGCCTGGGGGCAAAATTGGCGTACATACTGGCATTCTAAATGTAGCTGAAAACCAAGATCAATTGGCGGCGRTGATGGGTCACGAGGTCGGTCACGTTATTGCAGAACACGCAAATGAGCGAGTGTCTCAAAGCAGTATTTTGCAATTAGGGCTTCAAGCCGGTGCCGCTGTGCTTGAAATGAATAACGTCGAATACCGAAATGCGATTTTACAGGGGTTGGGCTTGGGGGCGCAATATGGTGTTGCGTTACCGTTTAGTCGCTCACATGAGAGTGAGGCAGATGTTATAGGTCTGGACTTGATGGCTAAGGCCGGTTTTAACCCAGAAGGTTCTGTTGCGCTTTGGCAAAACATGGCCAAAATGAGTGAGCAGCGCCCACCAGAGTTTATGTCTACACACCCCGCGCCAGAAAACCGCATAAAGCAGCTTGAGGCAAATATGGTCACTGCTAAGGCAACTGCGAATAAGGCCAGAGCTAGTGGCTTTACTCCAAGCTGTAAACGCTAGCTAGCTATCCTCAGCACTTATCGAGCTTATAAATGCACCAATTGCAGTTTAGTTAAATGTAATTGGTGTTACCTTCAGTCTCACACATTAATATAAACAGCCGTAATTCTAGCTCGAGCTGATGGTAGCTTGGTTCCATGTACTGGCAAAGCTTATAAAATGCTTTGTTGTGATCCTTCTCTTTAAAGTGTGCAAGCTCGTGAACAACTAGCGCCCGTAATATCGCTTCAGGTGCGTGCTTTAGCTGAGCCGCTATGTGTATTTGGTGTGAAGTTTTGTGTTTGTGACCGTGTCGTGTGGTTTTAAAAGTATGTGTTCCTAAGGCATTAACTACCATGTTGTGGCGTTTCTCAAATTTAGCTTGTGAAACCCTTGGAGTATTTTTTAAGTACTGTTGTCTTAACCCTTCGACATATTCGTAAAGCAACTTATCGTTTTTTATTTGATGTGGTTCTGGGTAACGGCTTTTGAAAAAAGTACCTAATTTCTTGTGCTCAATTAGTTGAGTTACTTGAGCTTGAACCTCTTCAGAGTAGTGTAAAAAATAGGGATGGGACATTAAAACAGCGCCTCTTGCTTTGCTTCTTTTTCAGCGGGGAATGGATTGCTTACTTGGTGCTGCATATACAAATCAGCGATAAATTGTCTTGCTAAAAATGGTGCATCAAAATTATCAGCGGTATGAAAAAATACATAAGGTGATTTACCTTCGTGGAGCCACTGAGTAAGCTTTACTAACCAAGGTTGGTAAAACTCTCGATTTGACTCAAGTTTGGAGCAGCCAACAAAGCGTAGGACAGGGTTGTTTCCTGTGGCAATTGCGTGCACAGGTAATCGTGGCTTTTTTTGCTGTGCATCTATAATCGCAGGGGTACTGGCAGGCTCGCTAAAGAGTGCGCGAGTATCCATTACGATTCGGTTGTAATTATTTTCAATTAAATATTGGTTGTATCTGCGCTCAGCTTCGMCCTTGCGATAAAAATCCCAATGCCGTACTTCAACACCAACAGTTAGCGATTTGGGTAGCCAAGACAAAAATTGTCGTATTTTATTTATCTGCTCTGGCGAAAACTGCGCGGGTAATTGCAGCATTAACATACCGATTTTAGGAAATAGCGGTGCCATTGTATTACACCAAGCAAGTAATTCATCTTGGCAGTGGCTAAGTGCCATTTCGTGACTAAATCGCTTTGGGATCTTAAACGTAAAACGAAAATCATCAGGTACTTGCTCAAGCCATTTTAGTACTGTTTGTGGATTAGGATCGGCATAAAAAGTCGTATTCCCTTCAACACTATTAAACACTTGACCATACTCTTTGAGCATATTTGTGGCATTGCAGTGCGTGCTAAAAACGCGACCCTTCCAATGTGTGCTGCTCCATTGTGGACAACCCAGATACAACATATCAAATAAAATACCAATTAAATGTGCCAATAGTGTATCAGATCTTAGATTGAGGATGACAATGCAGCGTATTTTTATATAATTGTCGGTTATTGAAAACGAGTCTTAGCGACTGCCTTACCAATAGTGTGAATTCATATTGTGTGGTGAGAAATGATTAGTCGTAAGAGCAAACTGGACTGACAGGAATTTTATGCGCTCTATATACTGCGGAAAACTAAATAAGAGCCATGTAGATCAGGAAGTTGAACTATGTGGTTGGATCAATAAACGTCGTGACCTTGGCGGCCTAATCTTTGTTGACTTAAGAGACAGAGAAGGACTTGTGCAAGTGGTATTCGATCCAGAAGTGGAAGGCTTAATGGATAAAGCGAATACGTTGCGCCAAGAGTTCTGTGTTCAGATCAAAGGTGTTGTCCGTGCGCGTCCTGAAAGCCAAGTGAATAAAGACATGGCGACAGGTGAAGTTGAAATACTCGGTACGGATCTGACTATCATCAATCGTTCAGAGCCTTTACCGCTTGATTTTAACCAACAAAACTCGGAAGAGCGTCGTCTTAAATATCGCTACTTAGACCTACGTCGTCTTGAAATGAGCGACCGCATCAAGATGCGTGCAAAAGCTAGTAGCTTCGTTCGTCGCTTCTTAGATGAAAACGAATTTTTAGATATCGAAACACCAGTACTGACAAAAGCAACACCTGAAGGCGCACGTGATTACTTAGTGCCTAGCCGTGTGCATAAAGGCAGCTTTTACGCGTTGCCTCAGTCACCACAGCTATTTAAACAGCTGTTGATGATGTCTGGTTTTGATCGTTACTACCAAATCGTTAAGTGTTTCCGTGACGAAGATTTGCGTGCAGACCGCCAGCCAGAATTCACTCAGATCGATATCGAAACGTCATTCATGAGTTCAGACCAAGTACGTGGCGTTACAGAGAAGATGGTTCGCGAAATGTGGCAATCTTTCTTAGACGTTGACTTAGGCGAGTTTCCAGTGATGCCTTACAGCGAAGCGATGAGTAAATATGGTTCAGATAAACCAGATTTACGTAATCCACTTGAACTGATCGATGTCGCTGACATTGTAAAAGATGTTGAGTTTAAAGTACTAAGTGGCCCTGCAAATGACGAAAAAGGTCGTGTAGCTGTGCTATCCGTACCCGGTGGGGCACAACTTTCTCGTAAGCAAATTGATGAGTACACTAAATTTGTAGGCATCTATGGCGCTAAAGGCTTAGCGTGGATGAAAGTGAACGACCGTGATGCTGGTATCGAAGGCGTACAGTCGCCAATTGCCAAGTTCTTGAACGAAGAAGTGATCAATGCACTGCTTGAGCGCACAGGCGCAAACACAGGTGACATTATTCTATTTGGCGCAGACAAGCGTAATACTGTAAACGAAGCCATGGGCGCGCTACGCCTTAAGATTGGTCTTGATTTAGAAATTACAGACTTATCAAAGTGGGCACCACTTTGGGTTGTTGACTTCCCTATGTTTGAAGAAGACGACGAAGGTAACTTACACGCTGTGCACCATCCATTTACAGCACCGAAAGGCGTCAGTGCGGCAGAGCTTGAAGCAAACCCAGCAGGTACGCTTTCTGATGCTTATGATATGGTACTTAATGGCTATGAAGTTGGTGGCGGTTCGGTTCGTATCCACAACAATGAAATGCAGCAGGCTGCCTTTAGAATTTTAGGTATTGAAGAGGCTGAGCAGCAAGAGAAGTTTGGCTTCTTATTGGATGCACTAAAATATGGCACTCCACCACATGCCGGCCTTGCGTTTGGTCTTGATCGTTTGGTGATGTTACTGTGTGGCACAGATAATATTCGTGATGTGATTGCATTCCCGAAAACAACTCAGGCATCATGTTTGATGACTGATGCGCCAAGCCCTGCAAACCCAGATGCACTTAAAGAGCTTGCTATTTCAGTTGAAAAGCAGCTTGCTGAGCAAAATTCAGACGAATAACATTTCAGCACAAATATAAACAGGCGACTAAGGTCGCCTTTTTTGATCTTATGTACTAGCTTATAACTGGTAATCTATACAGTATTTTGGCATTATAACCAAAAAACAAAGAGACAATGCTTTTGGCTGTCATTTTAGGAATTGATCCGGGTTCACGATTTACTGGATATGGCGTGATTGCTCACCAGGGCGCAAAGTTCCAATATTTGGGAAGCGGCTGCATTAAAGTGGGTGAACATGAATTTCCCATCCGCTTAAAAATGATCTATCAAGGGATCACCCAACTGATAGAGCAGTTTTCGCCTAGTGATTTTGCAATTGAACAAGTGTTTGTTGCACACAACCCAAGCTCTGCGCTAAAGCTTGGTCAAGCCCGAGGAGCGGCCATCGTGGCAGCGACAATGCAGTCGGTTAATGTCAGCGAGTATTCTGCAAGGCAAATTAAACAAGCGGTTGCAGGGACAGGTGGCGCAGATAAAAACCAAGTACAAGAGATGGTTAAGCGCATTCTAAAGCTGCCAGGCACGCCTCAAGCTGACGCCGCTGATGCCTTAGCTGTAGCAATTTGTCATGCCCACTCAAGGCAAAATTTAATAAAGATGGCCGGAGCCGCACGTAAAACAGTAAGAGGAAGGTTAAGATAACTATGATTGGAAAGTTAAGCGGTACACTGTTAGAAAAACAGCCTCCAGAAATACTAATCGACGTTGCAGGTGTTGGGTACGAAGTGCAAATGCCAATGACCTGCTTTTACGAGCTACCAAATGTGGGAGAAGCAGTCTCAGTGTTTACCCATTTTGTAGTTCGTGAAGACGCACAATTGTTATTTGGCTTTAATAGTAAGATAGCACGAGCGCTGTTTAGAACCTTAATTAAAGCAAATGGCGTAGGACCCAAACTTGGGCTTGCGATTTTATCGGGCATGTCGGCAGAGCAATTCGTTAGTTGTGTTAATCAAGGTGATGCGACAACTTTGGTTAAAATTCCAGGTGTTGGTAAGAAGACCGCTGAGCGTTTAGTACTTGAGATGAAAGACAAGTTAAAAGACTTTGGCAATGACTTGCTCACACCATTTAGTGATGCTGCTGTACTTGCTCCGCAAGAAAATCCAACGGTAAGCGACACCCCGTCAGATGAAGCGATTGCGGCATTAATGGCATTAGGGTATAAACAAGTTCAAGCACAAAAAGCGGTAAAAGCCGTGAACAAAGAAGGCATGACGACAGAGAGTATCATCAAAGATGCTCTTAAATCGATGATGTAACTATGATTGAAGCAGATAGATTAATTGAGCCTGAGATCCAAGGTAATGAAGACGTAGTAGATAGGGCGATTAGGCCTAAATTACTAAACGATTATACCGGTCAGCCGCATGTTAAAAAGCAAATGGAAATCTTTATTGCAGCGGCGCGCTCAAGGCAAGAAGCGTTAGACCACTTACTGATTTTTGGCCCGCCAGGTTTAGGGAAAACGACGCTTGCGAACATTGTTGCAAACGAGCTTGAGGTGAATATTAAAACTACCTCTGGGCCGGTGCTTGAAAAGGCAGGTGATCTTGCTGCGTTACTGACTAACCTTGAAGAAGGTGATGTGTTATTTATTGATGAGATCCATCGTTTAAGCCCTCAGGTGGAAGAAATTCTCTATCCTGCGATGGAAGATTACCAATTGGACATCATGATAGGAGAAGGCCCCGCTGCACGTTCAATTAAGCTGGATTTACCGCCTTTTACTCTAGTAGGGGCTACGACACGCGCTGGTTCTTTGACCTCACCATTGAGAGACCGTTTTGGCATTGTACAGCGTTTAGAGTTTTACTCGGTTGCAGACTTATCTTCGATTGTTACTCGCTCAGCGTATCACTTAAATCTAGAGATCACCGAATCTGGTGCGACAGAAGTTGCTCGTCGTGCGCGAGGTACACCACGGATCGCAAATCGTTTATTGCGTCGAGTCAGAGACTTTGCTGAAGTAAAAGGGGATGGCTCTATCACTGAAGAGATTGCCCACTTAGCACTGGATATGGTTGATGTTGATAAATGCGGATTTGATTATATGGATCGCAAATATCTGCTGGCAATCATTGAAAAGTTTACCGGTGGCCCGGTGGGGCTCGATAACCTCGCGGCGGCAATCGGAGAAGAAAAAGAGACCATCGAAGATGTCATTGAACCATTTTTGATCCAACAAGGTTTTATTCAACGTACGCCAAGAGGGCGTATTGTTTCAGATAAAGCGTATTTGCATTTTGATTTGTCTAAGCCTGAGTAATTTAGCTTTAGGCTAAGCAGATATCATTGAAATAATGAGGTGAAGGAACGGCGATGTTTCTCACCTGTTACTCCCTCGCAAATAGCGAACCTGCACTCAGTAATTCTTTATTCAAGCCCTAAGTTATTTATTCATTACTTTACGTGGCCGTTTTCTCTCTAACATGAATAGCCGCGCAAATCCCCTATCATTTCAAAGCGTAAGCTCAGGCTATTCATTTCCTGACAATTCAAGCAAGGTTCATGACGACATGGTTAATCTAATTCCGCAATATAGATTAACCCAAATTTGTTTTAATGCTAGCTCGATATGACGGAGAAAGATTAATACCACCGACATTAAAATTTGCTATGTGAAACAACTAAATAACCTGAGCTGCGGATAATTAATGCCTTTCTAGCAGCCAGTTTTAGCGCTAACTGCTAGCTATTGGTGCGTAAATTCGCCTTGCCTACATGGTGTAGGTACTTTAGCGAGAGCAGGACGTGGGAGCGGTGTTTTCCCTAAAACTCTCTGGCTAGATAAAGAAAAAACTAAGTTGTGCTTTAGCAACAATGAGTTGGAGCATTCCTTATCCAGACCTCAGGTTAAATCGCAAACCTTTTGTCTTACATAGATTGGCTGGTACGTTGATGATAGCAGGGCATATGAGTGGGTTATCAACAAGGTTTTCTCGCCTCAAAATAGATCACTTAATTAAGATAATTGGTATTAGAATTGAGCTTTGAATTTTTGGCAAAAAAAAGCCCGCATATAAATGCGGGCAAAACAACAAGTTGAAGGAAGTAATCCAGGGAACAGATGATCAACTTTGGGTTTTATCCGCAAAGTGTTCCATCTAAGCAATACGAAAAATCAGAATCCTATTGCAAGTAACTGTGCTTGCTGAAACTTCAGCTGCTCGCTCAGTACAGGGTGTATATTAAAGAGCTTTTGACTTTTCATCAAACTAGAAAAATTCTTTTTTCGGATAAAAAAAACTAATCTTGCTGTTTTTTATTAGTACGAAATTCAACCGCATGTTCAGGGTTTTGTTTTTTTAAGTGCTTGTAATATATGGGTTTGTTCTATATTCATACAAAGTGTGAATATTAGATAATTTGTTGTTAATTGGTAAGACCAATATGTTTTTTGAGGTTTTATTCTATATTTGTGCATAAAAGCAGTGTTTTATGCAGTTTTTAATCATATTTACAACCAGTAGCTCAGGGAGCTAAAACCATAGAAAAAGTATGAAATAGAAGGACAGTAAGGATTTGAGTTATTTATCGTCAAATACAATGAATTCGCAGTATTGAGATTGTAAGGTATTTACAGTGTGGTTAAACTAGCTGAACCTTTTGGTAGTAGTTCTAGTCTATCACTAGATGCAGCCTCTAAGCGCTCAATATATAAATGGCTACCATCGCCGAAACACTTTTGGGAGTATAATAACGTGGAATCGGGACTAAATTTTGTCGATTTAATTTTAAAAGCCAGTTTTTTAGTACAACTTGTGATGTTGACTCTGGTTGGTCTATCAATTGCTTCTTGGGCAATTATCTTTCAGCGCAAAACCATTATTTCGCAAGCCCAAAGCCAGTCAAAGAATTTCGAGCAAAAGTTTTGGTCAGGTATGGATCTAAGTAAGCTCTATAATGAAATCACCGCAAGAGCTGGAACAGCTTCTGGGTTAGAGGCGCTATTTGTGTCGGGCTTCAAAGAATTTGCAAAGCATAAAAAAGGCAATATCCAATCGCCTTCAATTGTGCTGGAGGGCACTCACAGGTCAATGCGAGTTGCGCTTTCCCGAGAGGTTGAAAAGCTAGAGTCCAGCCTTTCTTTTCTTGCAACAGTCGGTTCAATAAGCCCGTATATTGGCTTGTTTGGTACTGTGTGGGGAATTATGAACGCTTTTATTGCCTTGGGCGAAGTCAAACAAGCCACGCTGCAAATGGTTGCTCCGGGTATCGCTGAGGCGTTGATTGCAACGGCAATGGGCTTATTTGCTGCAATTCCGGCTGTGATGGCTTATAACCGCTTTGCGAAAAATGTTGAAAAGTTAGAAAACCAATACATCAACTTTATGGAAGAGTTTGCCAATATTCTTTATCGTCAAGCAGCAACACAAGTAGAGGCTAAGCAAAATGTATCAGCGTAAGAAGCGCCGTCCCGTAGCGGAAATTAACGTCGTTCCTTATATAGATGTCATGTTGGTGTTGTTGATCATTTTTATGGCTACAGCGCCGCTGATCCAGCACGGCGTAAAAGTAGATCTTCCTCAAATGGAGGAATCCGAATTAGTTGAAACTAAGGACTCGCCTCCTATTATTGCGACGATTGATGCCGAAGGCCGCTACTTTGTTACAGTGGGTACTGATCCTGAAGCACCAATGGATGCTGTAGAAGTTGCTGCAGTTATTAAGCTTAAACTCGAACAAAACCCCGATACACCAGTAATGATAAAAGGCTCAGGAAAAGTGTCTTATCAAGAAGTACTTTATCTGATGGACTTTTTGAAAAAGGCGGGAGTGCCTTCTGTTGGGTTAATGACGAAATCGTTTGAGGATGAATAATGAGTTCATTATCTAGCAGCGTAGTTAAGTCAGTCTTGCTTCATGGTGCAATTGGTGGGTTGCTTCTTGCTACTGCAAATTTTCATATGGATACGCCGACAGTGATGGAAGTGACGCTAAACCCGCAACAGGAAGACAAACAACCTGAGCGAGTGGTGTCTGCTGTTTCTGTCGATCAGCAAGCTGTCGAAAAGAAGATTGCGGATCTAAAAAAGCGTGAGGCAGATAAAAAGGCCGCAGAGGAGCGGCGTATTCGTGATTTAGAGCAGCGTGCACAGCAAGCTAGAAAAGACAGAGAAGCAGAAGCTCGCCGTATTAAAAAGCTAGAGCAAGAGCGTCAAGCAAAGCTTGAAGAAAAGCGTCGTGCAGAAGCTCAGGCCAAGCGTGCAAGAGAGATAGAGAAAAAGCAACGTGAGCAAGCCGATAAAGCCAGAGCAGAAAAAGCTGCAGCAGAGGAAGCAGCCAAAAAAGCTGCCGCCCAACGTAAAGCAGAAGAAGATAGACTGAAAAAGGCAGAGGAAGCACGCAAACGGCGTGAAGCTGAAGAGAAGCGAAAAGCTGAAGAAGCAGAGCGCAAGCGTCAAAAAGCACTCGAAGAGCAAATGCTACGGGAGCAACTAGCAAAAGAGCAAGCTGCAAGAGCTAAAATTCGTCAGCAGCAAGTGTTGAGCGAAGTAGATAAGTATAAAGCCCTTATTATGCAGCGTATCCAAGCTAATCTTCTGATTGATGAGACAATGAAGGGTAAGCAATGTCGTGTTAACATTCGACTAGCTTTCAATGGCTTGGTGACCCATGTTGAATCACTCGGCGGAGACAGACTGGTTTGTGAAGCCGCAATACGAGCGGTGAAAATGGCTGACACTTTACCTGTTTCAAAAGAAAAAGACGTATTTGAACAGCTTAAAAATATCAATTTAACAATCAAACCTAATTTATAAAGGACGAACATGTTAAAAAAGTTCTCAACCTTATTACTGGTTTTAACCCTTGGTATCTCACACTACGTGCAGGCCGCGTTGGAGATAGTGATTACCGAAGGGGTGGACAGTGCTAGACCTATCGCAATTGTACCGTTTAAATACAATGGTACAGGGGAGATGCCCTCAAGTTTAACTGAGGTAATTTCAGCAGATCTTATGCGCAGTGGTAAGTTTAAACCGATTGCGGAAAGCAATATGCCACAATTACCAACGACAGATACTGAAGTGGATTATGCCGCTTGGGTTGATGCTGGCGTTGAAGCTGTGGTTGTTGGTACAGTGACACAACAATCTGCAGGACGTTATTTGGTAAAATATGAGCTTATTGATGTGATAAGAGCACAATTGACTGGTGGTGAAACGCGTATCATGTCAAATGGCCGCTTGATGCAGAGCGACGATCATGTACTTGAAGGACGTCAAAGCATTATTAACGCCAGTGGGTTTAGAAACTATGCTCATCAGATAAGCGATGTTGTTTATGAAGCACTGACCGGCGAAAAAGGTGCGTTTAGAACCAAGATTGCTTATATCATTGTTCGAGATGAACAAGACAAACCTTATCAGTTAGTTGTTGCCGATTATGATGGCTACAATGAGCAAGTATTACTACGCTCAAAAGAGCCACTGATGTCACCAGCTTGGTCACCAGATGCGAATAAACTTGCTTATGTCACTTTTGAAAACCGTCAGTCACAAATTTATATTCAGGACATCTATACCGGAAAGCGTGAACTAATTACAAGCTATCCTGGTATTAATGGTGCTCCACAATTTTCGCCTGATGGCACCAAACTGCTAGCTGTGTTTTCTAAAGATGCAGGCGGTGCAACAGAAGTTTACTTGATAGACTTAAAAACCAAGCAAGAAACGCGCTTAACACGCCACCGTAGTATAGATACTGAACCGTCTTGGCATCCAAATGGACAAGAAATTGTGTATACATCTGAAAGGGGTGGTAATGCTCAGATTTATAAGTTAAATTTAAAATCTGGTCGGTCTAAGCGAGTTACATTCGACGGTGACATGAACTTAGCGGGCTCCATTACTCCAGACGGAAAGCGTTTGATAATGGTAAACCGTACACTTGGCCGTTACCATATTGCTAAAAAAGAATTAGATTCCGGGCTGTTTCAAGTGTTGACTCGTACGAGGTTAGATGAATCTCCGAGTATCGCGCCAAATGGTTCAATGATAATATACAGCACCTTGCACAATAATAAGCAGGTATTGGCATTGGTGTCTATGGATGGCCGTTTCAAGGCAAGACTACCGGTCTTGGACGGTCAGGTTAAGGCACCAGCCTGGTCGCCGTTTTTACAGTAATTTTGCTGGTTAGATTTATAAAGATATAGGAACATACTCGATGCAACTTAACAAAACTTTAAAAGCTTTAATGGTCGCGTTGCCTGTGATGACACTTGCAGCATGTAGCTCTTCTTCAAGTGTTGACGAAGGTGCGGCTAATGAGAGTAACAGAGCGGCAACCACAGAGAGCAACACTGTAGACGTAAACACAATGTCTCGCGAAAAGTCGGCTGAAGAGAAGCTACGCGAAAAATATGAAGCGTTACGCCAAGAGCAAATTGTTTACTTTGATTTTGATAAATCTACAATTCAAAGCAAATATGCAGAGCTACTTCAAGCACATGCTGATTTCTTGGTTAAAAACCCAAGTGTAAAAGTTCTTGTAGAAGGTCATGCGGATGAGCGTGGTACACCTGAGTACAATATTGCTCTTGGTGAAAGCCGCGGTAAGTCAGTTGCTAAGTACCTGCAAAGCTTAGGTGTTTCAGATAGCCAGATTTCAGTCGTGAGCTACGGTGAAGAAAAGCCTATGGTTAAGTCTCGTACAGAAGAAGCATTTGCTAAAAACCGTCGTGCGGTATTAGTGTACTAAGAAAGAGTTATTATGAAGCCGAATACTATTTTGGCAGCATTCTTTCTCATGAGCGGGAGCGCCCAAGTTTGGGCTGCTCCCGCTCCTGTTTCAGAAGCTGCAAATTCAGATCAAACAATTGAAGAACGGATCTCTCAATTAGAAAGTATGATGAGAACCCGAAACCTGCTACAAGCAGAGCTCCAGCAGCAACTCAACCTGTTGCAAGAGGAAGTAAGTCAAGTTCGTGGTGTAACTGAAGAACAAAGCTATAAACTGGAAAAAGTCTTGCAACGTCAACGTGAGCTCTATCAGGAAATTGAAAACCGGGTTAGTCAGGCCTATGATCAGTCTCAGACAAGCACCGTGACAACAGATATTACCCCTGAACAAGCGTTTAGTAGTAATTTGTCTGAGAATGAAGCTTATGATCGTGCAGTAAACATGATCATGAAGGATAAGCGCTATGATGCCGCGATACCAGAGTTCCAACGTTTTTTACAGACATACCCAAATTCAGTTTATGTTCCTAATGCGCATTATTGGCTAGGGCAGCTATTCTTAATTAAAACGAAAAGTAGCGATGCAAAATCTCACTTTGAGACAGTTGTAACGAACTTTCCTGAGTCAAACAAGCGCCCAGAGGCTATGTTAAAGCTAGGAACGATACTTAATGAGCAAGGTAAAACAACTGAAGCCAAAACGCTCTTAAATAAATTGATTAAAGAGTATCCAAGTACGACTCCTGCAAAATTGGCAACAGAGCGTTTAGCTAAGATGTAATTATCACTTTTTGAGCTGAGTGCCTTAAAATTAGGCGCTTAGTCATAAAAAGTGAAAAAAACTAGCTATTTCAGTTGCACTCAAAATTTAAATAAGTATTATAAGCGCCCGCAGCAGGCGATTGGTAACAAAAAACTGCTGTGTAAAGTGGGTCATTAGCTCAGTTGGTAGAGCAGTGGACTTTTAATCCATTGGTCGATGGTTCGAGTCCATCATGACCCACCACKTTATAAGYTTTAGAATTCATRTTTGAGCGGGTCATTAGCTCAGTTGGT
>NZ_RDBW01000053.1:0-29021 GCF_003934235.1 Pseudoalteromonas sp. J010 | reverse complement strand
GGTATCCGACGCTCAGCTTAAATACCTAATACCAATTTGACTTAATACTTGCTCACTTTGAAGGAGTAAATCTGACGCTAACAGCGTTAAAAATTTTTTATTTAGAACAACTAAATAGCTAAATTTTTGCCTTGCCTACAGGATGTAGGTACCTCGGCGAGAGCAGGACGCGGAAGCGGTGTTATCGACAAGATTTTCTCGCCTCAAAATAGCCTACTTAATTAAGAAAATTGGTATAGTTTTGGAATAACAGCTAGCGCTTGCTATTGTTGCGACCGAGTCAGACACAAAAAAACCCAAGCAATGCTTGGGTTTTTTCATCTCAGCCAGCGCTATTACTTTAGCAATGACTCAGTCAATACTGGGCGAATTTCTTTTACAATTGCTTGGCAAAGCTTAGGTGCGCCGCAGATGATGTTGCCACTACGGTTAAAGTTAGCGCCACCTGCAAAGTCAGTGACCATACCACCTGCTTCTTTTACTAGCAACTCACCGGCTGCTGTATCCCAAGGCTTAAGACCAATTTCAAAGAAACCATCCACTCGACCCGCTGCAACATATGCCATATCTAGTGCAGCTGAGCCTGCACGGCGGATATCAGCGGTATGAATGAATAATGCTTTGAACGCTTCTAGGTAAGCATCCATATGGTGCTTTTGCTTGAAAGGGAAACCTGTTGCAAGCACAGTACCTTGTAATTCAATAGACTTAGATACACGAATACGCTTATTGTTTAGCTGCGCGCCTTGACCACGAGAAGCGGTAAATAATTCATCGCGGATTGGATCGTATACAACTGCTTGCTCTACGCGGCCTTTAACTCTTAGCGCGATAGAAACAGCATAATGAGGAATCCCTTTAACGAAGTTAGTAGTACCGTCTAGGGGATCGATAACCCAAAGGTAGTCTGCATCTTTGCCTTCGTGGTGACCAAATTCTTCACCAACAATAGCGTGATCAGGGTAAGATTTTAAAATAGTGTCACGAATGATTGATTCCGCATCTTTATCGATGTTTGTAACTAAATCATTGGTGCCTTTTTGAGTAGCTTCAACGCGCGATAAATCTTCACTTGCACGTAGGATAACCTTACCCGCGTTACGCGCAGCGCGTACCGCAATGTTCAACATTGGATGCATAGCATTACCTTTAGGTTGTAAAAGAACAGGATCATTTTGAGCCGGCGTATTCTAGCGGTTTTTTCTCTAAAGTAAACATCTAATAGAGAATTTTTCTGGGTGTTTTTTGTACATTCATGCTGTGTATAGGATTTTTATTTCCCCAGAGTTGAATTTGGCTTAACACCGCTGAGATATGCTACACTGCGTCATTATTTTTGTTTGAGACTCGTGTAAATGGCTTTAGAAGATATTCGAATCGTATTAGTAAACACCTCACACTCTGGCAATATTGGCTCTGTCGCAAGGGCAATGAAGACGATGGGGTTATCTAAACTCTATTTAGTTGATCCTGCGTGTGAAGTGGACAGTCATGCCAGTGCGCTGGCTGCCGGTGCAACGGATGTACTTGGTGCTGCAATTAAAGTCGATACACTTCAGGAGGCAATTGCTGATTGTGCTTTAACAATAGGCACTAGTGCTCGTTCACGTACCTTATCATGGCCAATGGTCGACCCGCGTGAATGTGCGCAAAAACTAGTAGCAGAGTCAGTAAATGCTCCCGTTGCATTAGTATTTGGCAGAGAGAATAGTGGCTTGACGAATGAGGAATTACAGCTTTGTAATTACCATGTGTGTATTCCAGCAAACCCAGAATATAGCTCGCTGAACCTTGCAATGGCGGTGCAAACACTCGCCTATGAAACACGAATGACGTATCTGGATACGCTTGATAAGCAGCCTGAAGAAGTTGATGAAACAATTTATCCTTCATCAAAACAAATGGAGCTATTTTACGAGCATCTCGAGAATACCTTAAATGATACAGGCTTTATCATTAAACAGCATCCAGGCATGGTGATGACTAAACTGAAGCGTTTGTTCAATCGTGCCAGACCTGAAGATCAAGAGCTTAATATTTTACGTGGGATATTAAGTTCAGTGGACAAATCTACCAAAAGATAAAATGAACACTCAGTTGGCATCGGTGAGCACCCTACACCGGTGCTTCTCATTTTGACCCTCCTAAAATAGTTTGATTGACCCTTCATATTTTTGCATAAATCTTCAACAGTAATACTTGACTAAAATACTCAGGTAATTACAATATCGATAATACCTGATTAAATTACTCAGGTATTAGGGTGAAGCATACAAGGTTTGTCGGTCTAAAGCCGTTTTTATGCTTGGTTAATACTTGACTATCCTAGTCAAGTAATTAAAATTTGCGGCTTGGTAAATTAGCGGGGATTGTGCATGAAACTAACATCAAAAGGCAGATACGCCGTGACAGCAATGTTAGATGTTGCGTTACACGCAAGTATTGGCCCTGTTCCACTAGCAGATATCTCTGAAAGACAAGAGATTTCGCTATCTTACCTTGAACAATTATTTGCCCGTCTACGTAAACATGGTTTAGTCAGCTCTGTACGCGGCCCTGGCGGCGGCTATTTACTAGGCCGTGATGCGCACACAATTTCTGTTGGTGATGTGATTAATGCCGTTGACGAGTCCGTTGATGCGACCCGTTGCCACGGCGAGGGCGGTGGTTGCCAAAGTGGTATGCGCTGTCTGACTCACTCTTTATGGTCTGACCTAAGTGTGCGAATAGAAGAGTTTTTAAATAATATTTCCCTAGCAGAGTTAGTCGCTGATGCAGATGTGCAATCTGTAGCAACGCGACAAGACAAGCACGTAAGACGTGCAATTGAGCAATTAGACAATATTCAAGTGAGCTGTCAACTCTAAGTTGACGTCAAGCGGAGAGATAAATGAAATTACCGATATATCTAGATTATGCAGCAACCGCACCGGTTGATCAGCGTGTTGCAGACGAGATGATGCAGTGCCTGACAATGGATGGTAACTTTGGTAATCCAGCTTCTCGTTCACACCGTTTCGGTTGGCAAGCAGAAGAGCTGGTTGATCAGGCGCGTAATGATATCGCTGATTTAATCAATGCTGATCCGCGTGAAATCGTTTTCACATCTGGTGCAACTGAATCAAACAACCTTGCCATTAAAGGTGCCGCGCAGTTTTACAAAAAGAAAGGTAAGCACATCATCACGGTACGAACAGAGCATAAAGCGGTGCTAGACACGTGTCGTGAGCTTGAGCGTCAAGGCTTTGAAGTCACTTATATGGATGTGGAAGAGAACGGCTTGCTTGATCTTAAAAAGTTAGAAGCTGCAATGCGCGAAGACACTGTTTTAGTGAGCGTAATGCACGTTAATAACGAACTGGGTGTGATCCAAGATATCGCGACTATCGGTGAAATGTGTCGTGAGCGTAAGATTATGTTCCACGTTGATGCAGCACAAAGCGCCGGTAAGGTGCAAATTGACCTACAAGCATTAAAGGTCGATTTTATGTCATTCTCTGGCCATAAAATTTATGGTCCTAAAGGTATAGGCGCGTTATATGTTCGCCGTAAACCACGCGCGCGTTTAGAAGCACAAATGCACGGTGGCGGTCATGAGCGTGGTATGCGCTCAGGTACGCTTGCGACACACCAGATTGTAGGGCTGGGCGCTGCATGTAGAGTTGCCAAGCAAGATTTTGAAAAAGACCATGCACATATCAGCGCGCTGCGTAAGCGTTTGCTAGATGGTGTTATGGATATGGATGAAGTTTACTTTAACGGTGCTATCGATCAATCAGTACCTGGCATTGTAAACATTAGCTTTAATTTTGTTGAGGGTGAGAGCCTACTGATGGCGGTAAAAGATATCGCTGTTTCTTCTGGCTCAGCATGTACATCGGCAAGCTTGGAGCCATCTTATGTACTACGTGCATTAGGACGTAACGACGAACTTGCACATAGCTCAATTCGTTTTAGTATTGGTCGTTTTACGACAGAAGAAGAGATCGATTACACCGTCAATCTGATCAAAGATTCAATAGGTCGCCTACGTGAGATGTCGCCACTTTGGGAAATGCACCAAGATGGCATCGATTTAGATAGCGTTGAGTGGGCACACCATTAAGCAAGTTTTGGCCGCTGGCTGGATACGCTCCAGCCGCAAGCAGGTAGTGAGGAAATAGTTATGGCTTACAGTGATAAAGTTATCGACCACGTTGAGAATCCACGTAATGTAGGTTCTCTAGACAAAAATGATCCAAACGTTGCAACTGGCATGGTGGGGGCGCCTGCATGTGGTGACGTGATGAAGCTACAAATCAAGGTTTCTGATACAGGTATCATTGAAGATGCAAAGTTCAAAACCTATGGTTGTGGTAGTGCCATTGCATCTTCATCACTTGTAACAGAGTGGGTGAAGGGCAAATCATTAGAAGAAGCTGCGACCATCAAAAACACAGATATCAGCGCTGAACTTGAGTTGCCACCGGTGAAGATCCACTGCTCAATTTTAGCCGAAGATGCGATACAAGCTGCGATTGCAGACTACAAGAGTAAACAAGCGAAGTAAGAGAATATTATGGCAGTGACGTTAACAGATGCAGCCGCTAATCGCGTATTAGCCTTTTTGAGTAACCGTGGAAAAGGCATTGGGCTGCGCGTTGGTATAAAAACCACGGGCTGTTCAGGTCTTGCTTATGTTCTTGAATTTGTCGACGACTTAGATGAAGGCGATGAGGTTTTTGAAGACAAAAACGTAAAACTCATCGTCGATGCGAAGAGTCTAGTTTATATTGACGGCACAGAGCTAGATTACACAAAAGAAGGTCTGAACGAAGGGTTTAAATTTAATAACCCAAATCAGAAAGACGAATGTGGCTGTGGCGAAAGCTTCACCGTATAGTTTGCAACAGTGAATAGCTTAAAGCCCTGCCTTGGTGGGGCTTTGCTGTATTAGGTGCGTATGCGTTATTTTGAATTATTTGATTTACCTGTCGAGTATCACGTTGATTTAAATAAATTGAATCAAGGCTATCTGGAGCTACAACGTGCGGTTCACCCAGATAGGTTCGCTGGTAAAGGTGAGCGTGAGAAACTACTTGCGGTCCAAAAAACAGCTGAGATTAACGATGCGCTGGCAGTACTTAAGCACCCTGTTAAGCGTGCTGAATATATGCTGAGCGAGAAGGGCGTTGATATTAGAGCTGAGCAACAAACACTGCAAGATCCCCTGTTTTTAATGCAGCAAATGGAACTGCGTGAAGCATTAGAGGAGCTCCCTAATACCACGGACCCAGACAGCGCAATTGCAGAATTTGAAACTCAAATTAAAGCGTTAGATATAGAGTTTAGCGCCTCCCTTGCTGAACAGCTTCAAAGCGATGATACGAACGTATTGGAAGCGGCAGCCGATAATATTCGCAAGCTGAAATTTGTCTACAAATTACGCGATGAATTAGCACGTATCGAAGATGATTTATTCGATTGATGATGTGTAACATCAACAAACGTTAAAGTGAAAAGAGCATTATGGCATTATTGCAAATTGCTGAGCCGGGGCAGAGCGCGGCACCTCATGAGCATAAATTAGCAATTGGTATCGATTTAGGTACCACTAACTCTCTTGTTGCCACGGTGCAAAGTGGCGAAACAAAAACCCTGAGCGACTTAATGGGTAAGCCCATGTTGCCTTCGGTAGTAAGGTATACTGACTCAGAGGTTATAGTAGGTGAACAAGCCCAAGCTGCTTCTGCTGAAGACCCGACTAATACGCTTATTTCTGTAAAACGTTTTTTAGGTAAAACGCAATCTGAAATAGAACAAAGCTATGGCCAGTTGCCTTATAACTTTGTCGATAATAACGGTTCGCTTGCTATTGAAACTGTGGCAGGCGCTGTAAGCCCAGTACAAGCCTCCGCTGAAATTTTAAAAACATTACACCAACGGGCTATTGATAGCTTTGCAGGTGAAGATGTAATGGGCGCGGTGATCACCGTACCTGCGTATTTTGATGATGCGCAAAGGCAAAGTACAAAAGATGCAGCCGAGCTTGCTGGTCTGAAAGTATTGAGGTTGCTTAACGAGCCGACCGCAGCGGCAGTAGCTTATGGCCTAGACTCTGGTCAAGAAGGTGTTATCGCGGTGTATGACCTCGGTGGTGGTACGTTCGATATCTCTATCTTACGCCTGAATCAAGGGGTGTTCGAGGTATTATCAACAGGCGGTGATTCGAGCCTTGGTGGTGATGATTTTGATTCATTGCTGGTCGACTTTTTTAAGCAGCAAACTCAACTATTTGATTTAAATCCAAAAGAACTACGCCTGTTTATCAATAAGGCGAGAGCCTGTAAAGAAGCACTATCAAGTTACGAGACCGTAAACGTTGAGCTACCTGTTCGTGAGCAAAAATTTGTTGTGACGATTACGCGCCAAGCATTTGCTGAACTTGCGATGCCGTTGGTTAAAAAAACCTTACGCTCTTGCCGTCGTGCGTTAAAAGATGCTGATGTGACCCAAGAGGAAGTACTACAAGTTGTGATGGTTGGAGGCTCGACCCGCATGCCAGTAGTACGAGAAGAAGTCGGTAACTTCTTTGCCAAAGAGCCTCTTACCTCAATTGATCCAGACCGTGTTGTGGCACTAGGCGCTGCTATTCAAGCTGATATTTTAGTAGGTAACAAGCCAGACTCTGATATGCTGCTGCTTGACGTATTGCCATTATCTTTAGGCTTGGAAACTATGGGGGGATTGGTTGAAAAAATTATTCCGCGCAATACCACCATTCCGGTTGCACGTGCACAAGAATTTACTACTTTTAAAGATGGTCAAACGGCTATGGCACTGCATGTATTGCAAGGTGAGCGAGAGCTCGTTGATGATTGCCGTAGTTTAGCGAAATTTAGTCTCAAAGGTATACCGCCAATGGCTGCCGGTGCTGCGCATATTCGTGTGACCTTTAGAGTGGACGCTGATGGTCTATTGAGTGTGTCGGCTGAAGAAAAATCGACTGGTGTTCAAGCTGAGATCCAAGTTAAGCCATCATTCGGTTTGAGTGACGATCAAGTAGCGCAAATGCTTAAAGACTCAATGAGTAACGCAAAAGAAGACATGAGTGCTCGGATGCTTAAAGAACAGCAAGTTGAAGCGCTACGAGTATTAGAAGCGCTAGAAGCATCATTAGCCACTGATGGTAACTTGCTGCTGGAAGACGAACTTCATACGCTACGTACTGCAATGACAGAGCTTGCTAACATTCGTGAAAGTGCAGAAAACCCAGAGCAAATCAAAAAGGCGATCGAAGAAGTCGATCAGGCGAGTAGCGATTTTGCTTCACGTCGTATGGATCAATCAATTAAGAAAGCACTGCAAGGGCAGTCGGTAGACGAGGTGTAATATGCCACAAATTATCTTTTTACCCCATGAAGAGTTGTGTCCAGAAGGTGCTGCAATTGAAGCAAAAACGGGTGAGACAGTGCTTAATGTGGCATTAAAAAATGGCATTAGTATTCCACATGCTTGTGAAAAGTCATGTGCATGTACCACTTGCCATGTCGTGATCCGTGAAGGTTTTGACTCACTAGAAGAAAGTGATGAGCTTGAAGATGACATGCTAGATAAAGCTTGGGGACTGGAAGCTGAATCACGTTTAGGCTGCCAAGCGATAATTAGTGATGAAGACTTGGTGGTTGAAATTCCAAAGTACAATCTCAATATCGTTAATGAAGACCATTAAGTACAGTTAACAACCTAGGTTGTTAATGACGCATTTAATAAAGCCGTAGTCTTGTACTACGGCTTTTTGTTTTTCTAGGAGGAACGCTATGTCACTCATCAGTAATCCCGAATTTTCACTTATCAATGGCCAATCGCATAGCAGTAAACAGCAAGTCGATGTGATAAACCCTGCGACAGGTGAATCCATTACCCAGGTTTCTGAGGCAGATAATCAGGCTGCTGATATAGCGCTGCAAGCCGCGACTGAAACTTTTGAAACACTCTCTAACTCAACAGCCCACACTCGTAGCAAAGTACTTAGAAAATGGTATGAGCTGGTTGTTGAGCATCGACAAGCACTGGCTGAGATAGTGACTAAAGAACAAGGCAAACCGCTAAAAGAGGCGCTTGCTGAGGCGGATTATGCTGCTGGATTTATCGAATGGTATAGTGAAGAAGCTAAACGAGCCTATGGTCAAGTGATCCCTAGCCACTCACAATCGCATACGCTAACTACCATTCGGCAGGGGGTTGGTGTGGTACTTGGGATCACACCATGGAACTTTCCACTGGCGATGATCACCAGAAAAGTAGCACCAGCCTATGCAGCAGGATGTAGCTTTATTCTAAAACCTTCCGAGAAAACCCCTCTTGCGGCCATCGCTTTAGCTAAGCTTGCGATACAAGCGGGAATGGAAGTCGGTGCTTTTCAAGTCCTTGTTACTAATGACTCAAAAGGATTAGTGGCGCATTTGACTCAGTCCCCTCAAGTAAGAAAGCTTACGTTCACGGGTTCAACACAAGTAGGTAGTGCACTATTAAAACAATGCGCAGACACGGTAAAAAGAACGTCCATGGAGCTTGGTGGCAACGCCCCATTTATTATTTTTGATAGCGCTGACATTGAGCAAGCGATAAATGGCTTGATGGCGGCGAAGTTTAGAAACGCAGGACAAACATGTGTAGCTGCAAATCGCGTGTTTGTTGCACAAGGTATTGCTGCTGATTTCACTGACAAGTTATCACGGCAAGTTGAACAACTTAAGGTTGGCAATGGCTTCGAGGAAGGCGTTGACATTGGGCCACTTATTTCTATTGAGGCAAAGCAAAAAGCACAGCGCTTACTCGAGGATGCGTTAGCTAAAGGCGCAAATATTGCCTATCAAGGCGATAACCAAGCTGGCCAGTTTATGGCACCAGTGGTGATCACGGGCGTAGATAATACGATGGCGCTTTTCCATGAAGAAATCTTTGCTCCTATTGTCAGTATTATTAGCTTTGAGCAGGAGAGTGAGGCGGTGAAAATGGCAAACGCTGTACCAGAAGGACTTGCAGCCTATTTTTATTCAAATGAAGTTAATCAAATCAGACGAGTCAGTGCAGCACTTGAATATGGTATGGTTGGAATTAACGAAGGGATCATATCCAATCCTGTCGCGCCTTTTGGCGGTGTAAAGTTCTCAGGGCTTGGCCGGGAGGGTGCGCAAGAGGGGTTGAGTGAATATCAGGAAATAAAATATTTGTGTCAAAAGTTTTATTAAAAATACTATTTTCATTTGCTTACTCGTATTCGCTTTTAATCTATGCAAAAGCTCAGTACACTAATCCGCTCATTTGACTTTTGATATTTTTTCAATGACAGGAATCAATCAATATCCCGCACTCATTATTTTAGCGGGTGGGCTGGGAAGTCGATTTGGTGGTAATAAGCAGGTTGCTGAGCTGCCGAATCTTAACCAGAGCATTATGGAATTGAGCATCATAGATGCCCACCGAGCTGGTGTGCGCGACGTCATAATGATAGTCAACGATAAAGTGCGAGATTACATCGAAGATGTCATCATACCCAGATTACCAGAGTCGTTAACCGTTACCTTAGTGGAGCAAAAGTTAACGGATATACCTGAGGGTTACCAAGATTGTCTAATTGGCCGTGATAAACCTTGGGGAACTGGACATGCACTGCTATGTGCCAAACCTTATGTAAATAAACCTGCCATCGTCATTACAGCGGACGATTACTATGGAGCTGATGCGTTCTTACAACTCGTGGAACACTTTCAATACCACAATAATATGGCAATGGTGGCATATCCAATTATTAATACGCTATCAGAGCAAGGTGGTGTAAACCGAGGTATTTGTGTAATTGAAGAAGGAAAGCTGCATTCGGTTGAAGAGGCGCTCAATATCCGTTTAGAGAACGGTCAATTGTATGGTGAAATTTCAGGAAAACCTTGTTACCTAGACACCAGAGCGTTGTCTTCTATGACCTTCTGGGGGATTACACCTGAGTTGTTCACTACACTTGAAAGTGGCTTTATCGGGTTTCTAAAGAATTATGACAACGGTGTCAAAAGCGAGTATTATCTGCCAGATTGTATTCAACACTGTATCAATACTGCCACGCAAGCGGTGTCTGTCTATCAGGCCAAATCTAATTGGTATGGCATAACCTATAAGAGCGAACTTAATATTGTCGCAAGAAAGATCTATGAAGCACGTCAAGGAAAATAACCCTCTTCACACAACAACATTCGATTTATCTTCTTTTGAGGTGAATATGGAATATCAAGCTGTTGCGCAACAGCTCGCTGATGAATATGGGCTCATTAGTGAAGAAGCAAAAATGAAGCCGATCGGCAGTGGGCATATTAATACAACAATGTTGTTGCAAGACGCCCAGAAAACCATGGTAGTACAAAAGCTCAATACTAATGTATTCCCCAATCCGCAGCATTTAGTAGAAAATGCTCGTGCCATTGAGCAACACTTAACATCGAAAGCGCTCAATGGTGAATATAGCCTCGCTATTATTAAGCATTTAGCAACGAGTTCAGGCCAATATTTAGTTGATATTAACGACGAAGTTTGGCGTGCGCTTGCATTTATTGGTCGCAGTTATAGTGAAGATGTGGTTACAAGCGAACAGCAGGCTCAAACCGCTGCAAATGCGTTTGGACAATTTGCTCATGCCCTAAATGATTTTGATGCAACCCAGTTACATCATGTGATCCCTGATTTTCATAATTTGGCGATGCGCATTGATACTTTCAATAAGGTGCTAAAGAAAGATGAGCATAATAGAGCTAAGCTGTGCGGTGAGGTGATAGAGGCTTTCCAGCAACAATTCTCGCTCGCGGATGAATTACAAGAAGTACAGCAAGCTGTACCGTTAAGAGCCTGTCACAATGATACTAAAATCAATAACATGCTGTTTTCAACAAATAGTGACCAAGCCAGAGCGGTCATTGATTTAGATACCTGCATGCCTGGCCATTGGCTATTTGATTTTGGTGATATGGTGCGCACTTTTTGTTCTCCTGAGCCGGAAGATTCAACCAACTTGGCTCAAGTACAAGTTAGGGAGAATATATTTTCGGCACTCGCTCGGGGTTATATTGAACCTTTGCAAGCTAGCGTGACAAAAGCTGAGAAAGATAGCTTTATTCTTGGCGCTAAAGTTATGCCATTAATGATAGGCTTGCGTTTTTTGACCGACTACTTGGATGGCGATAACTATTTTGCTATTCATCGAACTGGCCATAATCTAGATAGAGCTAAAAACCAGCTGGCACTTTATGCGAGTGTCTTAGAAAAAGAACCTAACTTAATAGAAATTATACACTCTATCTAGTTGAAAATAGGGTATTGATAAAAAGCGCTTAGGCGCTTTTTTTATGGTTTTATCGCAATCTTTTGAACCTAGAATCGGTATAGTTTAGCTTGTTTACACTCAGCACCGATACCAATTAGCTTGATTGAGTTTGCGATTTTGAGGCGAGAAAACCTTGTTGCTAACACCGCTACTGCGTTCTGTTATCGCCAAGCTACCTACATTCATGCAGGAAGGCAAAAAATTTGTTATTTAGTGTTTTAAATGAGAAATTTTGAGCGCAGTTAACGTCAGGTTTGCTTCTTCAAATTGGGCAAGTATTAAGGCTAACTGGTACGTGTACGCTGTTTATGAAGTATCGTTTAGGAGTCAAAATGAAAAATGTAAATCGCCGCGACTTTTTAAAAGCCGCAGGTGCTGCTGCGGCTGCCAGTGTTGTTGCTGGCTGCGCAAGTTCAAATCAAAATAGCAATATCATACCCAAGCAGCAAGGGCGTTCGGTCATTGGGCTTGTTGCACCAAAAATGGATGTTGTTCGTGTTGGTTTTATCGGGGTGGGTCAGCGTGGCTATGGTCATGTTAAACGTATGAGTCATATTGAGGGCGCGCACATTGTTGCCATTTGTGATACTCATGATGCAGTTCTCGAAAAGTCAGCTAGTTACCTCGTTGACGAACGGGGGCTACCAAAGCCTGAGCTGTATCGTGGTAGTGATTTAGCTTATCAAGATATGCTTAATCGGGATGATATTGACATCGTTATCATTTCAACGCCATGGAAATGGCATGCGCCAATGGCCATTGACACGATGAACAGTGGCAAGCATGCTTTTGTCGAAGTGCCATTGGCATTAACTGTTGAAGAAATGTGGCAAATCGTTGACACCGCTGAGCGCACGCAAAAGAACTGCATGATGATGGAAAATGTCAACTATGGCCGCGATGAGCTGATGGTGCTGAATATGGTTCGACAAGGTATATTCGGCGAATTGCTTCACGCAGAGGCCGCATATATCCACGAACTGCGTTGGCAGATGAAAGAAATTGAGCATAAAACGGGGTCGTGGCGTACTCATTGGCATACGAAGCGTAATGGTAATTTGTATCCAACCCATGGGTTGGGGCCAGTCTCCCAATACATGAATATCAACCGAGGCGATCGTTTCGATTACCTTACTTCAATGAGCTCCCCAGCACTTGGCCGTGCTGCATATGCAAAGCGAGAGTTTTCAGCAGATCACGAGCGTAATCAGTTAAACTACGTGGCTGGTGATATGAACACAACAATGATCAAAACCATTAAGGGACGGAGTATCGTGGTGCAACATGACACAACCACCCCAAGACCTTACTCACGTCATAACCTCATCCAAGGTACCAATGGTGTCTTTGCTGGCTTTCCTAACCGTATTGCTTTGGAGCAAGGCGGTACTAAGAGCTTCCATGAATGGGATCACGACATGGAGTCGTGGTATAAACGATATGACCATCCACTATGGATTAAAATGGGTAAAGAAGCAGAGCGCAATGGTGGTCATGGTGGTATGGACTTTTTAATGTTTTGGCGCATGATTTATTGTTTACGCAATGGTGAGCCGCTTGATCAAGATGTTTATGATGGCGCAGCTTGGTCAGTGATCTCGCCACTATCGGCACAATCTGTGGCAAATCGTAGTGAATCATTAAGCATTCCTGATTTTACTCGTGGTGCTTGGCAAACCGCAGCACCGCTTGGGATTGTTACTGTTTAGGAGTGGCCATGGCGCTTTCGTAGGTGCTAAAGCACATTGAAAAGAATAAAAACAGTGAGTAATAAGATGGGGCGAACTATATCCGCGAAGAGAAGTTCGCCTTTTGCTAAGTGACTATATTTTTTACACTAGACTAACGCCGGAGTCTTAAATTTTCCCTCAAATTAGTACCATATTAAGTTAAAATAAAATGAATACATATATTGCCAATTGATTGCTATTTGTAAGGAGCGTTCATGCAAGTTTCTGTTGAAATCAGTAAATATCCACTTCATCAAGACTACATCCCTTTTATTCAAGGTTTTATTGATAGATTAAATCAACACGATGATATAAAAGTACTCACCAATACCATGTCGACTCAGGTCTTTGGAGAGTTTGATCTCGTTACTTCTATCATAAACCAAGAAATGAAACGCTCTTTTGAAACGTTTGGTAAGAGTATTTTTGTTTGTAAGTTTATTGCCGGTGATTTATCTCCAACACAAAGTGCGGTTATTTAATGGAGTGGTTAACGGATACGCTAGCTGGCTTTACTGCCATGTCTATTTGGGAGTACATTGCAGTCGTGCTAGCCGTGGCATAWTTATTATTAGCCATTAAAGAAAATATCTGGTGCTGGCCTGTGGCATTTATCAATACTTTTATATATACAGTCTTATATTGGAACGGTGCACTCGTGATGGAATCCTTGCTGCATTTCTACTATATGGTGATGGCAGTTGTCGGTTGGTGGATGTGGCGTCAAGGTAACAAGAATACCCCAAGTCGGATAACCTCTTGGTCGATGTCAAAACATCTTAGTGTGATAGCCGTGACAGCTATTGTGTCAGTTGTACTTGGCTATGTGACTAAACATTATATGTCTGCGGATTTAGCCTATCTAGATAGCTTTACAACCTGTTTCGCCGTGGTGACCACCTACTTGGTGGCAAAGAAAGTACTTGAGAATTGGCTATATTGGGTTGTTATAGATGCAGCATCTATTTATCTTTATTATCTAAAAGGGTTCTACCCGACGTTAGTACTTTTCATCTTCTACACCTTAATGGCTTGTTGGGGCTATAAACGTTGGTATGAAGAGTATGAAGCAAAGCAAGGTAAGTCTCTTGCGACACTCTGAACTAGAAGCAATAAAAGCAAGCGTAAATGCAGTTTTTGGTGTGGCTGTTAATGATATACGAAAGCTTACGAAAGGGGTGAGCAATAACAATTATCTGATAACCAGTGATGGTCAGCAATTTGTCATAAAGTGTTACAGTCATGATATTCCTGTTGCAGCACTAGCAGCACAGAATAAGCTTGCTTGCGTTGGAGTTACCTCGACGGCACTACAATATGATATGGATACGCGAATGGCCATATTCAGATATATCCCTGAGGGTAAGTACAACCGTGTGCTAGATGATGAGGCGCTATTAAAACCATTGCTCCAAGTACATAGGCTTGAGCTTGCTGTATATGAAACTCTTGACCTTGTTGGTTATATGAGGGCTATTGAGCTTGAGAGTAGCGCTGTTGTAAACGTGCAATGGCTTTTGTCTCAGCTTGCTGGGTTACCAAGTGACATGGCATTTTGTCATAATGACTTGGTAACTAGTAATATTATTTGCAGTCCTGAAGGCGTGCGTCTTATTGACTTTGAATATGCCTGCCACAACGATATTTTTTTTGATCTGGCGGCATTAGTATGCAGCTTTCAGCGTGATGTTGCATCAGCATACCGTCTTGTTGATACCTACTTTCTACTTAATCAGAAGTGCACACCATCCTATGCAGACGTTAAATTGAAGGTATATTGTCAAATATACTTATTGCTGAGCATTCATTGGTATGAGCAAAAAGGGGTTGTCGATGAAGCGAACAAATTGAGAGAAATACTAACGCTTTGGATATAAACGCAAGGCGCTACGCCAGTAATGCATCAGTTCCCTTGACTGACAATACTGGCACCGGGAGAAGCTGGGCTTAAATACCACCTAAGCGTTGTGCAAGCTCTTTGTATTTTTCCACATCGGCTTTGTCAAAAATTGGCTCGCCACTGGCATCAGTGTCTTTTGCTACTAGCAGGTTCTCTCGAGCAAGACGTCTTACACGTTCAACTTTAACATCAAGAAACTCTGCAACTTGCTCTGTGGTCATTGGTGTCATATTTGTGATCCTCAATCAAGTATTGTGGTACTGCCTTTTTCTGTCAGAATTGACGGTTAAACAGCACTCTCATTCTATTTTATTATTTTCAAAGCATAGTTGAATAACTGGTTTTTTGCTCAAAGTACAGCTTTTTTTCAAAATTCGGTTATTAATTAATCATATAGAAAACATAGTCTGGTATTTCTTAGCACTTCGCATTATTATGTTGACGTCGCTCTCGTGGTGAAATGGATATCACGTAGCCCTCCGGAGGCTAAGTTCTAGGTTCGATCCCTAGCGAGAGCGCCAGTCATTATAGCCAGCCTTTGCGTTTGAAATACACTCCGACTCCAGCGGTGATCACAACCAGCATGATTACAAACAAGGCAAAAGCCCCATTCCATTCGGTACCTGGGATCCCTCCAATATTGACACCTAACAATCCGGTTAAGAACCCCAGCGGTAAAAATAATGCCGCCACAACCGACATGATGTACATTCTCTGGTTTAACTGTTCATTTTGGTGGTTAGTGATCGCATTTTGAATCACTTGTGCCCGCTCAATCGCAGCTTCTAATTCTTCAATATAACGGCTGAGTGCATTATTCGCTTCTTCTAACTGGTGTAAGTGGTCTTCATTTAGCCAATTTACTTTAACTAGTAGTAATTCGTTGATCGCCAGCTTTTGTGGTTTGAGGTATCGTTTTAAGCCGATGGTTTGTCTTCTTAATACCGATAGTTGTTGATAGTTGGGTAGTTGCTCGCTATTTTCTAGGGCTTCCTCAAACTCATCAAGTTGCTCTTCTATTTGCCAAATAATATCTTGCATTCTCATTGAAAGACGCATGACTAAAGTCGAGAGAAGTTCACCAATACTCTTTGCCCCTTGGCTCTTTTTAATTTGTGTAAGCATGTCTTGAGCAGACATAATGTGCCGCTTACGACAGGTTATTAAAAGCTTTTCGTTAGCAAAACAGCGAAGAGAAACCATATCCTCTGGACTTTGCTTTGGGTTTAAATTCACGCCGCGTAAGAATACCAGTAACCCCTCATTACCATTAACCGTTCTTGGCCTGGTCTCATCAGCAGTGAGGGCTTGGTATTCCCATTCGTCCAAAAAGCTCTGGTTTTTTAACCACTCTGTGGTGTCTTCAAAACTATAATCAAAATGAAGCCATAAGGGTTCTTTGTGAATGACTGATCCAATTTCAGAGAGCTCGCACAGTACTCTACCGCCACCTTGACCATCAAGCACGCACGCATGGAGTAATCCTGTCATTGTTTATTCCTAGCAAAAAGTTCATCTCAAGCCTGACATAGATAATTTATTTTTCAAATTCATTTCAATATCTTGGCGATAAAATAAATTGTTTGGATATGCCCTTAACAATATTAGCAAGTATAGAGTATTTGCTTGAAAAGTGTACGAGTGCTGTTACTGTAGAACAATCACTCTGAGTCGCAGGTAATTTATGAATCTTCAGTTGCCTGTTTGAGCGCTAACGCGAGTCATAAATATTAAATTGGTGTGCAGGGTTATAGGAGTTAGGCTATCTTTCAAATTGAGAAAGCTCCAAGACAAAACAGTATTATCTTTAGGATAAATTTATTTTGTTTTTCATATGACTTAATTGCGCGTATAAGTCCAAATTCATTTTATAAAAGAGCACACTATGATCACAGTTGGTTGGCGAGAATGGCTTTCATTACCTGACTTAGGAATTAATAAGATAAAAGCAAAAGTTGATACAGGAGCAAGAACATCTTGTCTTCATGCTTTTAAGGTTGAAGCATTTCAATCAGATAGTGGCGAGCCATGGGTTAGGTTTTGGCTTCATCCACTCCAGGATGACACTGACTATGAAGTATGTTGTGAAGCAAAAGTACTCGATGAACGTGTAGTCACAGACTCTGGAGGTCATAAAGAGCTGCGTTATGTCATCGAGACAAACTTACATATTGGTGAACAGGCTTGGCCTATTGAAGTTACGCTGAGCAATAGAGAAACCATGAAATTTAGAATGCTGCTAGGGCGCACAGCAATGCGAGGCCGCATTATTGTTGACCCAGAACATTCATACTTAAGTAATAAAACGGATAAATCATGAAAATTGGCATTCTTTCAAGGAATCAATCTTTATACTCAACACGTCGCCTTATTGAAGCTGCTGAGCAAAGGGGACATGAGGTTGCTGTAATAGACGCGCTGCGTTGTTACATGAATATTAATAGCAGTGAGCCAGAGATCCATTTTAAGGGGCAGCAACTCAGTGGGTTCGATGCCATAGTACCTCGGATTGGCGCATCTGTGACATTTTATGGATGTGCCGTACTTCGACAGTTTGAAATGATGGGGGTTTACCCATTAAATGAATCGGTAGCAATTACGCGCTCACGAGACAAACTTCGTTCATTACAGTTGTTGTCTAGGAAGGGAGTGGGCATGCCGATCACTGGTTTTGCGAGTAAGCCAGACGACGTCAAAGATCTACTTGAAATGGTAGGTGGGACACCCGTTGTGATCAAATTGCTAGAAGGCACACAGGGTATTGGTGTTGTACTTGCTGAGACGCGCAAAGCAGCAGAAAGTGTTATTGAGGCATTTATGGGTCTTAAAGCCAACATTATGGTGCAAGAATATATTAAAGAAGCTGGTGGAGCGGATATTCGTTGTTTTGTGATTGGTGATAAAGTTATCGCGGCGATGAAACGCCAAGCGCAAGAAGGTGAGTTTCGTTCTAACTTGCACCGAGGGGGCTCGGCAACATTGGTTAAAATTACTCCTGAAGAACGCCGCACTGCGGTAGCGGCTGCAAAAGCAATGGGTTTGAACGTTGCGGGGGTTGATTTACTTCGCTCTGAACGTGGACCTTTGGTAATGGAGGTAAATTCATCACCTGGCCTTGAGGGGATAGAAAAAGCAACAGGCAAAGATATTGCGGACATGATAATTTCGTTCATCGAGAAAAATGCGGCTGCTAAGAGGACTGCGACACGTGGCAAAGGTTAAAATTAACCAGCCTTTCACTTTACTCGATACACGTGTCGGGGTAGCTGAAAGACAAACCGTACAATTGGAGGTGGCGAAGCTGTATACCCACACTCCAATGACTATTCCAATTGAAGTCGTTAATGGTGCGGAGTCTGGCCCTGTATTAATGGTCTGTGCGGCTATTCATGGTGACGAGCTTAATGGGGTTGAAGTGGTGCGTCAGCTATTGAGTAAAGTCGATGCAGCTACATTGCGAGGTACACTAATAGCGGTACCGATCGTGAATATTTTCGGTTTTATTCACAAGTCTCGTTACCTTCCTGATAGGCGGGATTTGAATCGCTGCTTCCCAGGATCAGAGCAAGGCTCACTTGGAGCGAGAATGGCGCATATGTTTTTCGATTTAGTGGTGAAAAAATCCACTCATATAATTGATTTGCATACAGGCGCTATTCATCGTTCAAATTTGCCTCAGATCCGTGGAGATTTGTCTTGTGAGATGACAAAAGAAATGGCGATGGCATTTGGTACTCCTGTGGCTATTGATGCACGACTGCGCAATGGTTCACTTCGCAGTGAAGCCTCAGGTCTAGATATACCGGTGATCACATACGAGGCTGGAGAGGCATTACGCTTTGATGCGCTTGCGATAGCAGCTGGTTTACAAGGTGTAGAAAATGTCATGCGTCACTTAAAAATGCTACGAGGGCGACGCCGAAAGCAAGTTCATGATGCTGTTATTGCAGCAGCGACTAGCTGGGTTAGGGCGGATGTGGACGGTATTGTACGTGCACAGGTAACGCTAGGTGAGCGCGTTTCAAAAGGGCAAATTCTTGCTTACATTGACAGCCCCTTAGGTCAAAGCGAAGAGGCAATTATTGCTCCAAGAAGTGGTATAGTGATTGGGCAGCAGATGTTGCCTTTAGTCAATGAGGGTGATGCGGTATTTCATATTGCCTACTTTGCTCATGCGAATAGTATTGTGGAGCAGCAGCTAGAAACCTTTATCGATGATATAGGCCCTATTTCTTAGGGCCTAGTGGTCGTCTTGGCGCAGCTGGCTGTTTTGGCTTGACTGGTTCTTGGCTCAGTACAAGTACAGGTCTAGTGACGAATAAATTGTTAGGGTAGACGACTTTATGACCGTCGACGTGACGCAAAACGACGCTCATCAACCCCATTTCAACAATACAACCCTCAACAAAGTTGGCTCCATCAACTATTCTAACCCAGTTACCAACTCGGTAATCATTTTGAATAAACATGAGTAAAAATGACGTTAGGTTTGAAAGAAGTGACCAGCCAGCAAACATGGCAACTCCGAGCATTGCAAAAAGCGATGACCCAAGTACAAGTAGACCTCGTAGTTCTATTCCCCAAAATACCAACATAAAGCAGACAAACACAAATGCAACTAGAACCCTAACGAGTAAGTCAGCTCGTTGCTTGCGGTGAGAATCAATTTTACCTCTGGTGACTTTTTCTAGTAGTTTACAGCACGCTTTCATTAACAGTGGAAAGCACAGTACGGCCAGCAGAGTAACAATGAGTTTGTATTGGCTAAGTGCAAAGTCTAAAAAATGCACGGTGGTATCCTAATAATTTTTTTGCTTTATAACATGTTTACCTATTCAAGACATCGCTAAAAACGATTTTTTACGGTTAGTAGCCATTGGATACTATCGACATTATCTGGTCCGTTAATAGGCGTTGCTAGGTCTATATGTACCATGATGTCTGAATTTGCTCGACTTGGTGCTAGTCTCAGTCCAATACCAACATTCTTTAACACTGACTCATTCCCCTCTATCGCAAGGTGTGAATGATAAGCTCTGCCAACATCAAAAAACGCCGCACCACCTACTTTAAATAGGCGCCATAAATCATATTCCCAGTAGTAACGCTTTTCAATATTAAGCAGCATGCTGCGGCTACCTTGTTGGTATTTTATTGGGTAGCCCCTTAAGCCCGTTTCCCCTCCTAATGTAATTTGATTGTCCAAGGTAAGGTTTTTACCATAGGTATAGCTTGCATTAAGAAACCAAGACTCATATATGCTGGTGTTAAAGTAGTACTGAAAGGTGGTGGTGGCGATGAGGTTTTCAGATTTCTTTGCTTCTTTATCCCAATTTCCTTCAATATCAAAATAAAAACGCCATAGGCTATGATCTGAGGTGTAATGTGCAGTGTTAGCAGAGAACGAATATATTAGTCGCTCAGTATCATCACTCCAAGTTTGTGTTGAGTAACCAAGTAGTGCATTAATATTCCAGCCTAAATTGAGATCTTCTGTCCTATAAATCGAATCAAAGTTACGCACTTTGACATAAGAGTCTTCAAACCATTGTGCTTGGATATATGGATAGGTTAGTGTTCGATCTTTTGCGATAGGTAATGTAGTGTCGCTGATCTCCTCGAATGTATGTTGCTCATGGCGAGCACCCGCTATTAAGCGACGAGTCCAGTTCCCTGACAATGGCTTTGAGTGGCCAAAATAGAGTTGGGTTACCTCTGTGGATTGACTAAATTCTGATATGGTTTCCCCTTCAGAGTACAAAGGCTCCTCGCGTTTATCGGAATAACTAGTAAAACCATAACTATACGGCGTATCCGTAGCAAAAAATGGGTAGCTCACGTCAATATAGTGGCGCTCACCATCGTCGTTATCGGAATACTCAATTCTCCCTCGGTACCGTGAATTTAAAATATTGGGGTCATCATAAACAAATTGATACCCAGAGCGGTCAACTTCAGTTATTTGAGTAAAAGAAAGTCGCTTACCCCAGCCGAATAAGTTACTTTCTCGAAATCCTACTCTTGAGGTATTTTCCCCTCCACTGCGACTAAAGCTTAAGTCGGGTAGCAAAGTCCATAGATCTCGAGTGACGACAGTAACAAGGATATCACCATCACAGTTTTCGCTGGCAAAGATCCGTGCATCATATAAATAAGACTGATTGCGAAGTAGCCGCTCTGATTCGCTGAGTTTCCTAGGGTTGTATTTATCACCTTCTTGAAATAAGAGCACACTTTTCAGTACTTCAGGTTTGGTTTGGATATGGTAATTATTTGCAAATCGAAATAATGCGTTATCTTCTTCTGGGTTGCTAGTATCAAAAACATTCAGCTGTTTTAATGTAATCGCTGCGATTTTCTTACCATTGGCAGGCTCTGGATATATCTGCTCAACATCAAGCTGACGAGATAAGTTTTCATCACTTTTAGCTTCAACACGGTTGTTACTGCAGCTGTCAGTGTAGTGTTCAGCTGTCACTTGTTCTGTGTTAGCAAAGGTGCTTGTGCCGCAAAAGAGCAGCACACAACTGTACGATAACCGATTTACTTTCATCTTGAAGCCTTTAAGTCGAGTCTTCCTTTAGTATGGATTATATTGTTGCAACTTGCTCTGTATCCGCAACAAAAGTAATAATATTTATAGACTTAAAGAGCTTTATGTGGACTTAACGAGAAAGGTTTTTGTGTAGCGAGGGCAGTAAATCTAGGGCGTCAACACCATCTGGTGCTATCCAAACGCTGTTGCTGTAGTGTTCAAAATTTAAGTTGAAATAGCTGTCGTTAAATGTAAAGCGCCACAGATGTCTATCTGCGCCTGTCGAAAACTCAATCAGCTCGACGGCATCATGGTGCAAGAAGACTTGACCCCATAATTCAAACTCATCATCTTGAGGTAACAATTCTGGATGAATGATGATCACTTCGTGTTGCAGATCTAAAGTCAGAGTCGTCATTTAGTCTCTTTCCAAGTAGTTTCTAATCAATTGCATAAATGGAGCACCATATTTACTTAATTTGGTGAAGCCAACCCCGGACACTTGCAAAAACTCACTATCGTTTGTCGGTGTTTTTTGTGCCATTTCAGCGAGTGTTCTATCGTTAAATACAACATACGGTGGTACGTCATCTTCATCTGCTAATTGTTTTCTCAATGCGCGTAATTTAGCAAATAGCTTTTTGTCGTAATTAAACTGGGCAAGCTTGTCTTGATAAACGTGTTTAGCAACGAGTCTTGGCTCTGCCAGCTGTAAAACATATTCACCTTTGAGCACCGCTCTTGCGGCTTCGGTAAGTCTGAGAGTCGCACCTTGAGTTATATCTTGATTTAATAAGCCATGATGGATAAGTTGACGCAAAATACTGAGCCAAAACTCATTACTATGTTCTTTTCCGATCCCGTATGTAGACAGCGTATGGTGGTTATATTCTCTTATTCTGGCAGTATTTGCCCCACGTAGAATATCGACAATATAGCCAATGCCAAAGCGTTGCTCTGCGCGGTATACACAAGATAATGCTTGTTGCGCAACTAAAGTACCATCAAATTGCTTTGGAGGATTTAGACAAATATCGCAGTTGCCGCAAGCCTCGCGCTGATACTCACTAAAATAATTGAGTAAAATTTGCCGGCGGCAAGTTTGGGCTTCTGCAAAGCTAGACATTGCTTGAAAACGTTGCTCTTCCACTTTGCGGCGCTGCTCATCTGGAATATCTTCAAAAAAACGCCTAACTCTTGGAATGTCAGCAGGATCGAAATACATTACCGCCTCAGCAGCAAGGCCATCTCGACCGGCGCGACCAGTTTCTTGATAATAGGCCTCAACACTTTTTGGGATATCGTAATGTACAACAAACCGAACATTGGGCTTATTGATCCCCATTCCAAATGCAACAGTGGCTACGACAATTTGAATGTCGTCTCGTGCGAAGCGGTTTTGCACAAATTGTCGTTGGTCATTATCCAAGCCAGCATGATAACCTGCAGCGTTAAACCCAGCATCGATAAGTCGCTCGGCAATATCGTCTACACGTTTTCTACTACCACAGTAGATAATTCCGCTTTGGCCTTTTTGCTCTTTGAGGTAACGGAACAGTTGTGATAGTGGCTTAAATTTTTCTTCTATGGTGTAGCGGATATTCGGTCTGTCGAAGCTACCAGTATAAATAAACGGTTCATACATCCCGAGTTGCTGCACGATGTCTTTTCGCGTTGCTAAATCAGCAGTTGCCGTTAATGCCATCATTGGAACATTAGGAAAATACTGCCGTAACTCTTTCAAGCGAAAGTAATGAGGTCTAAAGTCATGCCCCCAGTGAGACACACAATGCGCTTCATCAATTGCGAATAAGCTGATGTGGCAGCCAGCAATGCGGTCAATAAACTCTCGCTGTAAGGCTTTTTCAGGTGCAACATAAAGTAGCGTTATGTCTCCATTATAGAGCCTGTCGTAAATGTCTCTCTGCTGTTCCCATGCAACACTATTATTTATATATTCAGCGGCAATACCTTGTGCTTTTAATTGAGCAACTTGGTCTTGCATCAGTGATATAAGGGGCGAAATAACAAGTGTAACCCCGGGCAGTAATACTGCAGGAACTTGATAGCATAAAGACTTTCCACCGCCTGTTGGCAACAACACAAGCGTGTCCTGACCAGCTAAGCTAGACTGAATGATATCAAGTTGACCGTGTCGAAACGTACTGTAACCGAATATATCTTTCAGTACCGTATGAGGGTCGTTAGCTGGCGTGTTCTCGAGGGTATTCATCGCGGCTATTTTAGAGTTTTTTTTGACCCTTGTCTTTGCTTTTTACGCTCGGATGGAGGGAGTGAATAAGATTTGAACACTTTGCCCTCTACAAACTGGAGGAAGCCTTGGTATATATTCATCCAACTTTCATCGCTGTTAACTACAAACCATAGTATACTGTTTGACCTTTAAGTGGATCCTACCAAGATTAAACAAGGTCTAAAGCTGTGATTGAAGAACAGAAAAAAGGACATTTACTCGCTGTACTTGCCTTTTTGATGTGGGGATTAGCCCCCATCTATTTTAAGCAATTGACTCATGTTGATGCGATTGAAATATTAATTCATCGCGTAATATGGTCGGTGCTGTTTATCTTTATTATTGTGCTGGCTAGACAACAGTGGCCAAAGATAAAAGCGATTTTAGTTAACCCCAAGCTGTTGGCGATGCTGACATTAACTGCTTTATTACTCGGGTTTAACTGGGGGTTGTTTATTTGGTCTGTGCAAAACGACTATATGTTAGATGCAAGCCTTGGGTATTATATCAACCCGCTACTCAATGTGTTGCTAGGCATGTTATTTCTTTCTGAAAAGCTAAGAGCAGGACAGAAGTTTGCTGTGATGCTTGCAATATTTGGCGTATTGCTACAGCTTATTAGTTTTGGCTCTTTTCCTATCATTGCCTTTTCTTTGGCTGGCTCATTTGCGATTTATGGCTTGCTTCGAAAAACGTTAGCGGTAGAGTCACTACCGGGTCTATTGGTTGAAGCGCTTATTTTAACGCCAATAGCATTGGTGTACTGGTGGTGGGTGGAACCTAGTGCTACTAGTAACCTTATGAACAATGATTGGTATACTAATATACTCCTTGTTAGCGCAGGGGTTGTAACTACTTTGCCATTACTGTGTTTCACAGGTGCCGCCAAGCGCATTCCATACTCAACGTTAGGTTTTTTTCAATATATCGGGCCGAGTTTAATGTTTATGTTGGCTGTACTATTTTACGGAGAACCGTTTGACGCTGAACGAGCCGTTACCTTTGCTTTTATTTGGAGTGCATTGGTGATGTTTAGTCTCGACTCTTACCGTGATAGGAGAAAGCGCTTAGTAAACTAAGCGGTTTCTACCGGTATCTTTAGCTTGATAAAGTTGCTCATCGGCATCTTTTATCAAGCTTTCTATATTGGTTGTCACTTGTGAAGCGAGTCCCATTGAGACAGTAAAGGCAATTTTCTGAGTTGTCAGCTTGCTACTGTTACTTTCCAAATATTTTCTAAATTGTTCGAGCTTTTCCACGCAACCTTCTGATTTTGTATCTTTAAAATAGATAGCGAACTCCTCCCCGCCTAATCGCGCAACGAGATCACTCGCAAAGTGTGTAGCGAACACCTTGCCAATAGATTCCAGTACAGCGTCGCCACCGTCATGACCATACTTATCATTCACTTGTTTAAAGTGGTCAATGTCAATCATGGCTATTAGTCCATGCTGCTTTTTGCCAAATCGTGCTTTTAAACTCTTTTTTACGGTGTCGAAAAAGTAGCGGCGGTTAGGCAGTCCGGTGAGGTAGTCAGTATTAGCTTGTCGTCTGATTGTTTGGATATGTTCGAGCATATCGACGTTTTGACTAAGGCGGCAATAAAACTCTTCAGCATTAAATGGCTTTCTTAAATAGTCATTAGCTCCATTTTTCAAAAAGCGTGTGGACAGGTTGGCATTTTCTACTCCTGAAATACCGATGATTGCTTTATCGTCATCTGAGTAGAGTCGTCGTATTTCGATACAAAGCTCTTCTCCACGCATATTTGGCATCTCGTTGTCTGTAATGATCACAGAAATTTCTGGGTTCTCTTTTAATACCGCTAGCGCTTCAAGCCCATCACATGCTTCTAGAACCTGATATTTATGTCTAATTAGAAGTGCTGATACATAGTTCCGAGATGCCATTGAGTCATCGACAACGAGAACTTTTACATTTTCATTCCTTGGCAAGCGCTCCAACTGTCGCCGTAAGTAGTGATAAGCCTGTTTATTTTCTTTTATGATGTAATCGATAATCGGGTACTGTTCGACAATAGAGCGAGTCTGGCTTTCTATATTACCCGTCATAACAATAGTTGGAATATCTGCGCTAACAGTGCATGGGATAGCTTCTCCATGGGGCGCATCTGGCAGTACAAAATCAACAACAGCACAGAAGTAAGTATGCTGTGATAACAACGCCTGAGCTTCAGCAAGAGACTCTGCAATATCTACTTGATACCCAGCAGAAGTTGCAATGTGCTTTTGCACTTTCGCAATGGTAGGGGTGTCTTCAATAATTAGGATTTTCCGTAACACAACCTTCGCCAATTATTTCCTGTTTTATTAATTCTTAACCTAACTGAAAGGAAATGCAATGAGAGGATCAATAATTGAACGGGATAACAGCGTATAAATCTACTGTCATAATGATTGAAGAAGGAAAACACTGACAGTTGTGAACTAAAATATTGTCAACAACTGCCAATGATAGTGTCGGCACACTATTAACATTCATAATGTTATAGTTCGTCGTCAATATCCGCTGGGATTACCACGCTGCTATCATTTTGTACTTTTGAGCGACCAAATAGAGTATGAAACTTTGTTTTGCAGGTTGTATGCTTGAGGTATTTGGTCCAAGCTTTTTCAACGGCATTAGTCGGTGGGATTAAGCCATCCATCACTTGAACGAATTGTGACTGGAAACTATTTTGAGGTTCTGCTGCTTTGCTGTATAAGCTTCTTAGTGTGGCTCCACAGCGTTCAAGAATCTCGGCTTCTTGAAGGGTAAAGTGGCCACTGCGTCCAAATCCTCTAGGGAAATTGGCATCATCATAAAAGGCTCTGTTGCTTGCAAAGGCATTTTTCAAAGTCGCTAAATTATGATCCATAACTGAGTCCTCTAAGGTTATCTGGCTGGAGTATGGACCAAGTTTTCAAATTTTTTAAACGAGTAATTTTTATCGTCAGGAAGAAAAATGGACATAGATCTATTAAAAACTTTTGTTGAAGTTGTGAAGACCCGCCATTTTGGCAGGGCAGCTGAAAATTTATACATTACGCAATCAGCTGTAAGTTTTAGGATCCGTCAATTAGAGCAGAGCCTAGGGGTAAACCTGTTCATTCGCCAGCGCAACAATATTCAATTGACAGCACCTGGTGAAAGACTGCTACCTCACGCAAAAATGATACTGACGGGCATGCAAAGAGCAAAAGTCGATGTTGCGCTCGCAAATAACATGCACAAACAATTGTCTCTAAGCGGCACAGCGAATATTTGGGATGCTTTTTTACAGTTTGGTATCAATCATATCGTTTCTGCTATGCCAGGCGTATCTCTAGTAGCAGAAGTCAAAACGCAGCAAGAAAGTACAAGATTGCTATTAGAAAGAACATTAGATCTTGCGGTTCTATTCGATCCACCTAAAGTAGATGAGCTGGAGGTCAGGCCGATCAGTGACTTGGCAATTATTCCTGTGAGCACCTTTGATACTGCTACCAAGGAAGACTTCTTTGACAACCAATATGTTTATGTCGATTGGGGTACTGCATTTTCATTATGGCATGCAAAGCAATTTACAGGTGCGACACCTCCATATTTCAGAACAAGTACAGGACGGATCGCGCTGGATTTGATCTTACAATGTGGCGGATCAGCCTTTGTTCCGGAAGCGCTAGCGCTGGAGGCTATTGAGGCCGAAAAATTATTCCAAATTAATGACGTCGAAAGTAATTCAAGGGAGATATATGTAGCGTATCACAAAGATAATGATCAGTTAGAACAGATTGAAACGATAGTAAATTTGTTAGGAGCGGTGCAGTAGTTCCTATAATGAATATTTTGTGACGTATTTCTTAATTTTGAGTGTCACTTTATTTTCAGAAATATTTTATGTGTAATATTTTTGTCATTTAGCAATGTCACACTGCGCATGTTTTAAAAATACGTGTTGCGATATTGAGGAAATACACATGAAACTAACTAAGACTGCTTTGGCGCTATCATTATTAAGTGCAATCACCCTTCAAGCAAATGCTGAAGTAGATGTTTATGGTAAAGCGAACGTATCGGTGCAATCTTCAGATGATGGTGCTGGCTCTGTTACTGAAATCAAAAGTAACGCTTCTCGCTTTGGTTTCAAAGGTTCTGAGAAATTAAACTCAGGTTTAGAAGTTATTTACAAGCTTGAATTTCAAGTGGATGTGTCTGACGCCGACTCCAAAGGTGACAAAGACAATATTACAGCACGTAACCAGTATGTTGGTTTGAAAGGTAACTTTGGTGAAGTAGTGATTGGTCGTAACGACACCGCATTAAAACAATCACAAGGCAAGTTAGATCAATTCAATGACCTTGAAGGTGATATTAAGGTACTGTTCAAAGGTGAGAATCGTTTAGGCGATTCAATCTCATATAAATCACCAAGCTTTAATGGCATTAGAGTTTTAGGTAGTTTTATTGCTGAAGATAATGAAGAAGGTGAAAACGGCTTCTCTACAGCGGTTACTTATGGTGACGCGGGTTTAAAAGAGTCAACTGTCTATGCAGCGATTGCAGCTGACAGTGAAGTTAACGGCTATGACACGATTCGTTTTAGTGTGCAAGGGAAACTAGCTGACTTTAAACTTGGTGCAATGTACCAGACTCAAGAAAAAGTGGATGGTAGCGCAGAAGCGGATGGCTATTTATTAAATGCAGCATATAAGTTAGGTAGTGCGACATTGAAGGCTCAGTATCAAGTTATTGATTTTGACGCGGGTGACAAAGTTGATGGAGTCTCTGTTGGTGTCGATTACAAACTTGCCAAAAATGCGAAGGTGTATGGTTTCTATTCTACATATGATGCAGATAACCAGGTCGAAAAAGATTATTTAGGTCTAGGTATTGAATATAAGTTTTAATCTTTAGGCGCTATCTAAGGTTAAAAGAGCAAAACACCCGCTTATAGCGGGTGTTTTTGTATGTGTTTTGAACTGATTGGTTTCTTTTTGTTCGATTGACGGGTTTTTTGCAATTTTCTTTAAAAAAAGGGTTGCACTTAAATCGGATCTCCCTATAATGCGCATCCACCGACACGGGGAGCAGCGCTGAAAAGCAACGAGCCAACGAGTCGGGAGTCAAATAAAACTTGAGTTTGAATACTTCGAAAGAAAATCAAAATTAAGTGTTGACAACAAATGGGAAATGCTTAGAATGCACAACCCTCAGCGCTAACGGCGCAGTGATGGTGAGTCATCGCACCGGGTAACCGGAACTGTTCTTTA
>NZ_RDBW01000052.1:0-50325 GCF_003934235.1 Pseudoalteromonas sp. J010 | reverse complement strand
CTAACAGCGTTAAAAGTTTCTTATTTAGAACAACTAAATAGCAAAATTTTTGCCTTGCCTACAGGACGTAGGTACCTCGGCGTGAGCAGGACGCGGAAGCGGTGTTATCGACAAGATTTTCTCACCTCAAAATAGACCACTTAATTAAGAAAATTGGTATAAAGTGAAGGTTTTTTAATGAGAACAAGAAAAAAAACCCCTCTTGCGAGGGGTTTTGGGTAACTCAGCGCCTTTGGCACTRGGAATGAGGTCGGTACATTTTTGGGTAATGTGGCGGCTTATTAAGCCTCAAACTGCATCTCAGGAATATCGCCATCAACGATAAGTTTACCCGCAGTTTTGCTGATTATTTCATCAACACTAACACCCGGTGCGCGTTCTAGCAAATGGAATGCGCCATCTTTTACTTCTAACACAGCCAAATCAGTGACAATTTTCTTTACACAGTTCACGCCAGTAAGCGGGAGTGTGCATGATTCAAGTAGTTTAGAGTCGCCGTGTTTACTAGCATGGGTCATGGTCACTATGATGTTGCGTGCACCAGCAACTAAATCCATTGCACCACCCATGCCTTTGATTAATTTTTTCGGGATCATCCAAGACGCGATATTGCCTTGCTGATCAACTTCAAATGCACCTAGTACCGTTAAGTCTACATGACCACCACGGATCATGGCAAAGCTTTCTGCACTATTAAAAATTGCTGCACCCGTCGCAGCTGTCACGGTTTCTTTACCAGCGTTTATCATATCAGCGTCAACTTGGTCTTCGGTTGGGTAGGGACCCATGCCTAGCAAGCCATTTTCTGATTGCAGCATTACTTCAATGCCGCTAGGTACATAGTTAGCAACTAAGGTTGGAATGCCTATGCCTAAGTTTACGTAGTAACCATCTTCTAGCTCTTGCGCCACGCGCATCGCAATTTGTTCACGATTTAAACCCATGATTGCCTCCTATTTGCGCGTTGTGACACGTTCAATACGTTTTTCAAAGTCACCTTTGATCACGCGATTGACATAAATGCCCGGGGTGTGGATTTGGCTCGGCTCAAGCTCGCCGGGCTCCACAATTTCTTCTACTTCAGCTACCGTGATTTTCCCAGCTGTTGCCGCCATCGGGTTAAAGTTCATTGCGGTATGGCGAAATACTAAGTTGCCATAGCGGTCAGCTTTCCACGCTTTAACAATAGCGAATTCACCGGTGATCGACTCTTCTAAAATATACGGCCGGCCATCAAATTCCTTTACTTCTTTACCTTGTGCGACAGGTGTACCATAACCTGTTGCTGTGTAAAAAGCTGGGATCCCAGCACCACCTGCGCGCATTTTCTCTGCAAGCGTCCCTTGTGGTGTCAACTCAACGTCGATAATGCCGTCAAGAAGTTGCTGTTCAAACAGCGCATTTTCACCGACATAAGATGCAATGATTTTCTTAATCTGACGATCTTTAAGCAAAATACCTAGACCAAAATCATCGACGCCACAATTGTTTGAAACAACAGTCAATTCTTTTGTTTGCATGCGCTTAATTTCTGCAATTAAGCCTTCTGGAATACCACACAAGCCAAAGCCACCTGCGATGATGGTATCACCATCTTTCAGACCTGCCATCGCTTCGCTGTAGCTTGATACGACTTTATCGAAACCGGCCATAAGCCCACTCCTAATGATGTTATTGTTTTAAGATTGACAAGTTTGTTTGAGTGCCAACGACACTTTACTGCTTGGTGTCTTACCTAGCGCATCACAAATTGTCCATCCTGCTTTTGCTAGCCTTTCTAAATCAATTCCACACTCAATGCCAAGCCCTTGCAGCAAGTAAACTACATCCTCAGTGGCAACATTTCCTGACGCACCTTTGGCGTAAGGGCAACCACCGAGCCCTGCAACGGCGCTATCAACAGTCGCGATCCCCATTTGTAGAGCAGTGTGAATATTCGTTAACGCTTGTCCGTAAGTATCATGGAAATGCACCGCAAGCTTGTCAGCTGGGATATGTTGGAGTAACAAGGTGAGCAACTGCTGGACTTTTTTAGGTGTACCAACACCGATAGTGTCACCTAGGCTAATTTCATAACAACCAAGTGACAACAATTGTTTACATACCGCTAAAACTTGCTCTGGTTGTACAGCTCCTTGATATGGGCAGCCAACCACACAGCTTACATAACCTCTTACTTTTATGTTGTTTTTTTGTGCAAGGTCAACAACGGGGCGAAAGCGCTCAATGCTCTGTTCAATAGTGCAGTTGATGTTTTTTTGGGTGAACGTTTCACTAGCTGCTGTAAAAATAGCAAATTCGTCAACCTGATTCTCAAGTGCAAGCTCAGCGCCTTTGAGGTTTGGCGTCAGCGCACTTATTTCAACGTCATCACTACGCGTAAAGCCTTGAATAACCGCAGCTGAGTCAGCCATTTGTGGCACCCATTTGGGTGACACAAATGCACCAGCTTCAATGTGCTTGAGGCCAGCATCTTTAAGTGCGTTAACCAGCGCTATTTTAGCTTCAGTGGCAACACTGACTTCATTTTGTAAGCCATCCCGTGCACCTACTTCTACAATTTTTACGCGAGCCGGATAGTCAGCCATTAGTCTTGCTCCTCAACAATCGCCAGCATATCGCCATGACTGACCAACTCACCCTCTGCAAAGCAGTATGAAGTCAACTTGCCATCAAAAGGCGCATTGAGGGTATATTCCATTTTCATGGCTTCTATTATCACTACAGCATCACCTTTGCTGACTTGGGTGCCGACGGACAATAAATGCTTAACGACAGTGCCGTTTAATGGGGCAGCCAAAGGCGCAGCTTCGTGCTCATGATCGCTAATATAATGCTTTGACTTAAGCTCAACGGTATGTTGATGAGGGCCATACATAATGGTAATGGCGGTTTCGGTGACAATCGCACTTGCGCGTAATCGGACACCATCAATGATTACCGTTAACTGGTGTCCTTCTAATTCACATTCAACATGATGGATTTGCTCGTTTAACGAAATCTTCCAACCATCTTGAGATTGATAGGCACAGGCAGCATGATCCACAAATGGCAAATCCACTTTCGCGGTTTGATTAAGTCTAAAGCCTAAGTTTCCCCACACCGTCTTTTTACGTGGTTGTTGGTGGCTAAGATAGGCTGCACCTGCTAGTAGCACCATTTTATCCAACGGCGTATTCGATTGAGTTAGCACCTCAGTTTGCGTATCAATAAAGTGGGTATCTGGTGCACCGGTTGTAAAAGTAGGGTGTCCAGCTAGGTGGTGCAAAAATGCGATATTGGATTTTAAACCACACAGATGGACTTGCTCTAAACTTGATTTTAGTTTGAGTAATGCTTGCTCGCGGTTTTTGCCGTGAGCAATCAGCTTTGCGATCATAGGATCGTAAAACGGGCTGATCTCATCGCCTTGCTGCACGCCTGTGTCAATTCTTACGCCATCTTTGGCTGCAGGGAAGCTAAGGTGAGCTAGTACACCTGAAAACGGCATAAAGTTCTCTTCAGGATCTTCTGCGTAAATACGTGCTTCAAAGCTATGACCAGATAACGAAACCTGCTGTTGAGTCAGCGGCAGCGGTTCACCCGCCGCGACCATTAATTGCAATTCGACTAAGTCAAGACCAGTTACCATTTCTGTTACTGGGTGCTCTACTTGTAGGCGAGTATTCATCTCCATAAAGAAAAATTCATCACCACAAAGTAAGAATTCCACAGTACCAGCGCCGCGGTAATTAATCGCTTGCGCACAGCGTACTGCTGCTTCACCCATGGCTTTGCGCATCGCATCACTCAAACCTGGTGCGGGCGCTTCTTCAATCACTTTTTGGTGGCGGCGCTGTAGTGAACAGTCCCTGTCACCGAGATAAACACAGTTACCGTGGCTATCAGCGAAAACTTGTACTTCAACATGACGAGGTTTATCTACAAAGCGTTCAAGCAGTACTAAGTCATTGCCAAAACTTGCCGCCGCTTCACGTTTAGCCCCATGTAGAGCGGATAGAAACTCGCTACTCTCACGTACCACGCGCATGCCTTTACCGCCGCCGCCGTATGCGGCTTTGATAAGTACCGGAAAACCGATTTTTTCCGCTTCGGCTTGTAAGAAATCATCTTCTTGTTTGTCACCATAATACCCGGGAACTAGAGGCACATTGGCGTCATTCATGATTTCCTTAGCACGGGTTTTTGAACCCATCGCTTCAATTGAACTTGCCAGCGGACCAATAAACGCAATATCCGCCGCCTCACACGCTTTGGCAAATACTTCATTTTCAGATAAGAACCCGTAGCCTGGATGAATACAATCCACATCAGCAGCCTTTGCCACTTCAAGGATTTTTTCTGCCACCAAATAAGACTCTTTAGATGGTGCTGGACCAATGTGGTAAGCTTCATCAGCGGCCTTAACGTGCATCGCATTGGCGTCAGCATCAGAGTAAACCGCTACAGTGGTTAGTCCCATTTTCTTCGCGGTACGCATCACGCGACAGGCAATTTCACCCCGGTTTGCGACTAGAATTTTAGTTAGCATATTGACTCCTATTCGTGCGCGGCGTTTTGCCAGCGTGGCGCACGTTTATCGAAAAAGGCACTAAGACCTTCTTGCCCTTCTTCACTGACTCTAATCTCAGCAATACGCTTTGCTGTATGGGTGATCAACGCTTCGTTGATTTCGTTGCCTGCAACTTCGTTGATAAGTGCTTTGGCATTTTTAACCGCAGCAGGGCCATTATTTAGCAGCAGCTGTGTGAAGTCAGACTCACTTTTAACTAAATCGTCACTGAGCTCATGGATTAATCCCATTTCAAGAGCTTTTTCAGCGTTGAATACCTCAGCAGTTAAAAAGTAGCGTCTTGCTTGGCGCTCACCAATGGCTTTTATAACATAAGGACTAATCACAGCCGGAATAAGGCCAAGCTTGACTTCACTTAAACAGAATTTGGAGTTGTGCTGTGCAATGGCGATATCACAACAGGCGATTAATCCTAGTGCACCGCCAAAAGCTGCTCCTTGCACTAGGCATAATGTCGGGTGGGGACAAGTAGCTAAAACCTGCATTAATTTGGCAAGTTCTAGTGAGTCTGCGACGTTTTCGTCGTAGTTATTGTCTGCCATGGATTTCATCCACGCCAGATCAGCGCCAGCTGAAAAGTGTTTGCCTTCGGTTTTAAATATCAAAGCGCGCACATCCAGGCCGCTGGCATAGTCGATATTTTTGATAAGTTCGGCAATCACCTCTGCATTAAAGGCATTGTGTTTTTCTGGGCGACTTAGCTCTAAGATCGCCACTTTGTTTTTTGTTATCGTTAAAGTGACAGGCATCGGTGCTCCTTACATTCTGAATACGCCAAATTTAGACTCTTTTTGCGGCGCATTGCTCGCAGCTTCTAAGGCAAGACCAAGTACAGTGCGTGTATCCGCAGGGTCTATAACGCCATCGTCCCAAAGCCGAGCACTCGCGTAGTAGGGGTGGCCTTGTTTTTCGTATTGCTCAATGATCGGTTTTTTAAACTCGCTCACTTCGGCATCACTCATGCTAAGCCCTTTGCGCGCTAAACCATCTTGTTTTACCTGTGTTAATACACCTGCAGCTTGTTCGCCACCCATCACAGAGATCCGTGCATTTGGCCACATCCACATCATAGTTGGTTCGTATGCTCTACCACACATACCATAGTTACCAGCACCGTATGAGCCGCCAATTAATACCGTAAATTTAGGCACATCAGCACAGGAAACCGCTGTAACCATTTTGGCGCCATGTTTGGCAATACCTTCAGCTTCGTATTTTTGGCCGACCATAAATCCAGTAATGTTCTGTAAAAACAGTAGTGGAATATTGCGCTGTGCACAGAGCTGAATAAAGTGTGCGCCTTTTTGTGCAGATTCAGAAAAGAGAATACCGTTGTTTGCTACGATCCCCACAGGGTGACCATAAATCTCGGCAAAACCAGTCACTAGCGTTTCACCAAAGTAGCGCTTAAATTCATCAAACTGCGAGTCATCGACGATACGGGCAATGACTTCACGGACATCGAACGGTTTTTTCAGATCTGTGCCGACAATGCCATATACCTCACTGATATCATAACGTGGCGGTTTGGCATCTTGGAGTAGTGACCTCGTTGGGCGCTGATGATTAATTCGCGATATACATTGTCTTGCGATAGACAGTGCATGTTCATCATTTTCTGCATAGTGATCGGCCACGCCTGACACTTTACAATGCACATCTGCGCCGCCTAAGTCTTCTGCACTCACTTCTTCACCCGTGGCCGCTTTAACAAGTGGCGGGCCTGCTAAGAAAATGGTGCCTTGTTCTTTAACGATAATACTTTCATCAGCCATTGCTGGCACATAGGCGCCGCCTGCGGTACATAATCCCATAACCACAGCAATTTGCGGGATCCCTTTAGCAGACATACGAGCCTGATTATAAAATATCCGACCAAAATGCAGCTTGTCTGGAAATACTTCATCTTGCTCTGGCAAGTTTGCACCACCTGAGTCTACTAAATAGATACACGGAAGGTGGCAGCGCTCAGCGATTTCTTGTGCTCGTAGGTGTTTCTTGACCGTCAGTGGAAAGTAAGTCCCACCTTTGACTGTCGCATCATTTGCCACAATCATACACTCAACACCTTTCACGCGTCCGATCCCTGCAACGACACCGGCACAGGGAATATCTTGTTCATAAACACCAAAAGCGGCGAACTGGCCGATTTCTAAAAATGGTGAGCCTTCGTCGAGTAAAGTTTCAATGCGGTCGCGGACAAATAACTTACCACGACTTTGATGACGAGCGATGAGTGCTTCACCGCCACCTTGGCTTAGTGTTGCCACTTTATCTTTAAGATCAGCAACCAGCGATGTCATGGCATCGCTGTTTGCTTTGAATTGCGGATCATGAGGATTAACCGCAGAATTTAGTACCGTCATACAGCGCTCCTAGCGGCTTTCGTTGAACAGCTCACGTCCGATAAGCATACGGCGGATCTCAGACGTACCAGCGCCAATTTCATAGAGCTTGGCATCGCGAAGTAGGCGGCCTGTAGGGTATTCGTTGATGTAGCCGTTTCCACCTAGTAATTGAATGGCATCAAGTGCAAGTTTGGTTGCAAGTTCTGCGGCATATAAAATTGCCCCTGCGGCATCTTTACGCGTGGTTTCGCCACGGTCACAGGCTTTTGCTACAGTATAGACGTATGAGCGTGCTGCATTCATTTGCGTATACATATCAGCAACTTTACCTTGCACTAGCTGAAATTCACCGATTGACTGGTTAAATTGTTTACGCTCATGAATATATGGGACTACAACATCCATACAAGCCTGCATGATACCCAGCGGGCCGCCGGCCAATACTACACGTTCATAGTCAAGGCCGCTCATCAGCACCTTTACGCCTTCGTTGTATTCACCTAGGATGTTTTCAGCGGGTACCTCGCAGTTTTCAAACACCAACTCACAAGTGTTTGAGCCACGCATGCCAAGTTTGTCTAGCTTTTGTGCTGTTGAAAAACCGGAGAAGGTTTTTTCTACGATAAAGGCTGTGATCCCACGAGGTCCTGCATTGACGTCTGTCTTTGCATAAATGACGAAAACGTCTGCATCAGGGCCATTAGTGATCCACATCTTATTTCCGTTCAGGATGAACTTATCACCTTGCTTTTCAGCACGCAGCTTCATTGAAACGACATCAGAACCTGCATTTGGCTCACTCATTGCCAAGGCACCGATGTGCTCACCACTAATTAGCTTAGGTAAGTACTTTTCCTTCTGCGCTTGGTTACCGTTGCGGTTAATTTGGTTTACACAGAGGTTTGAATGTGCGCCGTAACTTAAGCCGATTGAGGCACTTGCACGACTGATCTCTTCCATTGCAATTACATGCTCAAGGTATCCCATATTTGAGCCGCCAAATTCTTCAGGGACGGTGATCCCAAGTAGACCCATTTCACCAAACTTTGGCCACATCTCGTTCGGAAACGCGTTTTCCTGATCTGTTTTTTCAGCCAGTGGGGCAATTTCGCTGGTAGCAAAACTATTGACATGATCTCGGATCATGTCTGCTGTTTCACCTAGTCCAAAGTTCAATTCTTTATATAAAGATACTGTGCTCATCGGTATTCATCCTGTTGTGAGAGTTTATTTTTCGAGCTCGTGTAATGTATCGCGACAACGACGTTCAGCCGTTACCAATTCCATTAAGACAACTTTGATGTCGTCCATTTGTTGGCTTAAATCGGCTTTTTTCTCTTCAATGAGTTGCAACATGGTTTTAAGCTGCTTTTCACTAGATTTGTCGGCATCATAAAGCTCAAATAAGCGGCCAGTTTCAGCAAGTGTAAAGCCAAGGCGTTTTCCGCGAAGGATAAGTTTTAAACGGACTTTGTCGCGTTTGGAGTAAATACGCGTTTGTCCTTGGCGCTTAGGAGAAAGGAGTCCTTGATCTTCGTAAAAACGAATACTGCGAGTAGTAATATCAAATTCTTTAGCTAGCTCGCTGATTGAATAGGTTGGTTCATTTATTTCTTGCATTTCTATTTACACTTACAACGTCACTGATTAGACCAATATAAGTGAAGTTTACGTAAAGGTAAAGTAAGAATGGTAGATCCTGCTTTAGTCGTATAAAAGCAGCAATTAGGCTTGTATGAAATGTCATCAAACCTTAACTCGAGCTAGACAGAATAAGCGTTGGCAATAAATCTGTGCAATTAATCTTTACAGTTGCAGCAATCTCATTTGCCTTGATTTTAGATTTACGTTGGCGTAAACGTAAATATTATGTATGCTCGAATACAGAGTCAAATATTAATGAGCCAAAGCATGGCTTGTCTACAGGAGTTTTGCAATGAGTAACGAAGCTGTTGTCATCGTCGCTGCTAAGCGTACACCAATGGGTGGATTTATGGGAAGCCTATCTGGCGCTGCTGCGACAGAGTTAGGCGCCACTGCTATTAAAGCAGTGATGAATGAAACAGGTCTCAATGACGCCAGTATAGATGAAGTGATCATGGGGTGCGTGTTACCCGCAGGTCTTGGTCAAGCGCCTGCACGTCAAGCTATGCTGCATGCAGGTCTTGCCCGTTCAACAGGAGCGACGACAATCAACAAAGTGTGCGGTTCAGGCCTGAAGGCGGCGATGTTCGCGCATGATCTCATCCGCTCAGGTAGCATTAATTCTGCCATTGCAGGCGGCATGGAAAGCATGACTAATGCGCCTTACTTTATTCCAAAAGCCCGTGGCGGCATGCGTATGGGTCATGGCGAAATCAAAGACCATATGATGGCTGATGGCTTAGAAGATGCTTATGACAACAAGGCGATGGGCTGCTTTGCGCAAGATACAGCAGACCAATATGACATTACTCGTGAGCACATGGACGAATTTGCCTTGGGCTCATTGAGTAAAGCAAATGCGGCAATCGAAAATGGCAGTTTTGCCAATGAAATTGCTCCTCATGTGATTAGCACGCGCAAAGGGGATGTTGAGGTAAACACTGACGAGCAACCAGGTAATGCCCGCCCAGATAAAATTCCATCACTTCGTCCAGCATTTAAAAAAGATGGCACGATCACCGCGGCTAACTCATCATCTATCTCAGACGGTGCCGCAGCGCTTGTTCTAATGAGTGAAACAGAAGCGAAAAAGCACGGTTTGACACCACTTTGTAAGATTGTTGCTCATGCGACTCATTCACAAGCGCCAGCTGAATTTACCGTTGCGCCAGTCGGTGCGATGAATAAGCTGCTTGAAAAAGCAGGTTGGTCGACTGCCGACGTTGACCTTTGGGAAATCAATGAAGCGTTTGCCATGGTGACTATGTTGGCTATCAACGAAATGCACTTAGATAGCAATAAAGTCAACGTCAATGGTGGTGCTTGTGCGCTTGGTCATCCAATCGGCGCGAGCGGTGCACGTATCTTAGTTACACTTATCCATGCACTGAAAAACCGTGGCTTATCAAAAGGTGTGGCGTCACTATGTATCGGTGGTGGTGAAGCTGTCGCACTCGCAGTAGAAGTTTAAGTCTCTGCAATTTATTTCGTTCCAAGGGGCGCTGCGTCTTCCATAATTCTAATCATTCACGCAGCGCATTAACTCGTTTTATGGGGAGGAGTGCTTCATGCACCAAGTACCTTTATACATCAACGGTGAATTTTCACAGTCTCAGTCTGACAAATGGTTAGACGTTGTTAACCCTGCTAATCAAGAAGTATTAGCAAAAGTGCCTTGTGCGACTAACGAGGAAGTACAAGCTGCAATTCATTCAGCTCAAGAAGCGTTTAAAACGTGGCGTAATGTGCCGGTAACCGAGCGTGCGCGAATTATGATGCGTTATGCGGCGTTACTTAAGGAGCATCAAGAAGAAATCGCAACCATAATCTGTCATGAATTAGGCAAGACGTTTGAAGATGCAAAAGGGGATGTGTGGCGCGGTATCGAAGTGGTCGAGCAAGCATGTAATGCCCCTTCAATGATGATRGGCGAGACGGTAGAAAACGTTGCCCGAAATATCGACACCTATTCATATACCCAACCACTAGGCGTTTGTGCAGGTATTACGCCATTTAACTTCCCAGCGATGATCCCGCTGTGGATGTTCCCAATGGCAATTGTATGTGGTAACACCTTTGTACTTAAACCATCAGAGCAAGACCCACTAACGCCAATGCGCTTGGTTGAATTGTTTGAAGAAGCCGGTGCGCCAAAAGGCGTACTTCAAGTTGTGCACGGGAGTAAAGATCAGGTTGATCAAATTCTTGAAGCGCCGGAAATTCGTGCGGTTTCGTTTGTGGGGTCTTGTGGTGTCGGTCAGTACATTTACAGCAAAGGTACGCAGAATCTTAAACGTGTTCAAGCGTGTGTAGGTGCGAAAAACCATATGGTTATCATGCCAGATGCGAAAAAAGAGCAAGTGATCAATAACCTTGTTGGTTCTTCGGTTGGCGCGGGTGGTCAGCGCTGTATGGGGATCTCAGTCGCGGTATTTGTAGGGCAATCACAACAGTGGGTCGATGAACTAAAAAACGCCATGGCGAAGGTTCGTCCTGGCGTGTGGGATGATCCAGAAGCTGCTTATGGTCCGCAAACGACTCCGCAGGCTAAAGCGCGGATTCTATCGCTGATTGACAGTGGTAAGCAGCAAGGCGCAACGTGTTTGCTAGATGGCTCTGAGTATACCGTTGAGGGTTATGAAAATGGTAACTGGGTAGGTCCAACGCTGTTTTCAAACGTCACAACTGACATGGATATCTACAAAGAAGAAATCTTTGGCCCAGTCCTTTGTTGTGTATTTGTCGATAGTTTAGATGAAGCAATTACCCTTATTAATAACAACCCGTACGGTAACGGCACCTCATTATTCACCGCAAGCGGTGGTGCAGCGCGCAAGTTCCAGCGTGAAATTGAAGTGGGTCAGGTAGGGATTAATATTCCTATTCCAGTGCCATTGCCGTTCTTCTCATTTACCGGTTGGAAGAACTCATTCTACGGCGACCAACATACCTATGGTAAACAAGGCGTGCGTTTCTATACCGAAACCAAAACGATTACCTCACGCTGGTTTGACGATGAGGCAGTCAGTGGTCCAAATATGAGTATCAACCTTAGATAACTCATATTGCGCAGCGTGCTCTGCAGGGGGAGCACGCTTATTTTTACCAAAACGATAAGAATTACCGACACACATTCAGGGTGTCAGAACAGCAAGAGAGGTCTACCGTGGACTTTAACCTAAACGAAGATCAACAAGCATTTGCCGACATGGCGTACCAATTTGCAATGAGCGAGCTTGCTCCACATGCTGCAAAATGGGATCAAGAGCACATTTTTCCAAAAGACGTAATTCAAAAAGCAGGTGAGCTTGGTTTTTGCGGTCTATATACACCAGAAGAGGCAGGTGGTCTGGGTTTATCTCGCCTTGACTCAAGTATTATTTTCGAACAGCTTTCAATGGGTTGTACAGCGACAACCGCCATGTTGACTATTCATAACATGGCAACGTGGATGATAGCGAGCTTTGCAACTGACGAAACCAAAGCAAAGTATATGGATCAGTTAGTAACGGGTGAATTATTGGCCTCGTACTGTCTAACAGAACCAGGATCTGGCTCAGATGCTGCATCACTCAAAACAAAAGCGATAAAAGAAGGTGATGAGTATGTCTTGTCTGGTTCTAAAATGTTTATCTCAGGGGCAGGTGAAACGGACGTATTAGTGGTAATGGCAAGAACAGGTGAAGCAGGCCCTAAAGGTATCTCAGCCTTTGTTGTTCCTGCCGATGCTGAAGGCGTTATTTATGGCAAAGCAGAAGAAAAAATGGGTTGGAATGCACAACCCACGCGCCTTATCACGCTTGAAAATGTCAGGATCCCAGCTGCAAATCTGCTAGGCCAAGAAGGCGAAGGCTTTAAATTTGCGATGCAAGGCCTTGATGGTGGTCGCATTAATATTGCAACTTGTTCGATTGGCACAGCCCAGCAGGCGCTCAATACCGCCAAGCAGTATATGCAGGAGCGTTCTCAGTTTGGTAAACCGTTAGCGGCGTTCCAAGCACTACAATTTAAAATTGCAGATATGAATACAGAACTTGTGGCTGCGCGCCAAATGGTTCGATTGGCGGCATTTAAACTGGATAGCAATGACCCAGAAAAGACCACTTATTGCGCTATGGCAAAGCGATTTGCCACTGATGTAGGCACTAAGGTGTGTGACGATGCACTGCAAATTCACGGTGGTTATGGGTACATCAAAGAGTATCCATTGGAGCGCCACCTACGTGACGTACGTGTTCATCAGATCCTTGAAGGTACAAACGAAATCATGCGTGTAATTATTGCACGTCGGATCTTAGCTGAAGGCGCGGCAAGCGTCCTATAAGGAGAGCATCATGACTGCACAATTAAAACTCGAAAAACAAGGCCATACTGCTGTTGTTACTATGTCAAATCCACCTGCGAATACGTGGACGAAAGACACACTAACGGCACTTAAAAATCTAGTAATCGAATTGAACGCGGATAAAGAAACCTATTCTTTAGTGATCACTGGTGAAGGCGAAAAGTTCTTTTCAGCCGGTGCGGATCTCAATGTATTTGCCGACGGTGACAAAGGAGTTGCTGCGGACATGTCTCGAGTATTTGGCGAAGCGTTTGAAACACTCAGCGACTTTAGAGGCGTATCCATTGCCGCCATCAATGGGTTTGCAATGGGTGGCGGTTTAGAAGTCGCACTAGCGTGCGATATCCGCATCGCCGAAGCTCAAGCACAAATGGCACTTCCTGAGGCAAAAGTTGGATTGTTGCCTTGTGCTGGCGGCACACAAAACTTGTCATGGCTTGTAGGCGAAGGCTGGGCAAAGCGTATGATTTTATGCGGCGAACGCTTAAAAGCCGACAAAGCACAGCAAATTGGCTTAGTTGAAGAAGTGGTCGAGCAGGGTAAAGCGCTGGAAGCTGCGCTCGAATTGGCAAAGAAAGTAGAAGATCAAAGCCCTGTTGCAGTGACGGCTTGTAAAGCTCTTATTCAAAAAGGCCGCACAGGCACAATCAATAGTGCATTGCCTCTTGAACGTGAACTCTTTGTAACCTTATTCGATACCCAAGATCAAAAAGAAGGCGTAAACGCATTTTTAGAGAAACGCAAAGCGAATTGGGTAAATGGCTAATGATTGAATTCGAGTTAATAAATCACGAAGAGGCACCGGTTTTATTCGAGCAAGCAACATGCCATAACGGGATGAAGATAGCGCTGGCGACATTAAATGCACCAAAAGCGTTAAATGCTTTAAACCTCGATATGATCCGTTTGCTTGCACCACAACTGGATATTTGGGCAAACGACCCACAAATTGCAATGGTGGTATTAAAAGGAGCTGGAGAAAAAGCGTTTTGTGCTGGCGGCGATGTAGTGAGCTTATATCGCGAAATGTCATCAGATACGAGTAACGCATTAATCGAAACTTTTTTCGGTGAAGAGTATCGGTTGGATTATCAAATCCATAACTATGATAAGCCAATCCTACTTTGGGGTAATGGCATCATCATGGGCGGCGGACTAGGCTTAACGGCTGGCGCAAGTCATAAAGTGATGACAGAGACTTCACGTATTGCTATGCCAGAAATCACCATTGGCTTATACCCTGATGTTGGCGGTAGCTATTTCCTCAACAAGATGCCAAAAGGTGTTGGATTGTTTTTGGGACTCACAGCTGCAAACATTAACGCTTCGGATGCCAAGTTGGTTGGACTTGCCGATCACTTTATGGACTCAGAAAAACTCGGCCTACTTTTACAAAACTTAGGTGAAGTCAACTGGGGAAAAACCAATGTGCTAAACCACGAAAAGCTGACTCAGTTGTTGTTATCTCTAGATGAGGCTTCCCATGCACCACCAAAAAGCGAAATTAAACCACTGATTAAAGCGTTCGAAGCGCTTGATGAGAAAGATGATTTATCAGAGCAGGTTGATTTTATTTTAGGACTGGATAGTACTGACAACAAGTGGTTGAGCAAAGCTCAAATGGCGTTAAAACATGGCTCACCATTGAGTGCCGCACTGGTAAAAGCACAGCTTGCTAGAAGTGAAGGTAAAACACTTAAAGACTGTTTTAAGCAAGAATTAGGAATGTCGGTGACTGCTGGCGAGTTTGGTGAGTTTCAAGAAGGTGTTCGTGCGCTGCTTATCGATAAAGATGGCAAACCAAATTGGCGATTTAAATCGGTTGCAGAGGTTCCTAATGACGTAATAGAACGTTTTTTCGCACCTCGATGGGATGAAAACGATCATCCTTTGCGTGACTTATAAGGAGTGACATAAATGGCACAAGTAGGATTTATCGGCTTAGGTAACATGGGGGCTCCAATGGCCCTTAATTTATTAAAGGCTGGCCACCAAGTATGTGTTTTTGATTTGAACCCTGAGGCTGTAGCGGCACTTGAGGCAAGTGGTGCAACAAAGGCGGCGGTTGTTAGCGATGTGTGCCGTGAAGCAGATTATGTGATAAGCATGCTACCTGCAGGCAAACACGTGCGTACGGTATATACAGCTGAAGATGGACTCATTAACTATTTGTCTAAAAACACACAGGTGATTGACTGCTCTACCATTGATGCTGCATCCGCTCAGTTTGTTGGGAAAACATTAGCAGAATCGGGTATTTCATTTGTCGATGCGCCTGTGTCTGGCGGTGTGGCAGGTGCAGCGGCCGGTACCTTAACTTTTATTGTCGGCGGTAATAAAGCAGACTTTGAACGTGCGCATGTGGTACTGACCAATATGGGTAAGAACATTTTCCATGCAGGCGACATTGGCGCAGGACAAGTCGCTAAGATATGTAACAATATGCTGTTATCAATACTGATGGCGGGCACAAGTGAAGCGCTGCAAATGGGGGTCGATCATGGTTTAGATCCGAAAGTATTAAGCGAAATCATGCTCAATAGCTCAGGCCGTAACTGGACACTTGAGCTTTACAACCCATGTCCTGATGTACTAGAAAATGTGCCTTCTTCGAATGGTTATAAGCCGGGCTTTATGGTTGACTTAATGGCTAAAGATCTTAGTCTAGCGATGCAATCTGCGCAGCAAACAAATTCAGCGACGCCGATGGGGGCACTTGCAAAGAATTTGTATAACCTGATGCAAAATCAGGGTAAAGGCAATGAAGACTTTAGCGCGATTTTTAAGCTTTATTCAGAGAAATAGAACATTATGGATATTAACAGTAAAACAGTTGTGATCACCGGTGGTGCGCAAGGCTTAGGTCTTGCAATGGCGACTGAAATGGCAAAGCAAGGTGCAAATCTTGCGCTAATTGATATGCAAGAAGACGTTTTAGCAGAAGCGAAGCACGAACTTGCTCAATTCGGCACACAAGTTAACACGTATGTCGCTAATGTTAGTCAAGAATCAGACGTCGAAAATGTGTTTAATGCCATCGTAAATGACTTCGGCGATATTTCGGTATTGATAAATAATGCAGGTATTTTGCGTGACGGTTTGCTACTCAAAGCGAAAGATGGTCAAATTATTGATAAAATGTCGCTATCGCAATTTCAGTCCGTTATTGATGTTAATCTAACCGGTGTTTTCTTGTGCGGCCGTGAAGCTGCTGTCAAAATGGTAGAAGCTGGTAATGGTGGTGTGATCATAAATATGTCGAGCGTTGCACGCGCTGGTAATATGGGGCAAACCAACTATTCAGCGGCAAAGTCAGGTGTCGTTGCGATGACAACGAGCTGGGCGAAAGAATTAGGTCGCTTTGGTATTCGAGTAGGGGCAATCGCCCCAGGTGTCATCCGAACAAAGATGACTGATGCAATGAAGCCTGAAGCCAAAGAACGTTTGGTAAAAATGAAACCAGTCGGACGTCTTGGTGAAGCGCAAGAAATTGCCCATACCGCAAAATATATTATTGAAAATGATTTCTTTACAGGGCGTGTCGTCGAAATTGATGGCGGTATTCGTTTGTAACGAAAAGGCTTGGTTTTACAGCGTGTATTCCAAGTTCCTATTTGAGTGTGTGAAGCGGTAATGTAAATTACCGCTTTTTTATTTTAAAGATATTGAATGCTCGAGGAGAAATGTTTGAAATTGTCTGGAATACATCATGCCGCCATTATTTGTTCCAACTACCAAAGATCTAAGGTGTTTTACACCGAAGTACTCGGTCTTCGTATACTTAATGAAAACTACCGCAAAGATAGAGAATCATATAAATTAGATTTGGCGTTACCTGACGGCAGCCAAATTGAGTTGTTCTCGTTTCCAAATCCACCAAGACGGATATCACATCCAGAAGCGCAAGGATTGAGACACTTAGCATTTAGGGTGAATGATATAGATGCTTGTATTGCGCATCTTTCACAGAATCAAGTCGCTGTTGAGCCCATTCGAATAGATGAATATACGGGTAAACGATTTACCTTTTTCAGCGATCCAGACGGTTTACCACTGGAGCTTTACGAACAAGGTTGCGACCACTACCTCTGAAAAGATACACAATTATGTATAGAGTCTTAATGACAGATATTAGGTGGGTCTTAAATAAAGGAACAAATTGGGTAAAGTTTATTCTGTCTTTGTCGATAAAAGGTAATGGCGCTTGCGCCAACCGATTTTGTAATAACTTCATTACGCAAACGCATTAATTTGAAATGAAAAAATAGTTTTAGTAGCAATGGTTTGTTGCTCTTCAAGCGCTAGCCTAACCAGAGTTATATTGCCGATAGTTACGGTGTTTTAAATAAGAAGTTTTTAACGGGGCTAGCGTGTGATTTACTTGCGCAAATGGAGCAAGTATTGAGATAAAACCGTATTATTTTCAAAGTTGAGCAGAAATTTAATGCAGTTGCTACCATAACAAGGATCCAAGTTATGAACATTAAGCCACAACTCCATACAAGTAATGTGAAAGTGAGCGCGTCGAATTCATCAGACAAAATGACTGAGGCACTGACAGCATTCGCAAATGATAAAAAAAATGACGATAACTCTGAGCTATTGAAAAATAATAGCAATTTCACTATAGACTTTTCTTACACTCAGCCTCCAGTTACTTATGATCCTCGAATGATCCGTGGTATTGAGCTTAGGACAATCGGATTACAGCATTATGGTATTCATCGAGAGCACATTGGAACAGATGAAAATGGGCGCGTTTATAAAGATACCTACGGCGACTTTGAAGGGCGAGAAAAAATTGATGAATTCTTGTCAATATTCGATCGTTTAAGTGAAGAAAGACAATTTGAATTTGCGCACTTCAAACCAACACAAGCGCTTCTTGATGTTGCCAATAGACTGAGTGATGAGGAGCTAGGACAACTAACGGATTTTATTGTCCAGTCTCTATCGGTAAATAGCTTTGAACAACGTAGAAATGACTATTCAACAGAGTTAATAAACAAACTTAACGGTATGAGTGATGAGGTGTTACAAGACACCATTCAGACGATGTCTAAATTAATGGAGCAAGCCGATAATAAAGTGTTTGAGGATCCCGTTTTTCCACCTTATTTACTTGATGAAGATGGCCGAGTAGACACGGACTTGCAATATACCGAAAGTGGCATTTTTGAACATGTAAATACATATGGGGATATGAACAATCAGCTTTTAAATGATTTTGCTCAATTTGTTATTAGTAATAAGTTTTCTGACGGAGAAATTTTAGACCTCAATGCTAAGTTCGTTAGTGCTGATTTCGACACGAGTCGAGGTCTATTGGATATGGCGACTTTAGTGAAGCCAAATGATCGTACAAGTTTTATGGAAATGTTGAGCGAAATAGATACTGAGGAGCCCGGTAATTTATTTGCAAGACTCAGTAAGCTCAATTATGAAAATGAGAATACAGAGTATTTTAAAACAAATAATCAAGAGTATATAAAGTTTGAGGGTAAACCCGCCGATGACAACGAAAAAAGCCGTTTATATAAACAGTTAATTAAAGCCTATGAAAACCAAGGATTAGGATGGATGAATGACGTGATGGAAGAGTCACAGGGAATGCCTGTCAGGGCTGAATTAGACATGTGGTTATCTGTATTAGAAGATGTTGAAGAAAATCCAGAAGCATTTAAGCGCTCTGACTCAGTGGAGACCTGGATGGAAAACAACCTAGCAGGAATTGTTAGTAACTATTATCAGGGTATTAAGGAAAAGCTGTTCAGGCATAATGATGAACAGGATCTTCCACTTATCATGTCGGGACTTGAGAGAATTACACTAGACAGTCAAAGTGATGAAGAAGCTGAACTTGGCGATGCGGCGAATACATCAGTGAACGAGTAGAAATATACTGTATTTCTTTATTCATGTTCTACACTTACATAAAGCACAAAGTGCACTACCTTTTGAAAGTCACGCTTTTAATGTGGCACTGAGTGCTTTGCCAAAGAGTGAGTAGAATTAAACCAAAGAGTCAATCAAGTTGATGAACAGAATGTACCAAAGTCAGTAAAATTGGCAGATAGGATATTAAAGGCGCTGTCGAAGGTGTGCACTATAAGGCATTAATCTTACAGTGCTTTTCACTGGAATTTGCCTTGTTGATAGTACTGCGCTGTGTCTGACTAAAGATGGGTATATATCTTTTTCTAGTGCAGCAAAAGGCATGCTGTTTGTTGGTTGTATATGTCAACGGTAATACACTTGGTATCAACACTACCCTCTTAACCTGACAAATATTGAATTAAAAAACGGAATAACCTTGTGATAGGAGAGCGTGATGCGTGGTGTTGTGTTCAGAGGTCTAGAAGAGTTAGCCATCGAAACCATCGGTATGCAGGAGTGGGATGAATTACTTGAAACCTACGCGCCGCAGGGGAGAGTATATGTGTCGCCCACGGCATATCCAGACGAGGAATTATTTGCATTAGCTCAGGGTGTCGCAAGTAAACTTGATAAACCATTAACCGAAGTATTAGCGATATTTGGACAGTCTTTGTTTGGATTTTTGGCTAAAAAGCATGTGGGGATTTCGTCTAAGTTTAGTTCATTTGAAGAGCTGGTGGTGTCGATTGACAGCGTCATTCACATGGAAGTTAAAAAGCTATATGACGAACCTAACTTGCCTTCCATCACCACAACTATTGAGAACGATAAAACCATCATACTCAAGTACAAGTCAAACCGAAAGCTATGCTTTTGCGCGGAAGGCCTCCTCCATGGTGCAGCGCAACATTATAATAGAGTACTCAGAATAGAGCACCCCCAATGTATGCACGAAGGCGCCGATCACTGTGTACTGATTTTGCATTTGGATTAAGTTGATGTCTGATCCTAATGACTACAAAAAAGCGTACCTTCGCGAAAAGCAAGCGAGAGATGAAGTAGAGTCTTTACTTGAAGAAAAAACCAGAGCCTTATATCTTGCCAATCAAACACTAGAGCGCCAATTGGAGCAGCTAAAGAACCAGCAAGCTGTGCTTATTAATAATGAACGTATGGCGACCTTGGGTTCTTTGTCTGCTGGTGTTGCTCATGAATTAAATAACCCTCTAGCCTACGTTAGAGGTAACCTTGAGTCGCTAAATCACTACTTACCTGCATTACAAGAACTACTTAATTTAGCGAGTATGGCAGGACATACTGACAACGATCAGATGCTAAGTACGCAACTAAAAGAGGTGTATGTTACTCAACGGCTCAATGATATTTCGGAAGATCTACCAGATCTCATCAACGATACGCTACACGGTTGTGAACGTATAAAAATCATAGTTAGTGATCTGATGAATTTTTCGCGTTCAAATAATGATAGCTTCTCAAGCATTGCGCTAAAACCTATAGTAGAAGACACGTTACGCTTACTGAGTGGACAGCTTAAGAGTTACGATTTAGTCATTGCTATTGAAGATGTTGCGCCAATCCTTGGTAAGGATGGTGCTATAAAGCAAGCCATCATTAATTTACTTGCAAACGCCAAGTATGCGGTTGATAGGGATCATAAGCCCCATAAAACAATAGAAGTTCTGCTTGCTCCGGGCAATGACAAAGAAGTCATTTTGAGTATCAGTGACAATGGTATTGGCATTGACCCAGATATTATAAGTCGACTATTTGACCCATTCTTTACTACCAAGCCTGTGGGTGAAGGAACGGGGATGGGGCTTGCTGTCACACATGCAATTATAAAGGAACATCGTGGAAGTATTACGGTGCAAAGTGAAGAGGGGGTAGGGAGTCACTTTACTATTACTTTTCCTACTGAACATATCGAAGCTGAGTAGTTTGGAATTACAAATCGTCAATTACTCGTGGCTTTTGCGTTTTTATTATCAAGGCGCCACAATACAGCAGCGCTTGTTGTAGAGTTAGTACAAGTTAGTCCGTATAAGGGTTTTCTGACTTTGCTGCAAACACTTCTTTTGCCGCCAGAGCTGCATTGTAAGCAGCTGGCATGCCAGCTAAAAATTGCATATATATTACCATATCCATTATTTCCGCTTTAGTTAAGCCTACTTGTATACTTGTACCTAAGTGATATTGAAGTTGAGGTCTTGCTGTACCCAGTGCGGCGAGTGCACTAATTGTCGCTAATTGCCGCTCTTTAATTGTAAGCCCTGGTATACCAAAAGCATCACCAAACAGTTGGTAAGTCGTGTCTGTTAACCCTACTGACATAGGTTTAAATGCTGTAATAATTGTTTGATACCCATTCTTATCCAGCTTAGTATACTCTTCTACTCCTTTCTTATATCGCGCTTTACTTGTATCGGGTGGTAATGTGAGTGATAAATGTTTATCAATTGAAGAAGCAAGTGCATCAATGGATTTTTCTGCCCGAGGAAAGCCATAGTATGAAGTAAGCTGAGTCAAAATTAGCACCACTTCTTGCTGCCCTATAAATTTTTTTTCTAATGATGTAGCGACAACTTGTTGAAGGGCTTCTGTTAATTCAAGAGCCGACAGCGCAGATATTTTTACAATAGCCTGCTGGCGTTGTGTAAGGGTTAATACCTTTTTAATGTCCCTCTCCGCCCTAAATTTGGTTATTGAAAAGTTGCCCTCAGTGGCATGTGACGAGGAAATTGAGGTTATCAATAAGGAAATGGCTAGTATCTTTTTAAACATAAATATTTCTCTACTTTGGTTTTCTAATATCGTTTTTAAGCCTGTTTTTTATTGGGTAATACAGCTATTAAACAACGTAGCTAACTGCCCCGTTGGCCACCTATGGTGTAGCCACTATCAACATGGATTGCTTGGCCGTTAACAAAACTTGCACGTTCGCTAAGCAACCAACAGGCGAGCTCGGCAACTTCAGTAGGCTCACCTAAACGTTTTGCTGGATGCTGTTGTGAAAACATATCTAGAATAAGTTTGTCATGGTTAAATGCTTCTCTTGTCATCTCGGTATTGATGCCACCAGGATTCACACTATTTATACGAATGCCGCTGTTGGCAACCTCAATAGCAGCTGCGCGAACAAATGCGTCAATGCCAGCTTTGGATGCTGAATATACGCTCGAACCACACAAGGCACCGGAAGCTAACCATGAGGAAGTGTTTACAATCGAGCCTTTGATGTCATTGGTCTGAAAGTATCTCATCTGCCATTGACTGCTGAGCCAGACCGATTTTAGATTCACATTTATCGTCTCATCCCAATCTTGCTCAGACTGATTCAACATTGGGGAAAAATTGCCTATGGTACCTGCATTATTAAATGCGCCATCAAGACCAGCTAAACGGTTAACTGCTTGCTCCATCATTTCTGTAACACCTTTAGTTCTAGATATATCGGCCTCAATCGCTACTGCGATGCCTCCTGCGCTTTTTATTTCTGCAACTAACGCATCTAACTTATTTTTTCTACGTGCAGCTAGTGCGACAGCTGCGCCTTCTGAAGAGAATAACTTAGCTGCTGCCATACCTATTCCTGAACTTGCGCCCGTCACTAAAATCTTTTTACCTTTTAATAGCATCGTTCATACCTTGTATATGTTTTATTCAGCTCCACTCTATCATTTACAGTAAATGTGTGTAATATATTGGATTAAACATCCAATATAACGGAAATTCGAGAGTTAATATTATGAGTGATGGTTTAAGTTTCGATTACATAGGCAAGTTGATCCGTAGCTATCGTTCTGCTGAATGCACAAGCTTACAAGCATTGGCGGATAGATCTGGCGTTAGTCGCTCAATGATAGCTCAAATTGAGTCAGGTCAAACCGTACCAACAATTGCGGTACTGGCAAAACTGGCAGAAGCCATGAACTATGAGCTAGCAACATTAGTTCAACCGCCCGAACGAGCTTTGAATATCAGTACCTCTAGAGCAGCAAAAGATAATATTATCAGTAAAGTTGACAGCCCATTTACCTGCCATATATTGAAAAAGCAAAGTGGTTTATTTACTACTGAAATTTATCAATTTTATTTTAATGAGGCTGGAAAAACATCCTTTTCAGCTAATGTGAGAGGTTCAATCAAACACCTATGGTTGCAGCAAGGTAAATTAGATATTTATGTAGCAGGCAATAAAATAAGTGCACAACAAAATTGTTTAACTACTTTTAATGCAAATATCCCGCATAGATTAGAATCTAGATCGGAGCCACTTGCTAAGGGACTTTTCTTTGTTGTTTATTAACTAAGTTTGCGTTTTGGCTAGTGCAGCCATAAGTCAGAAAGGAACGAGAATAAAAACCGAACCGATTGCAGGCAACAGACTTCCTTACCTTTTAACCAAGAGTGGTGCGTGTGTAATCTGGATTCGGGGCGAGAGAGTGTATCGATTGCCATGTTACGAAGGATAAACGCTAAGTGGCCGGCTCTATACTCACAGCAAGTTACATACCTAAAAGAGGTCAACACGCTAATTCTGCACTGAGGAAGATGGATTTTTTATGCAGATAATATCTTAGGTTACGGTTGAGGCTTGCAGTAGCTTTTTATACTTTGCAGGGGTTATTTGCATGATTGATTTAAACTCTCGGATGAGATGGGCTTGATCGGCGTAGTCACACTCAAGGGCAAGTTGGGCAAGATTTATGTTTGGGTTTTCTTTTAATCTCTGTCTTGCTTGTCGCGCTCTATAGATGCGTGCGAGATGCTTTGGGGTGATCCCACAGTGGAGCTTAACTTTTCTTTCTAATTGACGTTTACCGATTGGAGTTTGAGTATATGCTTCATCGAGAGGTGTTAATTTTGCGATATGACTGAGTAGAGTTTGTGTGTACAAGGCTGAGTGATGTTGGGGTACTTGCACTGAAAGCATTGGATGTAGCAGCGTCAAAAGTAACTCAAAACTAGCATGAGATTGCAGGCTTTCGACCATAGTTGCTATTTTACAGGGGTCAACTAGAGGATGGTTAACTGCTTCTAAAAATGCAAACCCAGCAGGCTTGAAACGGATACCGCAAAAGCATGTCGCTTCCGAATAAAATACTTTTACTGACTTTGTTGCTGTTGGCTGAATATAAAAAGGAGCAGTGACTCTGTTATTATTTAGCCATACTTCACCACTAATGGGGATGATGATGCCATTGGCACCATCACTTGGCAGCCATGCTTCGCCCTGAAGCGATGTTTGTGCAAACCAAACAGCTTGCACATAATTTGCTATTTCACCCTCTGGGCGATACATACTAAGACATAAATCAGTTATCATTAAACTCAACTGTTGGTTTAAACATCTTAACTATGCGATTCCAGCTGTTGATAGCGTTGATCGCAATAGTTAGTGTTACTAGGCTCTTGTCGTCAAACTCAGACGCTAACTCTTGGTAGAAAGTATCTTCAATTACCTCTGCGTTTGTCAACTTTTCGCATAGCGAAAGCGCTAATCTTTCTTTAGTCGTGTAAAATGTCATGTCTTTCCATGCACTAAGACCGATAATACGGTTTGTTGACTCACCGCTATCAGTAGCTTGAGTTGTGTGCATTGCGATACAAAATGCGCATTGATTTAGCTGTGATGCTCTAAGTTTTACAAGCTCCCAAATTTTAAGTCCGAAAGTGGCTTCGGCTTGTTGTTTAAGTAGCTCTTCCTGACCTAATAAATGTTGAATTAATTGTGGTGCTTGATTGAAATAATCTGCTCTTTTCATTTTTTGTTTCCCTCTGAATTGGTTATGCGGCCAGTGTAGTGACCAATAAGAGGAAAAAATTGAAAAAAAACGTCTTTGTGTAAAATAAAAAGCAGTTCGCAAACAATGTAATTTCTTTACCTCATCCATGTTTTCATTACGTCTAAGGTCAATTAAAGTAAGGTAAATCAGAGCAATGTGCCAGATAAGTCTATATTTAGGATCATTAATGGCATTGATATATATCAGAATAAAAAGGATGTAGTTGTTGTAATGCGAGAATCCACACCAAATCAGAAGCTGTATCGGTTGTCAATTTTAGACAGGATATGGAGCGAAGCAAATTGCCAAGTTATGAACAAAGAGCAGCGCTTTGTGCCAGTTGATTTTGCGCTTGCTAAAACCGTTTTTGACATCATAGGTATTAGTCAGGATCAAGCACATAAGTTAAAGTATCAGTATGCGCATAGCTATACACAGTTTGTCGAAGCGATTATAAAATTAGCACCACAAACGACGGAAAAATTCGAATTACTACAGCATATTACGTGTGGAGCTTCGTGCCCGCAAAGTTACCAAAATAAACTAAATACGGTAAAACAGATGGCTGATGTATTGTCTGTCGACGATCTAGCATGCTGGAATACAAACGGCTATGTTGTCGTCAAAAATGCGATTAGTCCATTAAACTGCCAGCGTGCCCTAAACGTGATTTGCGATTTTTTAGAAGTTGATATAAGTAATCCCGATACTTGGTATAACTTGGATGGTGACAAGATCAGTAAAACGATGGTGCACTTAGTACAGCATAGTGCTCTAGAAGAAAATAGAAACGCGGCAAGAATACATAAAGCCTTTAGTCAATTATGGCAAACTGAACGTTTACAAGTATCTGCTGATAGATGCGGTTTTAACCCACCTGAAACCGTAAATGATGTTTATCAGGGGACTGACCTTCATTGGGATCTCGATTTTTCTCAGCCGCTCTCTTTTGGCACCCAGGGTATTTTGTACTTATCAGATACATCTAAAGACCAAGGTGCCACTACGGTTGTACCAGGGTTTCATCATAGACTTGCCAATTGGCTCGATGATATGCCATTTGATCCCAATCAACCTCGTCCAGATTATTTTCACCAACAAGGTTCTCAAGCAATTGCTGCTAATGCAGGTGACTTGGTAATTTGGCATCATTTTTTGCCCCATGGCGGCAGCCCGAACAAAGCCACCATGCCAAGGATCGTACAATACATTAATATGCAACCGTTACCGACGGTTTAAGAGGTGAAAAAATCTAAATTTAACAGTTTTTACTCTGAGTGAACTTAGTGTTAACATCACTGATGTAATGAGTGTTGCAGTTAACGTCATAAATAGTTGATATAACACAAGGATCTCCGATGCGACTTGCTTTTTTTAGTATATTTACAACTAAAAGTCCAACAAATGGCGCGTTGCGTAAACTAGATAGGAATAGCCTTAAGCAGCTCAACTCACTGGCAGAGAGTAGTCCGGGTTTTGTGTGTCACATAGGTGAAGATTGCGAGTCTGTGGCAGCGACAGATTTATTTGGTTGTACTGATGTGCTTGTTACTTTGGCTGTCTGGCGCTCAGAGAGAGCCTTGAGGGAATTTATGTCTCACTCTCTTTGCCAAAAGGTGTTTAGCCGCTCAACTGTCTTTTTAGATGGCTCAGATCCAGAACATTACGTTGTTTGGCGCCTAGAAAATGATACGCTACCTACTTTACATGAAGCTAAGGCGAGGCTTGATTATTTACGTCGTTTTGGTAGTTCAGACTATGCGTTCAATTGTAATGGATATAGCGAATATCAACTATCATCGCAACAGGATCTGTTAGCGTGACACCTTAAAGCTATAAAGCGCATTGCGCTTTTTATGCCGTATAGTTGTAGGGATATTAGGGCTTGTTGGCCCACAAGGATGTGGGGTAAGGTGATTTTGCGGGAGCACAGAGTCTTTATCGCCTGACTCACACAGCATAACAATGCTACGCAGGTGCTGCCTTCTATAAATACCAATCAAACCGCTGCAAAAACAAATTTGAAGGAGCGACAGGGTCTGGTATTGACCAGAGTAAGTACTGTAGCAACTGGTGTTTTTTATCACCGAGTCACTGCTTTTTACTTACTCTGGTTGGCTTAATACTATTTCTAGTAGACTTTACAAATCAGTCCTTTTAGATAAAAGCCCTCGGGATAGTTACCTGCAATAGGGTGATCAGCTGCTTGGTTTAAACGCTCCATGATAAGTAACTCTCTTCCTGCATCCAAAGCGGCATCTGCAACGACTTTTTGAAACAGGTTTTGCTCCATTAAGCCCGAGCACGAAAATGTTAACAAAGTCCCGCCTGGCTTTAAAATTTGCATCGCAATCATATTGATATCTTTATAACCACGACATGCTCCAGTAAGTTGTGCTTTGCTCTCTGCAAATTTGGGTGGATCCATTACGATGGTATCAAATTGACGGCCTTCATCTCGATATTGTCGTAGCAATTTGAACACATCCTGTTTAACAAACTCTGCCCGTGAAATATCTAACGCGTTGTGTTCGACATTTCGTTTTGCGGTGTCAAGCGCTGGTTGTGATACATCGACGTTAATGACCTTAGCACAGCCACCACGTAGCGCATACAGGCCAAAAGTGCCCGTGTAGCAAAAGCAATTTAGCACTTCTTTGTCTTTAACAAATCGCTCAAGGGCTGCTCTACTATCTCGCTGGTCTAAATAAAACCCAGTTTTGTGCCCAGAAATAATATCGACTTCAATTTTTAGGCCATTTTCATTGATGATAACTGGGTTTTTGGGCGTATCCCCTAGAAGGGGACCGGTGATTTTGTCTAAGCCTTCTTTTTTGCGTACATCTACATCAGAACGCTCATAGACATTGCATTCAGGGAACAATGACTTAAGCGCCATGACAATTTCGCCTTTGTGACGCTCTGCACCAGCACTGAGTAATTGACAAACCAAGTAGTTATCAAATTTGTCAATTGTTACTCCAGGAAGGCCATCTGATTCTGCTGCACATAGACGAAATCCAGTTAACTCTCCTTCATCGATGACGTACTTGCGCGCGTCTAGCGCTCGAGAAAGTTTTTGCTCAAAGAAGGTTTGGTCAATATTTTGTGATTCATCAAAAGTCCAAACTCTGGCTCTGATCTGTGAATCAGGGCTGTAAGCTGCAGTTGCAAGGTATTTACCATCACTGCTGTAAATTTTGACGATATCGCCAAGTGCTGGCTTACCTTTGACTTTTTTAATAGCTTTAGAAAAAACCCAAGGGTGCTTTCTGTTCAAGGATTTTTCTCTGCCAGGTTGCAGATATAACGCGCAAGTCATAAATTTTCTCTAATCTTTCTTGATACCTGCCATTTTAGAGAAGGGTGTGGCAACATACAATGAGTAATCACCACTCATCTAATTGAATGCTTGTAAAGCAAAACCGTTTTGATAGAAAGTAGATAAAAGTTGAGCTTAATGACACTGAAAATACCAGAACTAGAACAAGCATGTGAAGCGTTCATGCTGACAACGCCTTGTGCAGATACAGCGCACGATCTCTCCCATATCAAGCGTGTAGTGCACGTGGCTAAATTAATTTGTGACGGTGAAAAAGCCGATCCTGCTGTAGTGATCCCAGCAGCTTGGCTGCATGATTGTGTCGCAGTTGCAAAAAATCATCCTGATAGACCGCTTGCCTCAAAGCTGGCGGCGGACAAGGCGATACAGTTTTTGGCCTCATTGAATTATGATCCATCTAAACTCGACGCAATTCATCATGCAATTGTCGCGCATAGTTTTAGCGCGGGCGTTGCGCCCACAACACTCGAAGCAAAAGTGGTTCAAGATGCTGATCGTATGGATGCACTGGGTGCTATCGGTATTAGCCGCTGTATGAAAGTGGGTGGTGCAATAGCTAGAAATCTTTATCATATTGATGATCCGTTTTGTACACAAAGAGTGGCTGATGACAGCAAGTACACCTTAGATCACTTTTTCATTAAGCTGTTACACATCAAAGATAATATGCATACAAAATCTGCATATCAAGAAGCAGAGCGTCGGACTCAATACATGTTAGATTTCCTAGCGCAGCTGCAATCAGAAATCACTCGCTAGCTAAGCGCTTAAGCGGCAGCAGCCTCTAATCCCATTAGCTATATATCATAACCAGCTAATCATTGTATTGGCTGGCATACTATTATACCAATGGGGCCGTAAAGGCCACCTATCTGGTCATTTTTTTAACAAAGACCACCACAAATAACGCAAGTGAAAAGCTTCCAGTAAATGCCTCGATTGCCGCGATCAGCCTAGAAATCCCCACAGGTGTGATATCGCCATAGCCTAATGTAGTAAAAGTGACGACGCTGAAATAAAAACTATTGAGTAGTGCTGTGACATTATCTGATAAACTGTTGGTTAAATTTAACTGCATGATTTGATCTTGGAAAGAAACACCGAACAAGAAATAACAAAACGCACAGGTAATTATCATCCCAAGGCTAAAGCGGATAACGTTCTCTGGCTTTTCACCATAGCCACACAATAGATCAACGAAACTAGATATTAGGTGACGTTTTGAATATCTAGGGTATTGCGCATGGCGCATACGTAGCTCTTTATACGTAAAGCGCCCAACCATCTCAAAAAGCCCTTGGTTTTCGGCACCTTTGCGCAGCAAGCGATAGATTTCTTCAGACTGTAAAAACAAATCTTCAGCCTCCTCAGTTGCTCGGTTTTTGCGGGCTTCTAACGCTTGCTGTTCTTGTAATAATTGCTCTCCAAGCTCCATATTATCTATGCGTGTATTTTCCAGTTTTACGCCCAGCAGGTTCGTGTTCTCTAAGTTGCAGCAGTGGAGACTTGCTTCTCTAAGATCAGCTTTCATGAGGGAAGCGTTCTTCATGGTGTTGTTGAAAAGGTGAGCACCTTTTAAGTTGGCTCGGTAAAAGTTGCTGTAAGATAAATCATAGCCGTGATGATGTTCGAAGTTTACTAAGTTGAGTCCTTCTAAATTTGCTCGCTTCAGTTCCAAGCCTTGCAGCAGCCCGCCACGCTTTGCATAACGCTCAAGCTTTTGACTCAGCTCTAAGCCGCTTTTATCAAACTTATTATCATGCCAAAAGCAGTAACCTGAGCCCATATCTATTTCACTGCACTTCTTTCCCTCAGGTGACACATATTGGCAAGTAGGTTTTTCAGCCATTGGTTGCCTAATCTAAAGTACCTTTTCACTAAGCGTAGCAGCAAAAAATAATATTTACGGTGATTTGACTAAAAATCTTTCCAATTTCTAGTGTGTTAGAAATTTATAGATAACCATAAGAGCTGAATAAGCGAAGCGTTGTTGTGTCAATTAGGTTAGTGAAATGACTTTAGTGATTAACTCATACTATACTACGCGCTTTCAACAGCAGAGAGTCTAATTTCTTGCAATATCTGTTAAAAAAAAGCCGAAAACGTAAGACCGTGGCGATAAAAATAAAGTCAGGTAAGGTCATAGTTTATGCACCAGAGCACATATGTGAACAATGGCTTTATAGCTGGGTAAACAGTAAATCAGATTGGATTGCATCAAAATTGGCGCAGGGCGTTGAGCATACAAAGAATAGGCCTCTTACTACGAACAAAATAGCAATATTTGGTGATAAGTTTACGATCATCAAACAAGCGCAGGCGCTTTCATTTATCGACTTTGATAAAAAGACATTGAATTTAGATGAGAGAAAAGATAGTTGGGGTGAGCTTTTAAAGTTATTGGAAATGACATTAAGTGACTATCTCGATATGGCTATCGCTAAGTACCAACCTGATATTAATGCTCAATTTGATACTTTAAAAATAAGACTATACAAAAGCCGTTGGGGAAGCTTTTCCTCAAAAGGAGTAATTGCATTTAATACCTTATTGGTTGGTGCACCCAAATGGGTCATTGAATATGTCGTGGTACATGAACTGTGTCACTATCATGTCATGGCGCATAACTCCTCGTTCTGGAGTTTGGTAAATATCCACTACGGTGAAAAGTACCAAGATGCACGTAAATACCTTAGGGAGCATGGCAGAGCATTAATGATTGAAAATTAACTTGTTCATATCAATCTCGTCTTTTTGGTCTAACTTTTCCGGCTCTTGCTAATAGCTTTTTGAATGTCGGGCACTCGAAGTGACTGGGAGCTGGACACTTTGCTGCGTGGTAAAGTCCATCCCTAACAGCGCTTAAATGCTTGATGGTATTATCCAGCTCTTCTGCTTTCTTTTGTAACTTTACGCGGTCTATATCGATGTCGCCTTGTGGCGTAAACATTGTTGCGATTTCATCTAACGAGAAGCCTGCATTACGGGCTAAGGTGATTAATGCTAGACGCTCAACAGTCGAAGGTGCAAAAACACGTTTTAAACCTTGCCGTCCAATAGAGCGGATCAAGCCTTTTTCTTCATAATACCTAAGTGTAGACGCAGGTAGCCCTGACTCTTTTACAACCGCAATGATATCCATCAATTACCTTGACTTAAAGTTAGCTTTAACTTGTAGGATAGCGTGGAAAGATCAAAATAAGGAGTGAAAACGTGGAAAAACTAGAAATTTTGTTACTCGCATCCGTTATTGGCATTGGCGCTACAATTGTTATGGACATATACGGTGCTCTGTTAATGCGAATATTTGCGATTGCGCGATTGGACTATGCCTTGCTCGGTCGATGGGTTGGGCACTTTTTAAAAGGAAAAGTGAGCCATAATGGAATTGCTCGAAGTGCGCCTATTGCAAGAGAAACCATACTGGGATGGTTGGTTCATTATGTAACTGGGGTGGTTTTTGTATTTTTATTTCTTGTATATCAAGGAAAGGCTTGGGTTTATAATCCAGACCTTTGGTCTGTTCTGGCTTTTGGTGCGTTAACAACTGTTTTTCCCTATTTCATTATGCAGCCATGCTTTGGAATGGGGATCGCGGCATCGGATTCGAACCAGCGAAGGCAGAGCCGTCAGATTTACAGTCTGATCCCTTTGGCCGCTCGGGAACCCCTCCTAGATGGAGATATGCTTTGAAAAATGGTGGAGGGAGCTGGATTCGAACCAGCGAAGGCAGAGCCGTCAGATTTACAGTCTGATCCCTTTGGCCGCTCGGGAACCCCTCCATATTTTTAAAGCGTTACAATTTGTCAATGGTGGAGGGAGCTGGATTCGAACCAGCGAAGGCAGAGCCGTCAGATTTACAGTCTGATCCCTTTGGCCGCTCGGGAACCCCTCCTGAACAAATTGTAGGTGTTGTTTGATGGTGGAGGGAGCTGGATTCGAACCAGCGAAGGCAGAGCCGTCAGATTTACAGTCTGATCCCTTTGGCCGCTCGGGAACCCCTCCTAAACAACGGCGGTGATAATAACAAAGTTTTTTTCGAAGTAAAGAAAAGTACTAAAGTTTTTCTGAAAAATGTCGATATATTCTTAAACGGTAAAATAATCGGTTGGAATACATGCAAATTGATGGCATTTTAATCTCAGAGTCGCAACTAGGATCAGCGTTGAACGTTTGTGTTCATGAAACGCGTTCAGCTGACTTTGCAATGCTGTTGTCTATGTTATCAACAGATGCACTAGATTTTAGCCAATTTCATTTACCAAAATCCGAACAAAGTGAGAAAGACAGCTCCGAGGCAGCGTTAAAAAGGCAATTTGAAATTGGCCCTCAAAAACCCCTTGCTCCTGAACAGTACAATATGCTTATTGGGCAGCATAATGCACAGCTCATTGCTTCTGGTGCGATGACAACATTTAGGTTGAAAGAAAACCTACACCCCGAGCCTCTTGCAGCGCGAAATGACAAAAAACATATTCCACTGGAAGTTGTTGAAAACCTTGAGCCTGCAGCTAAAAACAGGCTTGCTAAATCGTTGGGTAAGCTCACGCTTGTGGCAGATAAACAACTAGATGCTGCGGCATTTTATGATCAGGTCGCAGTGGGGGGAATGCAAGAAATGCTGCGTACTAGTGCCTAAACTCTGTGAAATCTCGCGGATCTGTTCACACCACCTTGTACATTTTGCCCTTATTTTACCGCACCAGCATCAATACCAATAAAATAGCCTAGTTATCGACAATATTTCCTTACCTCAAAATAGCTTTCTTGATTAAGATAATTGGTGTGCGTCAACTATTTTTAACTCAAATAGATCAGCTTGAGCATGCAATAAGACTAATCATTATAGGGTTATTGCAGGCTGAGGCAAATACGCGGGGCTGAGATTGCTCAAGTGGCATGGCACTTTTTGTACTTCTTATTACTACCACACGGACAAAGGTCATTCCTCCCAACTTTAGTAACTGGTGTGTCATAAAGCTCACCGTCAACGTATTTCCATGCTCCTTGTTCAACGATAAAGTTTGACCTTTCATGTAAGGTATAGAGACAATTTTCAGCAATATAATATGCTTTGAACTCAACAACTCCCGATGGATCATTTGCTATTTCTTCGAGCACCTCAAGTTTGATGAACTTGGCATAGTCTGCAAAAGCAGCAATATCTCCAACACTATTATCAGGCCGTTTTGCGGAACTATATGTATTATGGATGTAATCTGCATCTTTAACACAATACGCACTGTAGCGAGAGCGCATTAATTTTTGAGGTGTTTCTGCGGTTTTTACACCAGTTATATAGGGTTCACAACATTGTGAATATGAAGTAGAAGAGTTGCAATAGCAAAACATAGTGACATTTTATCTGAGGTTATGTCTCGCTATTGTAGCGTTTTACATACCTTGAAAACAATGGATTATGACATCAGAAGCCGGAAGCTGCATCTCTTTGATTGCCTTCGCTGATGAAAAGTCCTTCCACAATACGACCGACGCAAAATTTCCATTGCTGATAGCACTTTTAAGCACGTACTCAAGGTCATAAATATGTTTTTTCCTAATCACTAGTAGCTTACTCGTATCAACAGAACCACTCTCTAGTAAAGATTTGTTAGGTACGTTGTCCGGAGCGATGAGCAATGTCCAAGCATGCTTGTTTTGGCATGTATGTAAGACTTTTAGTAGCGCAAGACTTGCGGTAATTTCATCTTCTACCCACACTTCATTTATGCGATTTGCTGCATTGTACGTAGTAGGTGTTGCGATGAGAGATGCGTCGGTACGTAACATAATTAACTCACTGGCTATTTATACAGTATGTGTATACAGTAGTTTATACAGTTGTTTAATGCAAGAACAATTGTGAATTTTTTAGACAACTTTACCTAGGCAGCACCAAGTTCAATGCGTCGAACGCAAGCTTTTTTATTTAACCTTAGATTATTTCAATAATCCGTGGTTTGGCTATGCAAAGAGGTAACTTATAGTTTTTAAATAACTCTTAATTGACTCTCTTGTCTCAGCTGTTGAAGTATTAACCATCTGAAAATAAAGATATAATAAGTCTATTGTGTTTTACATTGCTAATGTTTGTGGATGTCAAAATATCAATTAAGTCAGTCAAATTGTTTCTACTGACGTGTAATAACGGTGGGTGTACGACAGACAACATGGGTTAAAGTATTAGATATTTTGCAGTGACTGTTTCTTAGTATGACGCATTTGAAACCGTCACTGTGGCGCGTGAGTCAGTTAGTTTGCAATAGCTAGCGGCTTATATGCTGAAGTTGATGAATTTGCTCGTAAAGCGTTGCCGCGTAACATTGGGCATCGCGATAGCGTTTAGTCGTCAGAAACCTTCTCACATCCTGTAGTACTTGCTCAGCCCCTTTATGACCTTGGCTACTTGCCAGAGTAAGCCATGCTGCTGCATGAAACGGACTAGGTGGAACGCCTTGACCTTTCATAAATAGTAATCCCAAAAAGAACTGTGCTTTTAATTCTCCCGACATGGCTGCTAAACGTAGCCACTTTGCTGCAAGTGGAAAGGACTTTTCTTTTAAATAATATAAACCTTTCTTCAGCGCTTGTGCATTATCAAGGGTATCTGGAAATTTTGCATCTGCTGTTAATGGTGAAGTGACAAATTCAAGCACATTCAGCAGCTGCTGCTCTAAATCATGATTTGCTGAGTTATCAGTGCTGTTTTGATCCATATCTATATTCGCAATAATATTTATAAGCAGAGTGTAGCTGAATTTTAACTAATTTGTCCGAGTTTTAAAGTGATTCGTGTTAAAATCCAACCACTTGTTCCTCTAAATCGTAAATTATACTTATGCTCGAACGCTTATTTTCACTACAAGCCATGCACACCAATGTAAAAACAGAGGTGATCGCAGGCTTAACAACATTTGTCACCATGGTTTATATTGTCTTTGTCAACCCAGCAATGCTTGCAGAAGCAGGTATGGATCATGGCGCTGCTTTTGTGGCAACTTGTATCGCAGCTGCAATTGGTTGCTTTATCATGGGCTTATGGGCTAATTACCCATTGGCATTAGCGCCAGGTATGGGGTTAAATGCTTTTTTCACTTATGGTGTAGTACTTGGCATGGGATACACGTGGCAAAGTGCCTTAGGTGCCGTTTTCATGTCTGGCTGCCTTTTTTTGTTATTGAGTATATTCAAAATAAGAGAATGGGTAATTCAAGCAATACCTCTCGTTTTAAAACGCGCGATTGCAGCTGGTATTGGCGCGTTTTTGGCCTTGATAGCGCTTAAAAATGCGCAAATTATTGTGGCCAGTCCTGCCACCTTAGTACAACTTGGTGATATTACCTCTCCTGGACCTTTATTAGCCATTGCGAGTTTCTTTGTTATCGCAGCGTTGATGTATCGCGAAGTTAAAAGCGGCGTTTTGATAAGCATTTTGCTAGTAACCCTTATTGCATGGTGGATGGGCTTGGTTGACTACCATGGAGTCGTAGATATACCACCAAGTATAGCGCCCACTTATATGCAGTTAGACTTAAGCGGAATTTTTGAGCTCTCAATGCTAAGTGTTGTTTTTGCATTCTTATTCGTCGATTTATTTGATACCAGTGGCACACTTGTGGCAGTTACTCAAAAAGCGGGGTTGTCTGATGAACATGGCAGAATGCCGCGTTTAGGTCGAGCGCTTTCTGCCGATAGCACGGCAACAATAGCCGGCTCGGTTCTTGGTACGTCAACGACAACATCGTATATTGAGTCGGTCTCGGGAGTCTCAGTAGGCGGGCGTACAGGCTTAACTGCCGTTGTTGTTGGTTTATGCTTTTTGTTAATGATGTTTTTTGCGCCTTTAGCTCAAATGGTTCCTGCTTATGCGACTGCCGGGGCAATATTGTATGTTTCTGTCTTGATGCTGCAAAACTTAAAGCTGATTAACTGGGATGAAATGAGTGATGCTATACCTGTGAGTGTCGTGTTGTTAATGACGCCGCTGACGTTTTCTATTGCTCATGGCATCGCATTGGGCTTTATTTCCTATACAGCGGTAAAATTGATGTGTAATAAAGCCAATGAAATAAGTATCAGTGTCTGGATATTGACCTTTTTGTTTATTATCAAGTTCGCAGTGACGTAACCAACACGCAATATATAACTAATTAACTTGAGGTTGGGATAAGGAATGAGCTAACTCATTGTTGCTAGAGCACAGCTTAGTTTTGTTCCTTGTCTAGACCTGAGAGTTTTAGGGAAAACATCGCTTCCGCTAAGGTAGCTACATTATATAGACAAGGCGAGTTTACGCACCACTAGTTGGCTGTTAGAAGTGAATTTAACGCAGTCAGCGCTAACTGGCTGCTAGAAAGGTATTAATTATCAGAAGCTCAGGTTTATTAGTAAAAGGCTGGATTGCCAACCTTTTACTTAAAACTCTGGGATCACCACTTCTTCTTAGGCGCAAACAAAACGTCTAAATCATCTTGTTCTTGTTCTGCTTTCTTTTTCACAGCCGATGCGTTAGAGGCTCTAAGCTCGCTACTTATCTCTTCCAAATAGCTTTCAAGCTGTGCTTTTTTTTCTTTTACATATTCGTCGTTATGTGAAACTGCACATATTGTCGCGTACGCTTTTTCAAAGTATTGCCTAGCAGAACCGACCATGTTTGCAGTACGTGCTGAGAGGCCTCGTTTGATTTGACTTTCTACATTTATTCTCAGTTGAAAGCGCTCAAGCCTCCGATCTTCATTTACAAATAGCTGCGTATCAACTTTACCCTTACTGTGCTCAGAGCGAAGTAACTGACGTAGCTTTTTTATCCCTTGGACTAAAGAGATTATTTGTTTGTCGTTATCGGGTAGGGCAATAGTATCAGAGTCTGCGGTCTTTTCAGGTGTAGAGTTTAAACGCTCTTGAGACTCGTGTAATCGACTTTTTAACTCTTTTGATGTTGGCGACAACTCCACCATCGCCGCAAGCGCATCGTGCACTCGACGCTGAATAATCCGAATCATCGCTTCAGACATCGGGATATTACTGCCATTCATAATGACGTCTTCGGCTTCTTCTATTACGCGCTTTTGCTTAGCAAGCTCCTTGCGCCTCTCTGCTTCTTGTTTCTCTTTATGTTGCTGGATTGCGCTCACCCACACAGCTATGACGATAAGTGCAACAATCAACATTATTATAATCGAAACAAACATACTGAAATCTCTTTCATGCAAACAACCAGTCTAATTTTTTTATCTTACATGAATTCTTACTATTCTGAACAGGTTTACGACAATTCAACGAAAAAAAAGATAAGGAATTCATCATTTTTTAGTATAGCTGATGCTAACGCGCATGCTTAATTTTAGTAAAATATAGTTGAACACTAAACAAAGGGCGTTTGAAGACTCTGAGCGTGCGCAGAAAACGAAAAGCAAAATTGAACAGGAAAATAAAGATATTTACACCTCCTCGTCTACCTCATTATAAGCAAATATGCTAGCCTAGAGCTTAGGTGTTTAAAATGTTAGCGTGTCATTTTATCCTAATAGCACTTGATTTCGTTACATTAAATGTTCATGCAATGACTTGGTATCAAAGCCCAATAAGGTAAAACAGTATATTTTCTAAACCGACGCAGAAGTGATATCCGCTTTAAAACTACAAGCCGTTTTCAGTTTGTGAATTAACACCTTACGTAGTTATGACAAAGCAATGGTCCTTACGACTGACCGAAAAGCCAAGCAAGTGCACTGTGTAGGTGTTGTTGTGGGCGAACAACAATACTATACGCTAAACTTAGCAAACTTATACAAGTCAGCCATTGGCTGATACCCGACTTAATAGAGATCATAAGAATAAAAGCAATATGAAATTACAACAATTGAGATACATCGTCGAAGTGTTGAATCACAACTTAAATGTGTCAGCAACGGCGGAAAGCTTATATACTTCTCAACCAGGTATTTCGAAGCAAGTACGTATGCTCGAGGATGAGTTGGGTGTACAAATCTTTGGCCGCAGTGGCAAACATCTAACACACGTAACTGGGGCGGGAAATGAAATAATTAATATTGCGCGCGAAATTTTGAGTAAAGTTGAGGGAATTAAGGCGGTCGCAAACGAACATACTTTGCCGGATCAAGGAAAGTTAAATATCGCGACAACGCACACTCAGGCTCGCTATGCGTTGCCTCCGGTTATACAGGGGTTTATGCAAAAATACCCAGCGGTATCTTTACACATGCATCAAGGCACACCTCAGCAAATTTCTGATGCAGCGGCCCGGGGCGATGCTGATTTTGCGATTGCGACGGAAGCTTTGCACTTATATAGCGACTTGGTCATGTTACCCTGTTACCACTGGAATCGAAGTATTGTGGTCGCTAAAGATCACCCATTGGCACAAAAAGGTAAAGCATTGACGGTTCAAGATGTAGCGAAGTACCCGTTGATCACATATGTTTTCGGTTTTACAGGTCGCTCTGAGCTTGATAAAGCATTTAATGCACATGGATTAGAGCCACATATCGTGTTTACTGCGACAGACGCTGATGTAATAAAAACCTATGTTCGTTTGGGATTGGGGGTAGGTGTATTGGCCTCTATGGCATTGGATGAAAAGTCAGACAGCGATTTAGTTTGTATCGATGCCAGTCACCTCTTTGAAGCTAGTACCACAAAAATTGGCTTTAGAAAGGGAAGTTTTTTAAGGGGGTACATGTATGACTTTATTGAGCGGTTTGCTCCACATTTAACAAAGGATGTTGTTGAGCGGGCAAGTTTACTACGCAATCAGGATGATATTGATAAGCTATTTGAAGGCGTTACATTACCGGTTAAGTAATGCACCTGACCTTGCATAAAAGCTTATACTTGGCTGTAGGATCTGTAATTAGCGCAAATAAGGTATGCTCGTGCTCATTTATACCAATTGTCTTAATTAAGTGATGTATTTTGAGGCGAGAAAACTTTGTCGATAACTTCGCTTCTGGGTCCTGCTCACGCCAAGGTATAGTTAAGGTCAAAATTTTGCTACTTAGTTGYTCTAAAAAGAAATTTTTAACGTAGTCAGCGTCAGATTTGACCCTTCAAATTGAACAAGTATTAAGACTAACCGGTATAACACTGAACACTGCTTTTCAACTTACGAGTAAAACAGGGAAGGGCAGTGTTTTTCGTATTGTTTCTGACAATACGAAGCAAGCTTTTTTATTATAGTTGCGTGTAGCGAAGGGGGGCTCAAGTCACTTAAATACTTTGTGCTTCCCCTTCATAAAGATGGTTACTCGTACGGGAGAGGATCCGTAGCATTGTTAAGCTCAAACGCTTCAAGGCGCTCTTGACATGCTCCACACTTACCGCAGGCTTTCTCACGTCCATTGTAACATGTCCAAGTGTCAGCGTAATCTAATCCCATCTCTAGTCCGTCTGTTAAAATATCAATCTTCGAGTTGTTAAGGTACGGGCTCACGATTTCAACAGCGTCGTAGTTTGCGATGCGGCAAACATCATCCATTTTTTTTACAAACTCAGGACGGCAGTCGGGGTAAATAGCATGATCTCCAGAATGCGCACCGTAAAATACTTTACTCGCCTGTAAAGAAACCGCATATCCAACAGCAAGAGAGAGTAAAATCATATTCCTATTAGGCACAATTGTGCTCTTCATGCTTTCCYCTTCATAGTGTCCCTCGGGGACTTCTATGTCATCGGTTAAGCTCGAGCCTGCTAGCAGTTGGTTTATCGCTGAAATATCAACAACCTTATGAGCGACGCCAAGCTTTTTACAAACATTCGCGGCGACTTGTAGCTCTTTTACATGTCGTTGACCATAATTGAAAGATAATGCGTAGACTTCATGCCCCTCGTTGACGGCCTTGTTTAACACGGTGTAAGAATCCATTCCGCCAGAATAAATTACGACAACTTTTTCGCTCATAGGTGTTTTGCCTCGATTTTGATAGAGGTTTACTTCAGGGCGCGATATACTACACGGCCGCTGGGTAAATAACAATTTTCTAGCGGTAATTTTCGACAATTTTATCTTAAACACGGGGCCATTTTGTACAAGGTTAACGAAATATTCGAAACAATTCAGGGGGAGGCTAGCTTTACAGGTACACCTTCGATCTTTCTCCGTTTACAGGGATGTCCCGTAGGTTGCTCATGGTGCGATACAAAACAAACCTGGGAAACAAACGATACATTCATCGTTTCCTTAAACGAAACAGTTGAAAAAAAGGCAGATTCAGAGTTTTGGGCAAATGCCAGCGCCGATGATATTTTGGCTACATTCGAATCGCGAGGCTATCAAGCAAAGCATGTTGTTATCACCGGTGGTGAGCCTTGCATGTTTGATTTGAGGCCATTGTGTACCTTGCTTCATGATAAAGGGTATAGCACACAAATCGAGACCAGTGGCACTTTCGAAATTTTAGCCCCTAAAGAGACATGGGTGACAGTATCGCCAAAGATTAATATGCGTGGCGGTTATAAAGTGTTGCCAAGCGCGATGGCTCGAGCAGATGAAATTAAACATCCTGTAGCGATGCAAAAGCATATTGAAGAGTTAGAGCGATTATTTAAAGACACCAATATTGAGCCTAAGTTAGTTTATCTTCAACCTATTAGTCAAAAAGCAAAAGCGACTAAGTTGGCGATTGACAACTGTAAGGCAAAAAACTGGCGTCTGTCTGTTCAAGTTCATAAATACCTTGGTATTAACTAACTAATTACCCCGAGTGCAGGTTAACTAGCAGCAATCCATAACAGTCAGTTTGACACAAATCACGTGAATACACTTCTAAATTAGGCACTTATTGGTGTTGATTTGACTACAAAATGTGTAGGCTCTTTGGTATGAGCAAAGTGATGAAAAGACTTTGGCTTCAAATTTACGATGATAATCAACTGTTTTTTGATAGCACGGAAGCTGCTAGTTACTAAGTCCCCATACCAATGACTTTGCTTTTAATAAATTACTAATATTAATAGCATTCACTACTAACCATATCGATCATCCTTTGTGTTTCACCACTATTTTCGAATTGATAAAGGTTGCGATTTATGTCCTTAAGTAATTCACGCCAATGGGGCTTTTGCTTACTCAATGCAAAATAAAGATGGTTGTACTGAATTGGGGGAGTAACATTTTCGATATTTCGCAATAACTCTATTTTTTCTGAACGCGGTAAATCAGAATAGTTAACCGTAAATCGAAGGACTTTAGGATCGCCGATCACCAAGTTAACACGCTTTCCAACTAGCAGCTTTACAAGCTGTAAGTCGTTTACAGCTTCAACAGTAATAAACTCACCATTGTCCATCATAGCATCAAACTCAGGGGTATTTTGATAACCTCTGACCACCCCGATGAGCTCATTCTTGACTGAATTTAAGTTACCATCAAATCTATCTTCTTCACCACGGCGTTTAAGAAACCCAATCTCACCGCCAGGAAATGCGTTAGATAATGCGAGTAACTCTCGACGAGTTTTGTCTTTGTGATTATCCGATGGCGCTGAATCTTCAATATAATACTCAGGAAAGAGAATATCGGCTTTGCCTGTTTCAACGGCTCTTACTGCTCGTGCCCAAGGTAAAAACTCGACAAAAACTTGATAGTCTAAATCTGTCAGAACGGCCACCGCAAATTGAAAAGCCCATCCTTTATTACACAGATCCGCACCGATGTATGGTGGCCAATCGAGTGTTACAAGGTGAATGAGAGGTTTTTTGGCTTTTTTATTATATAGATAGCCACCTTGATATTTCTCACCTGCAACAATTCTAAACTGTCCCTCTTTAAAGTAGGCTACATTCAAATTCTCGGCGTAGCTGCTGTTGTTTAGAAAGAAAAGAAATACAAGAATGAAGGCTCTAACCATGATCTAAACCGTAAAAGTAAAAGATAGCTAAAGTGTAGTGAAGGGAATTAAAAGGAACAACTTAAAAAATAAAAGGGCACCTAGGCCCCTTTATTTTGATATATACCGCTGTTTACCTATTGCACTAGTTCTTGCTCAGAGAATGTATCTGCAAATAGAGGACTGGTAAGGTAGCGCTCTGCGGCACTTGGTAAGATAACAACAATATTCTTATCTGCATTTTCAGGTAATTCAGCAATGCGCTTGGCGGCAACAAGTGCAGCGCCAGAAGAAATACCAACAAGGATCCCTTCATCTTTCATTAGCTGATGAGCCATGGCAATAGCGTCTTCGTTAGAAACTAACTCGACTCCGTCGATAAGCTCAAGGTCAAGGTTGCCAGGTATGAAACCTGCGCCAATACCTTGGATTTTATGAGGACCGGGTTTAACTTCTTCGCCTGCCAATGTCTGTGTTATCACAGGTGAGTCAGAAGGCTCGACTGCAATTGATTTAACATTTAAGCCCTTTTCATTTTTAAGGTAGCGAGAAACCCCCGTGATTGTACCACCAGTACCTACGCCTGCGACGAAGTAGTCAATATTGCCCTCTAGCGCTTCAAAAATCTCTGGACCTGTCGTCTCAAAGTGGATTTTAGGGTTTGCTGGGTTTTCAAATTGTTGAAGCAGAATGTACTTATCAGGGTCACTTGCTTGGATTTCATTTGCTTTTTCGATAGCACCTTTCATGCCTTTTGCACCCTCAGTGAGTACTAAGTTTGCACCAAGTGCTTTTAACAGTTTACGACGTTCAAGGCTCATTGTATTTGGCATCGTTAATGTTAATTTATAGCCTCGTGAAGCAGCAACAAAAGCCAATGCAATACCTGTGTTACCTGAAGTAGGCTCAATTAGCTCTTTACCTTCCGTTAATAGTCCAGATTTTTCAGCTTCCCAGATCATAGAAGCACCAATACGACACTTTACGCTGAAGCTTGGGTTTCGCGCTTCAACTTTTGCGTAAACGTTACCACCAGAAACGCGGTTAATTTTTACTAAAGGCGTATTACCGATAGTGAGACTGTTATCTGAGTATACTTTAGTCATTTGTGTTCCCTAATCTAGGTTTGCTTGTATTCCATCACTTTACYGCGCATTTCACAAAATAAAAGGAAAGATTGGCTATAAGATATATCAATTTTGCTTATAGCCAATTGTTATTTAAAAGTGCTTTTTTACATCAACCAGGCATAACTAAACTTCATGAAAATACGCTTATCGTCTTTAATAATTTTAGATAAATCATCATCTTGGAAGCCATGATCAGAATAACCTGCAAAGAATACCGTTTGAGGATTTAACTTGTACGAGTACAGTAGCTGCGTACTTAGACTCTTATAGGTTGCGTCAACTTCATTGATATAATTATTGGGGTTTCTCGATATGTTAGTGTTGACGATGGCCAACCGTAAGTAGCTATTTATATTAAATTGATAAGTTAATCTGACATCGGTTAAGTTGGCTGAATATACATCAGCACCCTCAGCATTCATTTTCTCATAGGTATGTCGAAACCTAAGTTCGAAGTGCTTGCCAATATTGAGGTTAATAACGGGTCGAACAAAAGTTAGATCGCCAAGTCTGTTATTCGCTAAATCAACGCGATTACTTTTACTTAATTTTAACCCTGCAAAGATACCAGCCATTGGTTTTAGCTCCAAATAAGTCCATTGCGAGTTTTCGGTGAATAAGCTGGTGTTACCATCAATCGCTATGCGGGTTTCGTCATGCCTTAATCCAGTACGCTTTCTATGTTCCACACCGAAATCAATAAAGCTTTGGAGTGGTCCATTAATTGAAAAATTAGTTTGCACTTCCTTTTCTAGTAGTTCACCGTTCTCATTATGAGAAATATCCCAATCACCATACCATTTTGCTCGATTCCACCAGTTTTGCTCAGTGCCATACCAGCGATACTCTCCTCCAAATACAAACTTATTGAAATCTACTTGAGTGATAAACCCCATGTCTGTTCTTACGGCGGCATCGCGTGACTGATAACTTGAGAATGCTTTCCAGTGTTTTTGGTTATGTTCATAATTTAGGTAGTAGCCTACACCACGCGCATCATCATCTGTTACGCGCAGTACGCTTTCTGTTAAATCACAGTTAGCAAGCGTGCTGTCACATAGGTAATCTACAAATTGTTGGTCATATTGGGTATCAGAACCAAGCAGTTGTAACTCAAATAAGTCACTTTTCGTTGGTTTATATTTTGCGTCAAAACTTGCCACTTGGTTCTTGTATGTTTCACTCTGCCTCGTTGTTGATGTAAGCCCAAATGAAAAAGCTTTATTTACGTCACGACGATATCTAAGTGCCATGTTTTCGCTTTTGCGTTCCAATGAAACCACACGAGAGCCCAGATTTCCGGGAATGACAACATTGAGTCGCTCGTCATTCGCGATAAAGCCAGCAAAAGTGTGACCGCTTTTGTTGCCAGTTAATTTTACTCCGTAGTCAGGTGCTGAAATGTTACGTGTATGGATCAGGTTTAGGTGTGATGAGAAATAGTCTGAGTTATCCAAAAAGAAAGCGCGTTTTTCGGGAAAAAATAAGCTAAAACTATTGTTAACACTTAATTGACCAGTGTCAGCTTCAACTTGGGAGAAGTCAGGATTTAGCGTTGCATTGAAAGTAGTGTCGGGGGTGATTGCCCACTTTATGTCTAGGCCAGGCTCAATATTGTGCTCTTTTTGCCATGGTTTTGCTTTGCCTTGTTCAATATCGCGAGTTTCTTGGCTATTACCGACTAAAGTGGGAATGATCGCGATATCACTGCTTTGCTTCGCGTTGGCTAGCCCTTGGTATTTAGGCATTTGGCAAATCCAACAGGGATTTGCATGTTGCAGTGTCATGCTAGAGATACGTAGTCGTTCATTTCTAGGAAAAAATCGTAGAAACTCCATCGCCATGGTTTTGTTGCCAGTTGAATTACTAAAATTAAGTACACGCAGTGGTATCTCAATTTCTACTATAAAACCATCTTCGTTTATTGTACCAGCACTATCCCATATACCATTCCAAGAGCCGTTCTCACTTTTTGTCAGCTCATTTTCAATTGAATCTTGCTGTACTCCAAGCGGGTTGATAAAAAACTGATAAGCGCTTTGTGCGTTATTGAAAGAGTCTATTTTGATCCCGACTAAGTCGTCTTCCCACGCCCTGTCTCTATCCCTGTAAAATGCCCTGATCAAGTTTGGGTTTGGATCTTTTGCATCAAAAGCAACGAATAGTGATTGACCATTTTCATAGATATAGGCTCTTGTCTTTACTGGACTCTTTTCATTTTCATACGGCCAAGTGACGTTGTTGATATCAATTTCTAGCGCTTGATGCCAGACATTATCATCAATGAGCCCATCGATTTTGGCAGCCTGTTGAATAAATGGGATTTGATTGGTGTTCAAGGCGGATACTGGTTTAGACAACAAAAGTGCAGCGAATGAGCAGGTTACAGCTTTTAACATAAGGACAAAAGTAGATTACAGAGACTGAATACTGCTTATTAGATGATATGCAATAAAGAGAAACAATTTGTTTTCGTTGGGTTGCAATTATTTACGTTAGATAGCTACTCAGTATACATAAAATGTACAAATTAGTTTATCTCTATCGAATTAATAGCAAAATGGGTCAAAAACATGTTAAAACAGCGTCTTTAAAAATATGCTAGGAAGTAATCTATGTCTCTCGTATTAAAGCTAGTGGCGGGTATCGTTGCTGGTATGTTGGCAGGGCTTTACATGCCAACAGTGTTGGTCGAGCTGTTATACACTTTTAAAGTCATCATAGGGCAACTCATTAATTTTACAATTCCTCTGATAATCCTGTTTTTTATCGCCTCTGGCATAGCAGGCTTACCAAAGGGATCGGGTCATCTTCTGGGTAAAACAGTAGGTTTTGCATATAGCTCTACTGTTATTGCCGGAACTTTGGCATTTTTACTCGTTAATGCCTTTATCCCATTTTTTGAAGGTGGAGTTGCTTATCAAGTTGTCGAGGAGTCTCATCTTACGAGCTTCATCAATATAGAAATCCCACCGCTGATGGGGGTAATGACTGCTCTGGCTAGCGCTTTTATTTTTGGTATCGCGATGAGCCAGTGTGGCTTGAGTAATTTAAAGCAGGTCACTGACGAAGCAAGGGATGTTATTGACATGTTGCTTGCCAAAGTGATTATCCCTGTTTTGCCATTCTATATTGCTGGGGTGTTTGCTGAAATGGCGGTAGCAGGAACTGTTTTCGATACCTTAAGCACTTTCGGTATTGTGCTGTTAGCAGCAATCGTAATGCACTGGTTATGGCTTAGCGTGCTGTTTTTGGCAAGTGGTGTCTTGCTGGGTAAAAACCCCATAGAGCTAATAAAAAATATGCTGCCTGCGTATTTTACAGCGATAGGAACCATGTCGAGTGCTGCGACAATTCCTGTATCACTGTGTGCGAGTAAAGCAAATAACGTGAATGATGAAGTAGCAAACTTTACTGTACCATTGTGTGCGACTATCCATCTGTCAGGCTCTACAATTACGATAGTGACCTGTGCCATGGCTGTGATGCTGCTATCACCTGAGATGGTTGTGCCGTCAATTACTGAAATTTTGCCGTTTATTTTTATGTTAGGGATCGTCATGATAGCTGCTCCTGGGGCACCGGGCGGCGCTGTTATGTCTGCTTTAGGACTATTAACATCGATGCTTGGATTCGATGAAGGGGCTGTCGCATTAATGATTGCTTTGTATTTAGCTCAAGACAGCTTTGGTACTGCATGTAATGTGACTGGTGACGGCGTTATTGCGCTTTGGGTCGACAAATTTTCCAAAAAAGATTAATCAAAAACACCGCTATCGCCATTAAATTCGATAGCGGTGTTTAAATTATATGCAAACATTTCTTCAGCTCTTAACAATTTAGTTATTTCATATCAAATTTGTATTTTTCTCTTGTTTCTATCGTTATGCTTTTAAAAAATATGTGGTAACCTCATGCTTCAGGAAGTGAAGTAATAGGTTGCTTTGCTCCGTTTACTAAAATATATGTAGAGGGTGTGCCATTGATTAATGTGCTTTTAGTTGATGATCATGAACTTGTCAGGACTGGCATAAAACGCATTTTAGATGATGTGCGTGGTTTTAAAGTTGTCGGAGAGGCTAAAACAGGTGAAGAAGCTGTAACTTTTTGCCGCCAAAGCGAGCCTGATATAGTACTTATGGACATGAACATGCCCGGTATTGGTGGATTGGAAGCGACTAAAAAGATTTGCCGTTATTGTCCAGATGTCAAAGTGATTGTGCTGACTGTACATTGTGAGGATCCATTTCCAAGTAAAGTGATGCAAATAGGTGCGCACGGCTACCTGACCAAAGGAGCTGGGCCAGATGAAATGATTAACGCCATTCGTGCTGTTAATGCAGGACAGCGTTATATCGCACCTGAAATCGCGCAACAAATAGCACTTGCTCAATTTAGTGGTCGAAATGATGAAAATCCGTTCCAATCATTATCTGAAAGAGAATTGCAGATAATGCTTATGATCACAAAAGGCGAAAAAGCGCAAAATATAGCAGACCGATTAAACCTAAGTTCTAAAACAGTAAATAGTTATAGATACAGAATGTTTGAAAAACTCAATGTTAACGGTGATGTAGAGTTAACCCACCTAGCGATCCGCCATAAAATGATAGATATTGACAGCAATCATTAAGTTCATTTTTTAAATGACAGCATTTGATTATCAATCTTTTCTAAAGACATTAACGACAGAGCCTGGCGTATACCGCATGTATGATGTGGAATGTCAGGTTATTTATGTTGGCAAAGCAAAAAACCTAAAAAAGCGTGTTTCAAGTTATTTTCGGGCGAATATCACCGACAGTAAAACGAGGGTATTGGTCGGAAATATAGCGAGTATCGAAGTTACCCTGACAAACACAGAAACAGAGGCGCTGTTACTAGAAAACAACCTAATCAAAAAATATCAGCCTAGATATAATATCTTACTAAGAGATGATAAAAGCTATCCTTATATCTTTTTGAGTGCTCATCAACATCCAAGGTTGGCCTTCCACCGGGGGAGTAGAAAGTTAAAAGGTGAGTACTTCGGGCCATTCCCCAGCAGCTCTGCGGTATCTGAAAGTCTTCGGCTAATGCAAAAAATCTTCCCAGTAAGACAATGTGAAGATGCTTATTATCGCGCTCGGAGTAGGCCTTGTCTGCAGTACCAACTAAAAAGGTGTTCTGGCCCATGTGTCGGCAAAGTCAAGGATAGTGAATATCAAGAGCAAGTATCCATGGTACGCCAATTTTTAACTGGTCGCTCGCAAGATGTGATAGCTGCACTTGTAGAGAAAATGGAGCAAGCAAGTATTTCACTTGACTTTGAAATGGCTGCTAAATATCGAGACCAAATCGTATTGCTTCGGCAAATGCAAGAGCAGCAGTCTATTGCTGGCAATTTTGCAGAGCTGGATGTAATTGGCTTTGAGCAAAAAAATGGCTTGGTTGCAATTCATGTACTTATGATCCGAGAGCACAAAGTACTAGGCACTAAAACGCATTTTCCCAAGGTGCCTAAAGATTCAGGTGCAAATGAGGTTCTCACTGCATTTTTAGGACAATACTATATTTCATCTGGCAATCAATCTCGAATTGCAAAAGAAATTGTTTTGCCGTTTAAGGTTGATGATTACGTTGCACTAGAAGCTGCTTTAGGTCAGGTATCGGAACGCAAAGTAAGCTTTAAGTTTAATGTGCGTGGTGAGCGCGCCCAGTATCTTGCATTGGCAAATAAAAATGCTCAAAACAGCATTGAAGTAAAACAAAGTGCACAGGATTCGATCACAAAGCGCTATGCAAAACTAAAAGAGGCAATAGGGCTATCTGACATTCAAAGAATGGAGTGTTTTGATATCAGTCATACCATGGGAGAAAATACCGTAGCATCTTGCGTAGTGTTTGACGGTCAAGGGCCAAACAATAAAGAATATCGCCGTTATAATGTCACAGGGATTACGCCAGGTGATGATTATGCAGCTATGGATTTTGCGTTAAAAAAACGCTACGGCAAAATGGCTGATGAGAGCAAAGTCCCTGATATTATCTTTATTGATGGTGGTAAGGGGCAATTAGGTAGGGCTGAATCATTTTTTGCAAGTTGGCAACTTGATAAAATGCCTATTTTAATCGGTGTTGCAAAAGGCACGAGTAGAAAACCCGGTTTGGAGACGCTACTGATTGATGGTGGCCGTAAAACTATCAATGTAGCCAGTGACTCTCCGGCATTACACTTGATACAACATATCCGCGACGAGTCTCATAGGTTTGCAATTGCAGGACACCGTAACAAAAGACAAAAGCAAAGAACACAGTCAATGCTGGAAGAGATAGAAGGAATTGGTCAAAAACGACGTCAAGCACTACTTAAATTTTTAGGAGGCATGCAGGGAGTTAAATCTGCAAATATACATCAATTAAAGCAAGTTCCTGGGATCAGCCCTGACATGGCTGAAAAGATATTTAATCATTTGCATGACAAAGCTTAAGCAATCATGCGAACATAGAAAAAAAGACAATACCAAGTAGTTATGTGGAATATTCCAAATACGCTCACAGCATTTCGGTTGCTGCTCATTCCTGTATTCGCAGTCGTTTTTTATTTACCATATTCATGGGCATTTTTTGCCGCCGCGTTTATTTTTTGGTTAGCTTCAGTTACTGATATCCTTGATGGATATCTGGCGAGAAAGCTTGAACAGTCAACACCGTTTGGTGCTTTTCTTGATCCAGTTGCTGATAAAGTGATGGTCAGTGTTGCACTTGTTATTCTTGCCACACACTATAATGATTACTTTATTACAATATCAACGCTGGTGATAATTAGTAGAGAAATCGTTATATCTGCATTGCGAGAGTGGATGGCGGAACAAGGCAAGAGGGGAAGTGTTGCAGTGTCCTGGTTAGGTAAATTCAAGACAGCTGCGCAGATGCTCGCAATCATCGGGCTAATTTGGCAATTCTCTGATTGGATGACAATGCTAAGTTATGCGCTTTTAGCTATTGCTACCATACTAACTTTAGTTTCTATGGTGCAGTATCTATATGCTGCGAAAGGAGAATTGACTAATTCTTGACTGTTATAGTCTATTAACTCATCGGTTTAGATAAAAATTGAGCAAACGATTAAAAACATTCATTTTTTATGTTGACGCGTACAAGAACTTCTGTAGAATGCGTCCGTGTTGAGAGGGCAGTGTGTCATCGAAATGAAATTTTGATAACACTTCCTAATGATAAAAGTTTAAAGCTAGATAAATAATTTAAATAGTTTTAAATGTTGGAATGCGAGTATAGCTCAGCTGGTAGAGCGCGACCTTGCCAAGGTCGAGGTCACGAGTTCGAACCTCGTTACTCGCTCCAAATTTGGCGGAATGGCAGAGTGGCCATGCAGCGGATTGCAAATCCGTCTACCTCGGTTCGACTCCGG
>NZ_RDBW01000051.1:0-32685 GCF_003934235.1 Pseudoalteromonas sp. J010 | reverse complement strand
TTTCTAGCGTCAACAAACTCAACAACGACCTAGCATTTTGGCAAAGCGATAAGTATCTAAGGAGCTTTAAAATAGACTTTATACTGTTTGATGCTCTTTCTCATGAAAAGGTCTGGCAACAAAGGTACGGTACTCAAGGGGTATGGCCTTTTAAGAAGACCAAATTAGTCGATGTATATAGTGAACAGTTTTGGCAAACTGATTATGCGGCTGAAATTCAAACTGTGTTGAACCAAGTCAGCGTCGATCTGAACTCGGCCATCGCCTGCTTACCCACCCATGGCAAAATACTGCATATTGATGACGAGCAAGTTGTGATTAACTTAGGCCGTATGCATGGGCTGGAAGAGGGTCAAGTGTTGAGCGTTGCACATAGCAGCCCCCTTACTGACGCTGGTGGTAATGTTTTTATGCGTCAAGTTAAAACGTTGAATAAATTGCAAGTCATCCAAGTCAACGCCCAGACAGCTATTGCTGTAAACCAAGAACAGCGACCGCTTCACAATGTTCAAATTAATGATTTAGTTGAAATTCACATAGAGAAAGACGACCTGTTTGCCCTGTGATACCAATTTTTCAATTACGTGATGTACCTCCGGACAGGAAAGTAATACCAATGATCTTAATTAAGTGGTCTATGTTGAGACAAGAGAAGCTTATCGGTAGCCAAGAGAGTTTTTTGCTATTTAGTTGTTTTAAATAAGAAATTCTTAACGCTGTTAGCGTCAGATTTACTCCTTCTAATTGAGCAAGTTTTAAGTCAAATTGGTATTATTCTGCCATAAGATATTGTTAACTCAATTAGGGTCAGATTTACCCCTTTAAATTGAGCATGTCATCCTTTTGGTTCAGACACCGAGCGGACGATAACGAGTGGAGAAAATTGTGACAGATAAGCCACTATTGAAATGGCGTCCCCAGTAGGAATCGAACCTACATCTAAGCCTTAGGAGGGCCTTGTTTTATCCATTAAACTATGGGGACAGAGAAAACTGTGGCGCAAACTGTACCAGCAAAATTCCACTGACTGGAATTTAGTATACTGATTTTTATGAACTTTTAAAGAGTAAAATCATGCAATTATGATGCACTGCGCGATAACACCTAGTTTTTAATTATCACGCTTCTAGCCACACTTCAATAAACACAATCTATAATCGTATGCAATGAATAAGCTTAATTACAATGCCTTCATCTGAAGGCATTAATAATCGGAAGCTAAAAGCGGTACACCTATCTTGATGCCGTAGCCCCACCATCTAAAATAAAGTAAGGGATCGTGACTGCCGTTGTCGCTATCACTAAGTTTGTTGAAAATTCAAGAAGTCGCGCATTAACTTCTACCCCACGGGGACGATAAATCATGGTACCAGACAGAATATGACTTGGTGCTTTGACGCTCTTTAATCTTTGTGCTTCCCGTGAAAATACTAAGTCACCACTTGGCGTTACTTCTATTTTTCCCAGTGCTTTAAAGTCCAGAGCTTGATAGCCTAATTTTTGCATCTGATGAATGAGAGATTCAGCAATTTGATTACCCAGTTGATTAGTGTCACGCAAAGACTGATTGAAATTCACAAAGCTTGCCACAGCTATCGATTCAGGTTTTTGCCCCAGAATGGTGTCTGATAATTCTAACGCAATTTGACTCGCATAGTTTGCGACAGCTTTACGATGACGATAGCTAATAAAACCCATGTCTTGTGTTACTGGCGACAGGGTCGCGTCGTCATTTGACTGCTCTTCCATCAGCGCATACAAAAGCTCCATATCACTGGGCTTGGTTTCAATCGGTGCAGGAGATTGCTCTTGTGTCATTTTGCATCCACCTAGCAGTGCCAATGTGGTTGCAAAAAGTACTACGTTTTTCATGTTCTGCCTCCCAGTTAATTGGCTCGCTCTAAGCGAATACCATCATATGAAGCACCATCTTGCAGCGCATTTACCACACTTTGTGGTAAAAACCCTTGGGCAGAACCGACAACACTCTTACTTCTCAAACCAACAACCCTGGCGTTTACCATTACCCCACCTTGGTGATTAACTAGCGTGCCACCAAGTACATATAAAAATGGATGATCATCTGATAATTCAAGAAAGTCTCTGCTGAAGATAAAATCCCCTTCAGGTGTTACGCGAATGTAATCTGTCGTTTTAAAATCAACAACAGGGATCCCAAAAGCATGTAATTCGTGAATAAAACTCTCAGCTAACTGATTACCGAGAAGCGATCCTTTATCAAACTCTTTATCCAAGAATACAAAACTAGTTACCGCGACAGGCGTCTTTTCATTTACATGCTTTAGGTTCGTGACCATATCTTGCATGATACTTTGGACATAATGGGTCACATTCTTCCCAGCCATTTGCTGAGATATAGAAAACTGCTTTAACCCATTTGGATTACTCTGAAACATGGACGATTGTTCAAAGCCATTTCTCACTGGCTCCGTTTGTGCTGTATCAACAGCGAAAAAGTTACTCTGAGTACAGCCAACCATCAATGAAAGAGGCAAAGCCAGACTACATATTTTTTTCATTACACTCATCTCCATTAATATTGACTGCGTATGATAAGACCATCTCGAGACGTGGCTCTCTCAGAGCCCCATAATGCCGATTTAGGAATACTAAGCGATGCCGCGGATACGGCCCGACTGTGAAGTGTTTCTACAAGCCTAGCATTGACCAAATAGCTGTCACGGCTCTCAACTATCGTACCAACTACAACCAGGTCAATTTTCTGACGTTGATTTATCGCTTTTAACTCTCTGCTTAACATACTATCGGCAGAGTCACTCAAAGATAAAGCGCTTCTTAATCTGTACTCAACAACATCAGCTCCCATTTGGCTCAAATGGGTTATTAATGACTCTTGTAGCGCCACACCAAGTCCACTTCCTTGCCCCACTATGACGTCATTTAATTGGTTTGCCCTAAAAAAGCTAGTCACTGCTACTGTTGAGTTCGGTTTGAAAGGTCGCACATATTGCCCAAGTTCAGCCGCTAGTTGTGCACCAAAGCCATCAAAATCTGGTAATATTTCTCGCTGCTGGGTTAGTTCTCTTTTGCCTACTTGCTCACTGCTCGTGCACGCGGTAAGCCAAAATACAAAAATGAATACAAGATATTTCATTGTCGTCAGCCATCGTTGATCTTACTTACGATTAAGCAAAAATCGCGCCACATGGATGGCACGATTTTACGAATTGTAGGAATAATTAATACCAATTTTCTTAATTAAGTAGTCTATGTTGAGGTGAGAAAATCTTGTCGATAACACCGCTTCCGCGTCCTGCTCACGCCGAGGTACCTACGTCCTGTAGGCAAGGCAAAAAATTTTGCTATTTAGTTGTTCTAAATAAGAAATTTTTAACGCTGTTAGCGTCAGATTTACTCCTTCAAATTGAGCAAGTATTAAGTCAAATTGATATAAGGATGCTGGTCGCTCATTATCGTTGGTATTTCACACAAGCTTTGTTATCGCAATTGGATCCAGCGCTTGTTTCTGGTTTTCGTGGACAAGAAAGTGGCAACTAATTACCGGCTTATTTCCAGCGACTCAAAGACGAGAAAGTTTCTCTCCACCAAATGCGGTAACAAAACACGCTCGACGATGCTGTTTAAATTTGTCGCACGCATCCAGTGCTGCCGCTTTGTTTTCGAAGGCTCCCCACTTAACTCGGTATCGCGTAACGCCTTTACCATCAACTGTCTCAATCGAAAAAGTTTCTTTGCTCTTTATCAATTCAGGGAGGGTTTGTTCTAGTGTCGACGTCAACTCTAATACTTGTGTTTTGCCGTTTAACGAAGCTAGCTGAACGGCATATTTGTATTCTACTTTTTGACTATTTGTATCAATTGAGTCGTCCACACTAACCGGTTGAGCTTGTGTTTTTATTGGTTGATAACTATTTTGTGTGATGACTTCTTCTACTGCTGCCTGAGACTTGTTGGCTTGTGTAATCAACGGAGTCTGTTTTTTTGTGGTAGTTACTTGAGCCGGTTTTGTATTTGACACGTAACCGGACAGCGCTTGAATGAGTTTTTGCAAATCTTTTTCCGCATCCAAGAGCCTAGCAATTGCTACCTTATCCTCTTGCCACTGGGCAATGGCCTCTTGCATCTGCTGATATTCTTCCACTGTAATTTTTGCATAATTAACTGTTGTTTCTTCTGGCTTTGTACTCTGACACCCAGATAGAAGTGCGAGCACGCATATTATGCTGGTGATGGAAAATACTGGTTTTATCATTTAGTGTACTACCTCTAATGCTTTAACATCACAATTAATACCCTGTTCGAGGACCTGCGAACATAATGCTGTCAAGTCTTGTGTTGGATCTGAGCTAAATGCTAGCCCAAGCAAATAGTGCGCTTGATCTTGAACATAAAATGGTTGGATTGATTCTATAGCCATCAATCGTGGTTTGATAAGTTGAAGATAAACTTTCAAGAAATTAAGTTCATTGAATTTACCAAGGCTTGCAACCTGTAACTGCTCTGTTTCTTTTGGAATAACGTTAATATCAACACCACTGACCACGTCCCCTCGTAAAGGTAAAGTAACCAATGTTTTTTTCGCACTTTTCAGGTTTCTTGCCTCTGTTACATCTCGGTCTAGTTTTACCTCATAGTTGCCAGGCTTTACATCTGTGAAGACATAAAAGCCATCAAACTGCGTTCGTGTTGTTGCAACTTCTTCTCCTTGCTCATCAATCAGCGCCACTTCAGTAAACGCAACTTCTTCTTTACCTTGTTTAAATACCTTACCTTCTACTTCACTAGAATAAACAATCGGGAAATCCAACCGCTCTATAAAACCGGCGCGAGGTACAATAGACTTGCCAGCATGCGCTGGGATCATAAAAGGATCGGGCAGTGAAGTCGATTGAAGCTCAATATCTGTGGCTCTATATTCGGTCAAGCCAGTTAGCAATGCAACGCCATTTTCGTCCGTAACAGCACGGCGATACGCATGTACGGCTCTTACTTCGACATCAGGTAGTAATTCATCTGTGCCGTCGAATACACTGTTATTATTCTTGTCTAAAAAGACCCGAACGACTAGCGTGCCTCGATTAGATAAAGTATTTTTGGTGGAAAATACGCTGCTAGATAGACTGTTGTATCCAAGACTAAACCTTCCAGCGACAGCAACTTGCCAATGCTGTTCACTTGAATAAGAAGCGGTGCTAAACAGACTAAAGCGTTCAAAGTTAAAGTTTGAACCAAATTCAATAGAGTCGCTGTCATCAAGCAATGAGTGAGCAAATCGCACACGCGCTTCTATATCGTCATCTATTTGATGGGTAACGGTAGCATATATATCCGTGAAATCCGCTTCAGGATTAATCTGATAATCTGCACCAAGTCGATACCAAGTCTCGCCATGACTGCCACTAATTTGCGTCGCGCCGAATAGAGCTTCTGATTGCTGACTTTGTCGCCACGTAAGCTGATTACCAATATTCCAACGACCCAATCCATAATTTAATCGATTTACGACCTGCGTAAACCGACCTGCAGCCGTGTCATTGACACTAAATTGTGTTCTGTGACGCAAACTCCCAAACGAGCTGTTATGTAGCCGGCCAGAGAGGTTTAGTTGATATACATTGTTGGAAACGCTATCCCCTTGAAAATTCGATCGCGTATTACGACTTATACTTGCAGTCAACGCTTGACCTAACACTCGAGTATTGCCTGAAATTTGACTTTTACTTTCACCTTCAGTGGTTGCTTCATGCTCGATATTCAACAGCCAGTTTCGAAATCCGTTATAGTAACTTCCAACAGAATAAGTAGCGGTATCATCGTCGCTCCCCATATGAGATTCAGCGCCAATATAGGTCGATAGGCCATCAGTAATACTGGTGCGATAAGTGCCTGCAACTCGCCATCCGTTATCGCCACTATTACTTTGGTTATCTAAAAGACGCTGCCCAACTTTATTTAAAGAGAATTCATACTCACCAGAGTGGGAGGACAAGTTTGGATCAAACTGGTAGACCTGCTTAGCACGAGTTAATTGACCTTGTGGGCCATATTTAACGATTTCAAATTCATTTTCACCATATTGTAGTTCAACGTCACTAAAGTCATATACACCACTTTCAATGTCTAACTCTTGCGCAAGCAACACGCCATTTTGGTATAGTTCAACATCCCACCCTTGTTGAATTTCTCCAGTGATATTGACACTACGCTTCGCTGATGAAGCGCTCATCGGTCTATTCGATAATTTAATGCCAGCAGAGAAGCCTGCGGTACTCAAACTACTGACATTAACTGGAGTGATATCACCTACTCGCACTTCAGTTGCACCAATACCGAGGAGCTCTCCCTTTTCACTTTTACGGCTAAATGTAAGGCGGTTACGTTTAAAGTGGTCATCATGTTCGCCAAAGGTATAGTAATCAGCTTTCATATACGCAAACTCATGTGAGCCAAGTACGGAATAAGTCAATTCATTCTGATTTTGATTATGCCTAAAGCTTGCTTGTATATCGGCAACTGGCGCGGATAACATTTGGTAATCCGATCCAGACCTCGGGTAAAGTATCGCTCGGTCTGATTTTTCTCTGGATAACGCCCTTGACTGGCGTGCAATCTGCGCCTCAACAGGATAGGTAAACTGACTCTGCACTTGCAAGCTTTGACGTCCATAATCTACAGTGTGTGAGAAGCCAAACCATTCATTAAGTCTGTTAGACTCTATGAAAAGCTGATCTTGGTCTATATAAATATCTTCTGTCTGCAAGCTGTATTCTTGCTCATTTACAAACACAACTTGACGAGCCAAATCAATAACAAAGCGGTTGTCAGGATCTTTTAGCCAGCCAGATGCCCCCGCCTCATTTATTTCTATCGCAAGGCCTATCATCTGGACAAAGCTTTCCAGCTCTATCCAAAAAGAGTGTTCATTTTTTATCGCGATAAGCTCGCCAATATAATGACGCTCATTTAAGTGTGTAGATAAAAATAAATATTCGCCGACAGGAATATATAGCTCAGCTTGTGCCGCCTGTACTGGTTTCTTAATATCAGACAAGGTATTTTCGAGTTGACTAAGCACTCGCACTACCGCATTGACATCAATGTCTTGCTTCGCCTGCAAGGGAGTCACAGTAGCAATACAGCACAATGCCATTACTAGCTTACTTCCGAAGTGCATCGCTATTAACTCTTCATCATGTGATACAACAACTATGAATAACTGCGTTTATTTCAGTATTACTGTCTTTTCGGCAAAGACATGGCGCTTGTACTCCCCTGAACCAGTAAAACGGATCTCTAATGTTCCTGGAGCATTTATTCGAGCGCGAGGTAATAGTGTTAGCTGTGCTTGAGCGCGTTCCAGTTCGGTATGTACCGTATAATCTGCAGTAATGGCCACTCGCTTTGCAGAAGCAACTCCTTGAGGCTTAAAAAATGCCTCAATGGTACCAAATGCACTTGCAACACCGGTTTTGGACAATCCAACGGTCACCTTATCGGTTACATCCACTGTGGTAATCGTTATGTTAGGCGTTTCGATTTTATGTCGGGCCATAATAGGCAAAGAATAATTTAACGCGATATCTAATTTAATTGTTCCTTGATTCCCATTTCCGTCATCTCCATTTGGTAACGCTTGAAACAGTAGATGTGAGCGATACTCTCCAGCGCCAAGTGCTCTCGGCTTTCGCAGTGCAATTTTGACTACCTGTCTTTGTCCTGGTGCCAGCCTCATTTGGCTTGGGCTGACTCTCGCCATTGAGCTCAGATTTATCGCATTTTCCTCTTGGATTAGCTTATAGCCACCACTGGGTAAGGCTTGTTTTTCTTCCCATGATAAACGATAACTTTGATATACACTGGAGTTATTGAGTACGACGATTTCGGCTGTACGAGTACGCTCGTCAAATACCACTCTTGTTGGAGAAATTAATAAGTTAGCGTAAGAGAAAGTGCTAAATACAGACACAAAAACACTGAACAAAAAAACGATATACTTCATCATATTCTTTTATTTAAAACCAAATTATTAAGTAATGTATGCGTTATATAACTCATGCCCAAATGGCATCCATTTTAGATACGCGCTACCTTGGGTTCACCATTAAGCCCATATTATTGGCACATTACCTCTGTAGCATACCTATTCGCCTAATTAACTGTTCTTCATGTAGGCGATAAAACCTTCCCCATGGCTAAGCAGAAATTTTCAACACAGCTAGGGAAAGGTTTTCCCTTTAAATCAGTGGCATACATAGTTTATTAATACTCAATTACTATGCTCACTTTACCGGTATAGCTTCCATCTACATAAGGTTGGCCATTGCCAGACGTTGCGAGTATTGCGCCTATTTTTATTTCCGCTTCCCCATATACATCGGTGAAAGCCTTATCAACTAAATTCAGACGCTTTATCAAAAAGAAGTTACTACTGTGCTGGTTTTGTATTTTTACTTCACAACGACAGTCAGAGATATAAATTTGCTTATTGGCTGGAAAGCCTTTGAGTTGCAAAACCGCAGGTTCACCACGCTTGAAAATATACAACTCATTGGTGCTCGACACTTCTCCATAAGGGGTCATATTGAGTATGCTTTCCCGCGAGTTTTCATAAGCAACAATAATGCCAAAATTAAGATTCTGAAGAACCTCAATTGAGCTTGCATGGCTCATACCTGAGAGCATTGTAGCAAACGCGAAAAACTTTAATCCTTTCATACCACTCAAAAAAAGGCGATAAACATTATCGCCTATATCATAACTTAGTAAGATACCGTAATTGCTACTGTACCTGAATATGTATCATCTAGATAGCTTCCACCCTCTTTATCAGTACCAATAGATGCACCAACGTTGAAAGTAGCTTTACCTTCGTTATTCGCTGCAATAACAAATTCGCCGTCACCATTTTTTTCAATCGCCGCGTTTGGTGTCTGACCCTCAACCGCATATAGGGATAAGCTCAAAAGCTCAAATTTGGCTGTGTCACTTGGGCCTTCAGCCGAAACAAGCTCTATTGCTGCTACTTCTGGCGTCGCTGCATCACCATCATGGTCAACCGTTAATGCTGGTAGTGATATTTTCATGTTGGCATAGCGAGTTACACCCGAAATTGTAAACTGCGCAGGAGAAGAGTCGTCCGTTAAAATGCCAATTTGAGCGCCATCTTGAGAGGTTGCAGCTAGTGCTTCTGTAGAATCTGCTGGACGCGTTAATGTTGCTTGTTTGGTGCTTTCAGCCATCGCTCGAATCGTACCAAACTTAAGATCGTTTACTTTTTCCAGTGTAAACGCATTCTGAACCGTAACACTGGCATTAAACGTTTTGTTTTGAGACGCAACAGCAACGGAAGTCACACTTAGCAAAGATAGCGTGATTAAACCAACCTTAATTTTATTTATCATTTACCTTTCCTTTACCTCAGGTTTATTATTAGGATTTCCATTATATTTATCGGTACGATACTAAGAAACTTTAGTTATTTTTTGTTATTTTTATATATATTTTACGACCCATCTAACAAACGGATAAATAAAGAACAAAACGTTCAATATTCAACCGAAACGCATTTTTCATTATATTTTTCCAGGATTTTACAAAGCACGCCCGCAGCCCTATTTGATTCCAAAGGCCCCATTTGAACAATAAAACGCTCCCCAAATGCCTTTTGCTCTGTTCTTATACTAACATTTGTAATTGTATTTAACGTGGGTAATGCTCTATTTACCCTTAATACAACTTTCTCCGCCGCTGCTTGTGTGAGCCTTGGTGTGAGTACCGCATAAAATCTCTGTGTAGTACTATCCTCAGCCCGATGAGAGACCACCGACGGGTTGCCATTCAATAGCGCATCCGAAGATGGGAGCGGCTGTTGTGCAGCTAATAGTGTAATGAGTTTATTTAAGTCGTTTTCAGACTGTAATAAGCGTTTAATTTGCTCTTTCGATTCATTCCATTCCTTGATGACTTGCTCAATTTCTTCCTGTGAATATTCAGAGGTTTTTTTGGCGATGGTTAACTCACTACTTTGTGAGCTGCAACCCAAAATCAGAAGAAAAAAAAAGCGAGCACTGAGTGTTTTTTAACCATTAATATCTCATAAAATAAAAAAGGGAGCCAGGCTCCCATAATTAACTCACTATATAAAAGAGTATTAATTTCACACTCATTTTGCAAGCTTTGTTATAAATTGCATCAATTCATTGGAAAATTCATCTCGACGAACAGCATGCTCTATGATCGCTTTCAAATAACCAATCTTGCTGCCACAATCATGGCTTTTACCACAAAGCGCATACGCTTGTACTTGCTCAGTTTCCATCATCATTGCTATCGCATCGGTCAATTGGATTTCTCCTCCTGCCCCTTCTGGCGTTTTTGCCAACAACGGCCAAATTGATTTGTTTAAAACATAGCGGCCAACGATGGCAAGGTTTGAAGGTGCGGTACCAGGTTTGGGTTTTTCAACCATGTTGTGCATAGATTTAGATTCGCCAGCAGCCAACATTTCACCGCCTATATCTACAATACCAAATTGTGACACAACCTCTTCCGCCACAGGCTCAACCATAACTTGGCTACAACCTTGCTGCTCAAAACGTGCAATCATCTGGGCCAGGTTTTCCTGTCTTAGATCAGCAGTAGCAGCATCAATTAACACATCAGGTAACATGACAACAAAAGGCTCATCACCAATAACCGGTGCTGCACAATTGATAGCATGTCCAAGCCCTCGGGCTTCACCTTGACGAACCTGTATCATCGTTATTCCTTTTGGACAGATAGATTGCACTTCTTCTAATAACTGTCTCTTTACCCGTTGTTCTAGCGTCGCTTCAAGTTCAAAACTAGTATCGAAATGGTTTTCAATCGAGTTTTTACTGGAGTGAGTAACCAAGACGATCTCTTTAATCCCTGCTGCAGCGGCTTCGTCAACCACATATTGAATAAGTGGCTTATCCACTATGGGGAGCATTTCTTTGGGTATTGCTTTTGTTGCAGGCAACATTCTAGTGCCTAAGCCTGCGACTGGAATAACGGCTTTCATGTTAACTCCTAAATAGCGACTGGTGCTTTAATATGAGGATGGCACTGATAATCAACTAGCTCAAAATCCTCAAATTTAAAGTCGAAAATATCCTTAACTTCAGGGTTAATTCTCATTGTTGGTTTAGGGAACGGTTTCCGGCTTAACTGCTCGTCGACCTGATCCATGTGATTCAAGTATAGGTGAGCATCGCCAAAGGTGTGAATAAAATCACCGACCTCTAGCTCGCACACTTGCGCTATCATCATAGTCAACAGCGCATAGCTCGCAATATTGAAAGGCACACCAAGGAAAATATCTGCACTACGCTGGTATAATTGACAGGATAACTTGCCATCTAGAACATAAAATTGAAATAACGTATGACAAGGTGGTAACGCCTGCTTGCCCATGGCAGCATTGTCTTTTGGTGAGTATTGTGTGTCGGGTAACAACGCGGGGTTCCAAGCACTCACAATTAAGCGCCTAGAGTCTGGGTTGGTTTTTATTTGCTCAACCACATCTTTGATTTGATCTACAACCTCTCCGTTTGGTCCTACCCATGAGCGCCATTGACTACCATATACAGGCCCTAAGTCACCTTCATCTGTGGCCCAACCGTCCCATATTTTTACCCCATTATCGTTTAGGTATTTTATATTCGTATCACCGTTTAAAAACCATAGTAACTCATGAATAATTGAGCGTAGATGACACTTTTTGGTAGTAACTAATGGGAAGCCTTCTTGTAAGTTAAAGCGCATTTGATAACCAAACACACTGACTGTGCCAGTGCCTGTTCTGTCTTCTTTTTTAGTGCCATTGTCACGCACATGGCGCATCAGTTCTAAATATTGTTTCATTATTGCTACTCTTTAACTTTTTGCTTGTCCGGTTGGTGTCATTTTACTGTCGCGCTTGTATGCCCACACCATGAGAATAGTACCAGCTATTACCATAGGTAGAGATAGGATTTGGCCCTGCGAAATTATGCCGCCATATAAGCCAATATGGGCATCCGGCTCTCGGAAGTATTCAATAGCAAAACGAAATACACCGTATCCGGCTAAAAATAATCCTGCAACGCTGCCTGCTGGGCGAGGTTTTTTTCTGAACCAAACTAGCATAATAAATAACACTAACCCTTCAAAAAACGCTTCATATAACTGTGATGGGTGGCGCGGTTGTGGTCCACCGGTTGGAAATACAAACGCCCACGGCACGTCTGTAACTCGCCCCCATAATTCACCATTAATAAAGTTACCGATACGCCCAGCTAATAGTCCAACCGGCACCATAGGTACCACAAAGTCACCAACTGACAAAATAGAGCGATTATGTTTAACTGCATAAATAACAATAGCTGTAATTACACCAAGCGCGCCGCCGTGGAATGACATACCACCTTGGTCAACTCGAAATAGATAAAGCGGATTCTCTATAAAGTGAGAAAATTGATAAAATAATACATAGCCGATACGACCACCTAAAATAACCCCAAGCATAGAATAAAAGACAAGATCACCAACTTGGTCTTTGTTCCAGCCAGAATTCGGCTTTTTCGCCTCTTTTGCCGCCCACCACATAGCGAACATAAAGCCGATTAAATACATTAGTCCATACCAGCGCACACTCAGCGGTCCGATGGAAAAAATCACAGGGTCTATCTGTGGAAACTGCAAAGCCATAGCCTTTCCTTAATTTATTAACATATTGCCAGCGATAATAATCAGTAACGCCGCAAACACTTTTTTAATCGTTGCCACTGGTAAATGATGCGTTGCTTTTGCACCAATAGGCGCCATAAACCAAGATGTGGCTACTATACCGACTAAAGCGGGTAAGTAGACAAAGCCTAAAAAGCCGTGCTCAATATCCACATGTTTTGCACCAGAGGCAATATAACCAAAAGAGCCGAAAATTGCGATGACGATGCCGCTCGCTGAAGCACACCCAATCGCTTTTTTCATATCAAGTGAAAAAAAAGTCAATAGTGGAACAATCAACGCTCCCCCACCAATACCTATCATAGCGGATAGTGCCCCCGTTACAGAGGTTAACACCGAAAGGATTGGCCCTTTTGGCATTACTCTGGTTGATTGTGGCGGTTTCCTGGAGCTCCACGCCATTTTCATCGCAATACCGATAACACTAACCACAAAAATGATTCTAACGATTTTTTCTGGTAACAATACCGCCGCAAAACCACTTCCCAGCGCGCCAAATGCAACTCCCAACATCACCCAAGGCGCAATATGCCATGGTACATTGTCATTTTTATGATGGGCCTTTGCAGAAGATGTCGAAGTAAAAATAATTGATGCAAGTGACGTCGCCACCGCGACTATGACAACTTGCTCCTTGGGAATGATTGCGAACTTAGTAAGTATGACTGATAAAATCGGAACAATTAGCAAGCCTCCGCCAATTCCAAGGAGACCTGCAAGAAAACCAACGGCACAGCCAAGTAAAGCGCATAGTAAAACGATGAGTAAAATAGTGTCCATCAAAAGCTCTTCTTCTTATTGCGCGCTAATGGTAGCGTAAATAGCGTTAAGAAGCACCCTTTGCTTGATGACTGGTGTAGAGTAATTCTGCAAAGCTATGTTCAATCATAAACTCCTTTATCACTCGACGAACTTGCTTTGAAGAAGRCTGTGTCAAACAGCTCTGCAACAGCGTTTCCATATCTGTTACATTGAGCCGGCGAAGTACCCACTTCACTTTGTTCAAAGATGAAATATTCATACTTAAACGGCGATATCCCATCGCTACCAGTAATATCGCACCTTCAGGCTCACCGCCAAGTTCGCCACATAAACTAAACGGCAGCTCGTGCGTTTCACATTCCTGAGCAATATGGTTCAGCACTCTAAGTACGCTAGGGTGATATGGATCAAAAAGATCTGCCACTTGAGCATTTGTCCTATCGACGGCTAGCAGGTATTGAGTTAGGTCATTACTACCAACAGAACAGAAGTCAATTTTTGTTGCCCAGTCAGGCAATAAGTATATGCTTGAGGGCACTTCGAGCATTACACCAACTTCAGGTTTATCGATTGTGTAAAATGGATCTGCCCATTCATCTTGCAGCTCAAAGCAGGCTTGGTCAATTAATGCTATCGCTTCATCAATTTCTTCACTGTGGCCCACCATAGGCAGCATAATTTGCAAATTCCCAAGACCGGCATTGGCTTTTATCATGGCTTTGATTTGGTCTAAAAATAATTCGGGATGATCGAGGGATACGCGAATACCGCGCCAACCCAGAAATGGGTTATCTTCACGTATATCGAAATAATCTAAAACTTTATCACCACCAATATCCAGCGTTCTCATCACGACAGGCTCAGGATGGTAACGCGTTAGTACCTCACGATACCAAACTTCTTGTTCTGCTTGAGTGGGAAACTGCCCTTTTTGCATAAACCACGACTCGGTTCGATATAACCCTACTCCATCACAATAGCTTGCGCTCATGGTTTCTGTAGAGAGATCAAGGCCCGCGTTTAAGAGCAGGTTAATACGCTCTCCGTCAAGTGTAATTGGCGGTAAATCATGCTCCGCTTCAAACTTATCATGGAGCATATTGTCTTTACGCTTTATTTCCACATATTCATTAACAAGCATTTGAGAAGGTGAGATATAAAGACGGCCGGAGTACGCATCCATAATCATGGACTTACCATCAAACTGTAGTAAGGGAATGTCTTCGATCCCCCAAATAGCAGGCACTCCCATGGCACGAGTTAAAATAGACGCATGTGAATTGACTGAACCGTGAACACTCACCACGCCTTTTAGTTTTTCTTTTGGTACTTGGGCCAGCATTGTTGGTGTTAAAGTGTGTGCAATTATAATCGTATTGTCTGGATACTGCTTGATGACTTGTTCTGTTGACACCAAATGTTGAAGTACCCTTAAACCAATATCTTTTACATCTATCGCGCGCTCTTTGATATAAGGGTCGCTCATCCTATCAAACTGTGCTACCAGTTTTTCAATCACTATTTTTAGCGCTGTTTTGGCATTCCAACCTCGCTCAATCTCGGACTCAACCTGTGTCCCTAAACTTCTCGCGTCTAACAGTTGTTGGTACACTTCAAAGACAGCGACAGCTTCTTTGGGGATATCGTCGCTCAGTGTTTTCGCTAAAATATGAAATTCTTGACGAGTAGCCGCTACAGCTTGATGAAATAACTGAATTTGCTGTTGGCTATTATCACACTGCTGCGCTTCGATACTTTTGAAGTCTATGTGAGGCAACACAACATAACCTGACCCCAGAGCAATGCCCGGGGCACTAGAAACCCCTTTCAAGACAGATGTTCGATGACTACTAGCATCTTGCTGTAATAACGTCTGAATTTCTGCGTTTGCGAGCACAGAGGCCAATTGTGCTGATAGCGTGATCAAAAAAGACTCTTCGTCGTGGCTAAATACGCGAGCGATTTTCTGCTGCACCACAATAACTCCAAGCACTTTACGTTGATGAACCACAGGAACAGACAAAAAAGCGTTGTAGCCTTCTTCATTTACTTCGGGGGAGAGTTTAAATCTTGGGTGAGATTGAGCATGCGCAACATTGATCGGTTCTTCACGCTGAGCAACAAGGCCAACCAGGCCCTCTGTAAATCCCATTCGGAATTGCCCGATTGCTTCAGGATTTAACCCATCTGTAGCCATCAAGATAAAATTGTCTTGACTATAATCTGCAAAATAAACTGAGCAGCACTCAGTGTGCATAGCCTCTTTAACCATAGTAACAAAGCAATTTAACGCGCTTTGTAGGTCACTTTGCTGTGCCACTGATTCAGCAATCGATCTCAACGTTGCTAACACTTGCTGCTCCTTAAGTTTACCGCTTATTGCGCCAGAACTCTTTTTGCCCATGTGATTCACGCTTGCCAAATGGCATTGCGAATGGAGCAAACTCTTTCATAACACGTCGATAAACATCACGTTTAAACGATACTACTTGGCGGACTGGATACCAATAGCTCACCCAGCGCCAGTCATCGAACTCAGGATGATGGGTTCGTAATAAATCTACATCCTCATCCTTGCACCTCAGCTTCAACAAAAACCACTTTTGCTTTTGCCCAATGCAGACCGGACTTGAATCTCTTCTAATTAACCTTTTCGGTAGTTTGTAACGTAACCAATGTTTAGAACTTGCTACAATTTCAACATCTTCTGGCCTAAGCCCAACTTCTTCATGAAGTTCACGATACATCGTTTGCTCAGGCGTTTCCCCTTGATCTATTCCACCTTGAGGAAATTGCCAAGAGTGTTGTCCGTAACGACGGGCCCAAAATACTTGCCCCTGATTATTACAAATCACTATTCCGACATTGGCACGAAACCCTTCGGCATCAATCACCTTAGTGCCTCATTTATAAGTCGATTTCTAATGATTGTTCCACAACTCCTGCGTCACGGCAAATTTAATTCCTTACTATACCTAAATTATCTCAGCATATTCTCAACTTACCCACAACTTGTGCATAACCCGATCAATTATCGTTTAAATTACCAACAAATACATAGTTACACACTTTAAATCTTATGTTTTCCACATATTCTGTGGATAATTATGTTTATAGCCCTGTATTTATCCAAAGAACTGACAATTCTAACAAGTTGACAATCTACAACTTTAAAAATAATCCTATATTTATCATGGTGATAGCTATTGTATACAGAGGTATTCAAGCGACTATTTAAATCCACAATCAAATTGGGTGTAAATTAACCAACTTACTTCGTCTTATGATTTCCTTTATAATGATGCTTTCACCACATATTGGAGTATCACTTGTCATTCGTTACGCCACCGCGCTCTGTCGGGGAGCTTATGCAGCGTGTTGATAACATCGCTGGCTTAACATTAGGTGAGCTTGCTGAGCAATTATCCTTTAAAACACCTCAAGACTTACTTAGAGAAAAAGGATGGGTTGGGCAACTGGTTGAAGCCGCCTTGGGTGCCAGCGCAGGCTCCAAACCTATTCCCGATTTTGAATATATTGGTGTCGAGCTGAAAACATTACCAATTAGTTATCACGGTAAACCGCTAGAGACAACCTACGTTTCTGTTGTACCACTCACTCAGTTAACTGGGCTAACATGGTACAACTCAACAGTAAAGAAGAAGCTTTCTCACGTCCTTTGGCTACCTATTTTAGCTGAGAGAGATATTCCTGTGGTGGAACGAGTCATAGGGCAAGGTTTTTTGTGGCAACCAAGTCCAGCTCAAGAACAGCAAATTCGTAGAGATTGGGAAGAGCAAATTGAATTAATCGCAACGGGCAACGTAGATCAAATATCCGGACATTTGGGCGAAGTCATGCAAATAAGGCCAAAGGCAGCGAACGCAAAAGCACTTACAGTTGCTATTGGTCCGAATGGAAAGTGCATCCAAACACTCCCTAGAGGATTTTACTTAAAGACTAATTTTACCCAATCAATACTCGCTCAAGAGTTTAGTGCTTAAGCAGCTGCATTTGCTGATCATTCAGATTACTATAGACGTACGTCACATAGCTCGCGATACCCCCCTCAACTCCCCTCCTAGCACTACTGTGGACAGTGGGAGTTTTACCAACTACTAAGAGTAAAGACATTTTCACTGTCCACAACAAAGTCCGCTTCAAATTATACCAATTATCTTAATTAACAGGTTTATTTTGAGGCGAGAAAATCTTGTCGGTAACACCGCTTCCGCGTCCTGCTCTCGCTAAGGTACTTACATCCGTGTAGGCAAGTAAAAATAGTAATAGACTACATGAAACTCATATTAAGCATACGACTGTTGACTTTTCGAACAAAAAATGAAAGTGTAAAAATTAATCGAGCCTTGATCGCTAACATATAAATTAAAAATAGCATTACAGCCTCGATTAACGCTTATATTTTTATTGAAGGAAAACGATAATGAAATTAAAGTTCAACAAGAAATCAATTAAAGAACTCAGTGTAACTAGCACAATGTCAAAAAAAATGACACCTATGGTCGCAGGAGGCAATGATCTCGGGATGACAGATGGCGCCTGCAACTCAGACCAAATATGTTGGACGTTTAGAAACGGTCAAGCAAATTGTCAAATTTGGAATGACGAGCGTTAGAAATAAAAACGCCAGTCCTTAGACTGGCGTTTTTAAAATTAACAGAGCAGTTGCTACTTACTGCCCTTTGATTTCACTACGACCTTTATAAATGGCTTTTTCACCTAGTGCTTCTTCAATACGTAGTAACTGGTTGTATTTCGCTACGCGATCTGAACGACAAAGTGAACCCGTCTTGATTTGACCAGCCGCTGTAGCTACCGCTAAATCTGCAATCGTCGCATCCTCTGTCTCACCAGAGCGGTGTGAAATGACAGCAGTAAAGCCTGCATCTTGTGCCATTTTGATAGCATCAAGCGTTTCAGACAGCGAACCGATCTGGTTAAATTTGATCAAGATTGAGTTACCAATACTTTCTTCAATACCACGCTTTAAAATCTTAGTGTTAGTAACAAAGAGGTCATCACCTACTAGCTGGACTTTATCACCAATTTTATCCGTGAGAATTTTCCAACCAGCCCAATCGCTTTCATCGAGGCCATCTTCGATTGATACAATTGGGTAGCGTGCAGCAAGATCAGCCAAGAAGCCAGCAAAACCTTCTGAGTCGAATGTTTTACCTTCGCCTTTTAAGTCATACTTGCCATCCACATAAAACTCAGATGCAGCACAGTCAAGTGCTAGCGTGACGTCTTTGTTCATTTCGTAGCCAGCCGCAGCAACCGCTTCAACAATCACTTCCAGCGCTTCTTCGTTTGATTTAAGATCTGGTGCAAAACCACCTTCATCACCAACCGCTGTGTTTAGACCACGAGACTTAAGTACTTTTTTCAGGCTGTGGAAAATTTCGGCGCCCATGCGTAACGCTTCACGAAAGCTTTTTGCACCGACAGGTTGAACCATAAACTCTTGAATATCAACGTTGTTATCCGCATGCTCACCACCATTGATGATGTTCATCATAGGAACTGGCATTGAGTATTGGCCTGCTGTACCGTTAATGTCTGCAATATGCTCATATAGTGCAACACCTTTATCTTGTGCTGCTGCTTTTGCTGTTGCTAGAGATACTGCAAGAATGGCGTTCGCACCTAGTTTTTCTTTATTTTCAGTGCCATCTAAATCTAACATAATTTGGTCGATTGCACGTTGCTCAAGCGCATTTTGACCTTCAAGTGCTGCCGCGATTTCGTTATTTACGTAGTTTACCGCAGTTAAGACACCTTTACCTAAGTAACGAGTTTTATCTCCGTCACGTAGCTCTAGTGCTTCACGGGTACCCGTAGATGCACCTGATGGCGCACATGCACGACCCCATGCACCTGATTCTAGGTGTACGTCCGCTTCTACTGTTGGGTTACCGCGTGAGTCCATAACTTCACGGCCAATCACTCTAACGATTTTTGACATCTTGATTCCTCTTATTCCCAAAGTGGTGTGTGTTGCACTGCTTTGTTGCAGGCGAATATTAGGGTCAATAAACCCACTTTACAGTTTGCCCTATCTCTGTTGCGTCGCAAAGTGAAGAATTTACACGTATCACATTGAGGCGCTGGCAGATAAGAAAAGGCTTGGCGACAAACACTTAATTAGTGCCTGTGGCAAAACCTTCTGCTACAAAAAAGCCGTGCAAGAGCACGGCTTTTTCTTAGTTATGAAGACGCCTTTTGGTGGCTGTGTGCCGCCGCTACAAAGCCTTCAAATAATGGGTGACCATCTCGAGGCGTTGATGTGAACTCAGGGTGGAACTGAGCTGCAATAAACCAAGGGTGATCTTTATTTTCGATAATTTCAACTAGCTTTTTGTCTTCTGAAAGACCGGTGAATTGCAAACCTGCTTTTTCAAGTTCGCTAACATAGTTGTTGTTCACTTCATAGCGGTGACGGTGACGTTCAACGATTTCGGCATTACCGTAAACTTCGCGCACTTTAGAGCCTTCTTTCAAGTGGCAAAGTTGTGCACCAAGACGCATTGTACCGCCCAAGTCAGAGTCTTCGGTACGCACTTCAATCTTACCATCAGCATCTAACCACTCGGTGATAAGGCCAACAACGGGGTGCGGACTTTCCAGATCAAACTCTGTCGAGTTAGCACCGGTAAGACCCGCAACGTTGCGCGCATATTCAATCAGCGCAACCTGCATCCCTAAACAAATACCCAAATAAGGTATTTTGTTCTCACGGGCATATTTAGCAGCTAAAATCTTACCTTCTACACCACGGTTGCCAAACCCACCAGGGACTAAGATGGCATCAAGGTGCTCAAGTAATTCAGTACCTTTACTTTCGATATCCTGTGAATCAACATATTCAATATTAACCGTTAAACGGTTTTTCAAACCCGCATGCTTTAATGCTTCGTTTACAGATTTATAAGCATCTGGCAATTCGATGTATTTGCCCACCATTCCGATAGTCACTTCACCGGTTGGGTTAGACTCTTGATATAATACTTGTTCCCACTCAGATAAATCCGCCTCTGGACACTCAAGATAGAAGCGACGGCAGATAATATCATCTAGCTCTTGCGACTTTAAGAGCGCTGGGATCTTATAGATACTGTCAACGTCTTGCAGAGAAATAACTGCCTTTTCTTCAACGTTCGTGAACAGTGCAATCTTCGCACGCTCATTCGCAGGTAATTTACGGTCTGAACGACAGATCAAAATATCAGGTTGAATACCAATTGAACGAAGCTCTTTTACAGAATGCTGTGTGGGCTTAGTTTTAACTTCGCCCGCAGGGCCTAAGAAAGGCACTAACGTTAAGTGCATAAACAAAGCACTTTCWCGACCAAGCTCAGTCCCTAATTGGCGAATTGCTTCTAGGAAAGGTTGTGATTCAATATCACCAACTGTGCCACCGATCTCAACAATAGCAACATCATGGCCTTCTGCACCTTCAAGTACACGGCGCTTAATGTCGTTTGTGATGTGAGGAATAACCTGAATAGTAGCACCTAGGTACTCACCTCTGCGCTCTTTACGTAACACATCTTCAAATACACGGCCTTGTGTAAAGTTGTTACGCTTGGTCATTTTGGTACGAATAAAACGCTCATAGTGGCCAAGGTCAAGGTCTGTTTCCGCGCCGTCCTCGGTTACGAATACTTCACCGTGCTGGATAGGGCTCATTGTCCCAGGGTCAACATTGATGTAAGGATCTAACTTTAAAATCGTTACTTTTAAGCCACGTGCTTCTAAAATAGCGGCCAAAGAAGCAGCTGCAATACCTTTACCCAAGGAGGATACTACTCCGCCCGTTACGAAGATAAATTTTGTACTCATGCGAACCCTAGAAATTTCAGGAAAATTGGAATTTAAATAAGAATCAAGACGGGGCGATAGTATAGCAAAAGGCCCCAAGTCATTCCAGCTAAAAATGACTCAGGTCTACAATATATTTAGCCAAAGGTACTACGACTCTGCGATCGACATCCTATTTACAACCGCGTTGACGGCGCTTCACCGTTTCCCATGCAGCATCCATTTGTGCTAAATTCGCTTCTTCTAGTGTAAGTGATGACTCATTAAGCACCGATTCTATTTGCACAAAACGGTGTTTAAATTTTTCATTTGCTTGACGCAGTAATTGTTCAGGGTCTCTCTTAATGTGGCGGCTTACGTTTACGGTAGCAAACAGCAAATCCCCTATTTCTTCAGCCGTATGTTCAGACAATGGGTCAACCTGCAGAGCTTCATTTACTTCAGCAATTTCTTCTTGCACTTTGTCCCACGCACCGTGATAACTCGGCCAATCAAATCCAAGGTTAGCAGCTCGTTTTTGGGTTTTATAAGCTTTGGTTAATGCCGGCAGGCTACTTGGAATATCAGCCGCAAATTCATCAGTTGGTCGCCTTGATTTCTCTTGCTGCTTTATTTTGTGCCATTGCTCCTCAAGTTCCGTATCTGTGAGCTTTTCTTTTTTTGCAAACACGTGAGGATGACGTCTGACTAACTTTTCATTCAGCGTCTGCACTATATCTGCAAAATCAAATAGCCCCTGTTCTTTACCCAACTGCGCATAGAATATGACTTGAAATAGTAAATCACCCAGCTCTTCTTTTAGGTGAACAAAATCATCACGCTCAATAGCATCAGCAACCTCATGTGCTTCTTCTAATGTATGAGGCACAATAGAGTTAAACGTTTGCTGTTTATCCCAGTCACAACCTGTGTCAGAGTCGCGCAGCTGCGTCATAATCTGCAACAGCTTCTCAATATCTGGGACAACATTGGATTTAGAGTCGCTTGGCATCGAATACCCCTTCAATCTGCATCAACTTGGTCAGCAAACGGTGCATCGCGGACAAATCATCTACTTCAACTTTCATCATAAACACAGCAACATTCTTATCATCTTGTGTTTGTACATTCATGTTAAGTACGTTAACTTTTTCATTTGCAAGCACTGAGCTGATATCTCTGATCAATCCTTGGCGATCATGTGCTTCTATCTTCAAAGTAATAGAATAAGCGGCTTTAACATTATCAGACCAACTTACTGCGATCTCTCGCTCAGGATGCTTATCACTAATATGCGCGAATGACTCACAATCTGAACGATGTACCGCGATGCCGCGACCTTGAGTAATGTACCCAACAATATCATCTCCTGGAACCGGTTCACAACACTTAGCCATATGGCTCATCAAACTTCCCACACCATCAACTACGACCGCATTTTTGTCACCTTTGCTTTGCTTTGGTGAGGAAATTTTTAATTTAGGAGTATCTTCAGGTTTGTCCTGTACATAATTAAGAAATTGATTGATCCGAACGTCACCTGCACCAATCGCTACCATCAAGTCATCTAATTCTTTAAAATTAAAACGTGCAATAGCAGGTTCTAAGTCTTTATAAGTAATATCTAACTTTTGTAGGTGACTATCTAAAAGCTCTTTGCCCGCTTGAAGGTTTTTATCTCGATCTTGCTGTTTAAACCAATGATGAATTTTACTGCGTGCTCTTGAAGAATGAATATAACCTAGCGATGGGTTTAACCAATCTCGACTTGGTGACGCATTCTTTTGAGTGAGGATCTCGACTTGATCGCCAGTACGTAGGGTGTAAGTGAAAGGCACGATTTTGCCAAATACTTTTGCTCCAATACAGCGGTGCCCCACATTTGAGTGAATATAATACGCAAAATCAAGAGGCGTCGCCCCCAGTGGTAAATCAAAGATATCGCCTTTTGGCGTAAAGACATAAACACGGTCTTCAACAACCTGGTTTTTCAATTCATCCGCAATTTCACTGCCATCAACCACCTCTTCTTGCCACTGCAACAATTTGCGTAGCCAGCTGATCTTCTGCTCATATCCTGAATTTCGACCTGGCAACGCACCTTCTTTATACATCCAGTGCGCTGCAACCCCAAGCTCAGCATCTCGGTGCATGGCTTCTGTTCTAATTTGAATTTCTACAGTTTTACCTTCTGGCCCAAACACGACAGTATGGATTGATTGATAACCATTTTGCTTTGGTGTCGCAATATAATCATCAAACTCTTTGTTTAAATGCCGCCAACTGGTATGAACAATGCCCAGTGCTGCATAACAGTCTTGGATCTCATCAACCACGACACGCATTGCTCTGATGTCAAACAGCTGCTCAAATTCGTAGCTCTTTTGTACCATTTTTTTATAGATACTATAAATATGCTTCGGACGACCATACACCTGCGCTTTAACACCGGCATCCGCAAGCTTTTGCGCCACCGAGCTGACCATATTTTCCATATAGGCTTCACGGTCTAAGCGCTTGTCCGAGAGCTTTTTGGCGATCGATTTATAAGTATCAGGGTGCAGGTATCTGAAAGATAAGTCTTCAAGCTCCCATTTCAGCTGGCCAATCCCCAAGCGGTTAGCAAGGGGCGCAAAAATATTAGCAGCTGCTTTGGCTGCAACCACTCGCTCTTCTTCAGATGCTTTTTTTACCGCACGTAAATGACAGATTTGCTCCGCGAGCTTGATGACCACCGCTCTGACATCTTCAACCATAGAAAGTAACATACGACGAATGTTATCTACTTGCACTTTCCCTGAGCTTTGATGCGCAAGCGTACTAATGGTTTCCATATTTTCGACTCCCTTTAACAGGAGGGAAATATTATTTCCTAATTCTTCTTCAACCTGCTCAACAGAGAGCGTACCTGCAACAAAATAGGGAGTTAAAAACGCAGTTGCTAAAGATTCACTATCAAAGTTTAAATCAGCGAGGATCTCAACCATTTCAATGGCATTATTAAGATCCTCATTAGATTCATCAGTAGGGCATAGCTCATAAGCTCTTTGTAACCATGCTCGTTGATCCGATGATAAATTTAAGATAGTGAGTCGTGCATCAAACTCCAGTGGTAGCGTGGTTTGATGCGACTGCCGAGTAGCAACCATGTTTTGATACCTCCTTAAAATTTCTTACCCATGTGATAAAACCATCACTGAGGGTATCGCCGTACCCATTTCATTTTTAGGTACTCATGTCATTGCGATTACATTCTCTTTTTCGACCATACGCTTATTCGCGAGCGAATAAAAACGTTTACTTAGAGCCTAAACCCAATCGCCATCACTTAATCTATGTACCATGATGCTTCAGGCTATTTTTGCTGTTTTACAAACAGTGCCATGGTTTCAATATGTCCTGTGTGGACAAACATATTCATTAAGCCCAGCTTTTCTAGCGTAAACCCAGCACGATGGATCACTTGCGCGTCACGAGCTAAGGTAACCGGATCGCATGAGACATATAAGATCCGTGAAAACTGTCCTAACGGTAATTGCTCTAACACTTCAAGTGCCCCAGTCCTAGAAGGGTCAAGTAGTAATACGTCTACACTTGGATCAAACCAAGTGGCTTCACTGATAGCGCGAGTTAAGTCAAAACAATGAAACTGAACATTATTGATTTGGTTAGTTTGCGCATTTTGTCTTGCCATTGCAACTGATTGCGCTTCGCCTTCAACACCAATCACTGCATTTGCATATTTTGCGAGCACTAAGGAAAAATTTCCCACGCCACAGAAAAGGTCAAGTACCTTCTCATCAGCACGTGGTTTTAACCAAGTAACTGCTTGATGCAACATAGCATCATTGACTTCTTGATTAACTTGAATAAAGTTATTTAGCTGAAATTCTAATACGAGGCCAAATTCAGGGAGTCGATAATTTGGTAGCTGCTGATATTCAACCGCATTTTCCCCATCGTCAAACACCACTTGATAATTCTCAAGACCAGCTCTAATTGCTTGATAAGTCGTTTGCGAAAGCGCCTTGGTGTGTCGAAATAGCACATAGTTATGATTGTCCGCTTGGCATAACTGAACGTGGCTGATGAACTTAAATTCACTAAGCGCTTGAGACAGCGCATTTAACGTGATGAAAATATCAGCAAAAGGAGCAGCCAACACATTACACTGTTCAATATCCACTATCTGTTTTGACTGACTGGCTCTAAAGCCCAGTTTTACCGCGTTACGTTTCTTATCATAAATACTGGCTATCCGAGCGGCACGACGATAATGAAGTGGTGCAGAGGTAATAGCAGCTTGCCATGGTAACTGTGTTATTTTAGCAAAGCGCGCAAACAGTTTTTCTACGGCTTGTTGCTTTTCGATGAGCTGATTGTCGACGCTTTGATGTTGCAAATTACAACCACCACACTGTTCATAATGCTCGCAAAACGGCTGAGTGCGATACTCAGAGGCCGTCATTACTTTGATAAGTTTTGCCTCAAGTAATTTAGACTTTGCTTGAGTTACTTGCGCAGTAACATGTTCATTGGTCAATGCACCAGCTACAAAACATACTTTACCATCGTGACGCGCAACTCCCCTGCCTTGGTGATCCATAGATTCTATTTGAAGGGCAAGGTGTTTTGACGGTTTGGTTGCTTTTTTAGCACGAAAAATCTGTGCCATTGGGTTCCTCATTTGTTTGCTTATCACGTCGGTAAAAGATAATCTTAGTTACAGATTTCTCTGCACTTTTTTGACCCTATGACAAAATTAAACCTGCGTGACAGTATTTTACTACTCACTCTTTTGCCAACCCTACTCGTTGGCTTGCTACTCGGTGGCTATTTTACTATAAATCGCTACGTAGAGCTTGAGGAAATTCTGATTAGTCAGGGGAATCGTATTTCAGAATCACTAGCCATGTCGGTAGAGTACCCGATAGAAAAACAGGATAAGTCCCATCTGCACAGGATCTTAAGCCAAGCTCACAATAAGCATGCACCTTTGGTAAAAAGTATTGCTCTATTTGACGAGCAAAACCAGCTTATCCTAACCAGCAATTACCATAGTGAATTTGACAAGCTGCACTATTTTGGCGAAGTGCAAGCATTGCAAACGACGGTTGTGACGACTCTTAAAAATACATTTGTCTTTTACTCACCAGTAAAAAATCACCTCGCTAAAAAAACAGACTGGCATAGTGCCGAACCTGCAACGCTAGCAATCTTGGTCGTCGAGATCAGTAAAGATCAAGCACTCATTTCTCAGCAACGTGCATTAATTTTAAGTGCAATTGTTATTATTTTCTCTTTTTTACTCAGTATCATGTTAGCTATGCGTTTATCTCGTATGCTTACCAAGCCCATTGCCAGCTTAATATTAGCCACTGATAAACTCAATGAGGGTAAGCAAGACATCGCTATTAACGAGCCAATGCGAGGTGAGTTTGAGCTACTACGCCAGGGTCTAATTGTCATTGGTAAAAAAATGGCGAATCAAAAAGACGAAATGCAAAAGCACATTGACCAAGCAACCAGTGACTACCGAGAAACATTAGAGCAATACGAAACACAAAATATTCAGCTCAACATTGCTAAGAAAGAAGCGCAAGATGCCAACCGTGTAAAATCTGACTTTTTAGCGAAGATGAGTCATGAACTTAGAACGCCACTTAATGGCGTCATCGGCTTTACTCGTCAGCTCTATAAAACACCTTTAAATAAACACCAAAAAGATTATTTAGATACCATAGAATTGTCGGCAAACAGTCTGCTTACAATCATCAGCGATATTCTCGACTTCTCAAAGTTAGAAGCCGGAGCAATGGAGCTTGAAAATATTCAGTTTGAGCTGCGTGATGCCGTCAATGAAGTAATGACATTATTGGCTCCAAGTGCCCATGACAAGCACTTAGAGTTTTCTATTTCGGTGAACAGACAAGTACCAGATAATTTGATTGGCGATCCAACACGCTTTAAGCAAGTACTTACCAACCTAATCAGCAATGCCATTAAATTCACTGAAAAAGGGGCAATTAAAGTTGATATTAATCATCGATTAATAGATGAATCTCAATCTTCATTACTGGTGTCAGTCAGCGATACCGGCGTGGGTATCGCACAGGATAAGCAAGACGCCTTATTTACCCCATTTGCTCAAGCGGATACCAGTATTACAAGAAAATTTGGAGGCACGGGACTGGGTTTAATCATTACCAAACACATAGTCGAGGCAATGAATGGCCGTATTACGCTCAACTCAGCACCAGGTCATGGTACATGCTTCTCCTTTAATGCCGTATTTGCATTACCTAATCGGCTTTATAACGATGACTTACCAAGTAAACCTCTTGAGAATAAGCGAGTACTGTATTTTGAACCACAAGAACATACTCACTATGCGGTTGTTTCGCAGTTACAGGCTTGGGATATGCAGGTGACACGCTGTCTCAGTGAAGAGGACTTTGATGATGCACTAGCAAAAGATTTTAATTATGATATTTGTTTAATCGGCTCAATGGCCAGCGTTGATCAAATGCAAACTGTAAAAAGCTACATCAAACAAGCAAGGCAGTCCGCTGATTATTTATACCTGATGGTGAACACGATTTCTCACAACATGCGTGAAGCACTCATTGGTAGCGGTGCCGACGCTTGCCTAAGTAAACCATTAAACCACAGAAAATTGTGCGAAATGTTAGCTGCTCCTTATCGACTAGACCATCCCGATATGAGCGCCAACGAAATTGAAACTACCAACCTACCATTGAAAGTGCTAGTGGCAGATGACAATGACGCAAACTTAAAGCTGATATGTACGCTCTTAGACGAGCAAGTAGAAGCTATAGACACTGCCCACAATGGTGCTCAAGCCGTGAGTCTATGTAAATCAAGAAAATATGATCTGATATTTATGGATATTCAGATGCCGATTATGGATGGGATCAGTGCTTGCAAAAGTATTCGTGAATCATCTCTTAATGAAGATACACCCATTATTGCAGTCACGGCTCATGCCTTAGCAGGTGAAAAAGAAGAGTTACTAAAAAATGGTTTTAGTAACTACATGACCAAGCCAATTGATGAAGATATGTTAAAGCAGATCATCTGCGATCATAGCACCTCATCTCCCATTGCAAGGCAAAAAAATAATGAACATGAACAGCACAGCGTCCCTCCTTTTGAAAGCCAAGTACTAGACTGGGGGTTAGCATTACAACGCGCTGGCAACAAACCAGATCTGGCACTTGAGATGTTGAATATGCTGCTCTCTAGTGTTCCCGAGACACTTCAACAACTAGAATCTGCGCAACAGGCTGAAGATGGTGCGACACTACTCAAGGTCATACATAAGTTTCATGGTGCATGCTGTTATACCGGTGTACCAGCGCTTAAAAAGTTAGCTGAAACCATAGAAACAAGTTTAAAACAGGCTAAACCTCTCAATGATATTGAGCCTGAGCTATATGAATTAGTAGACAGTTTAACAATGCTATTAAACGATGCTAAGCCTAATCAAGTACTATCTTAATGAGGCTGAAGTGAGTGGCATTTGCACCAACCAGCTAGCTAAGTACTTAATTTTTTTGGAGAAGACCATGACGATAACACCACCTACTCTGCTATCGTCATGGTATGTATATACAAACTTTGCTATCGAGTCGTTATAGATAAGAAATTTTTAACGCAGTTAGCGTCAAGTTTACTCCTCTAAATTGAGCAAGTATTAAGGCTAATTGGTAAAACACGAAAAAGCCCAAGCATCACTTGGGCTTTTTTACGTTAACGCTGATGGCTGAACATCCAGCGCATTTGGGAGTAAGTTTACTACTCGCCTTCTGCGCTTTCAGTTTCTTGATTATGTAACTCAAGACTTGCAGACATAGCTGCTTCACGCGTTGACTTGGCAGAATCATTACGAAGCTCATCGATATGATTCAAATAGTTTTGGTCAACATCTCCGGTGATATATTGGCCATCGAATACTGACGTCTCAAACCTTGATACTTCTGGGTTTTCTTGGCGAACCGCCGCAATCAAATCACTCAATGATTGATAAATAAGACCATCAGAGCCGATGCTTGCATTAATATCTTCCACTTCTCGGCCATGTGCAATTAACTCAGACGCCGATGGCATGTCGATACCATACACATTTGGAAATCTCACTTCAGGTGCCGCTGAGGCGAAGTAGACGTTTTTAGCGCCAGCTTCACGCGCCATTTCAACGATTTGTGCTGAAGTTGTACCGCGTACGATAGAGTCATCTACCAACAGCACATTTTTACCAACGAATTCGCGGTCTATTGCGTTCAGCTTACGACGCACTGACTTTTTACGCATTTCTTGACCAGGCATGATGAATGTCCGCCCAATATAACGGTTTTTTACAAAACCTTGGCGATATGGCAGACCTAAAACAGAAGCAATTTCTAGGGCAATGTCACACGAGGTTTCTGGGATAGGGATAACCACATCAATGTCTTTATCTCCCCATTCACTGGCAATTTTCTCTCCAAGCTTAGTACCCATGTTAACGCGCGTTGCATAAACTGACATCTTATCGATATTCGAATCTGGACGAGCAAAGTATRCAAACTCAAAAATACACGGTGCTAGAGTCGTTTTCGCAGCGCAGATCTGTGAGAAGAATTCGCCGTTTTCAGTGACATAAATTGCTTCGCCAGGGGCAACGTCGCGGACAAACTCAAATCCGTCAATCGACAATGCCACACTCTCAGAGGCAAACATATACTCTGTGCCACGCTCGGTTTCCTTCTTACCAAACACCAGCGGTCGAATACCATGAGGGTCTCTGAATGCCAAAATACCGTGTCCAATAATCATCGCGATACTTGCGTAACCACCAGATACAACAGACACCACCTCTGTTACCGCGGTAAACATATCTTCCGCATCTAGCTTCATTTTGTCTGTTTTACCGAGCTCATGGGCTAGGATATTCAGCAAAATCTCTGAATCAGAAGTCGTGTTGACGTGACGGCGAGCTTGAGTAAACAAACGCTCTTTTAGCTTTTCAGCATTGGTTAAGTTGCCGTTATGAGCAAGCGCAATACCAAATGGAGAGTTGACGTAAAAAGGTTGTGCCTCTGCTGAGCTTGAAGAACCCGCAGTAGGATAACGTACATGACCAAGGCCTATGTTGCCTTGAAGTCGTTTCATGTGTCTAGTGTGAAATACGTCCTTCACTAGACCGTTTGCTTTTCTCAAGCTAAACGTATTGTTGTCAATGGTAATAATGCCAGCCGCATCTTGGCCACGGTGTTGCAAAACAGTTAAGCCATCATAAATCGCCTGATTAACAGGTGATGTTCCGACTATCCCAACGATACCACACATTAAAAATTTCCTCGCCGATTAACGGTTTACCGAATTTAAAAAACTGGAACTATGCTCAAGGTAGGAAAAAAACCACTCGATCACAAAACCAAATTCAGGAATTAAGTTTGATGATTTCCACCATTGCGTACTTGGCGCGTTGGTAAAAGCATCAAGGAAGAAGAGTAAGGCGCTAACGACTAACACGCCTCGAAGTGCACCGAATACGATCCCGATGATCCTATCGGTACCCGAGAGACCAGTTCTTTGAACCAGTTCACTCAAGACATAGTTAACAAGCCCACCTAGCATCAAGGTCGCAATAAAAAGTATGGCAATTGCGGCTGCATTTCTTAAAAGGGGTTCTGAAATGAATGTTAGGAAGGTTGAGAGATATTGATAGAACATGCTGGAGATGAAAAATGCGCCGATCCAAACAACAAGTGACATCGCTTCTTTGACGAAGCCTCGAAGCAAGCCAAAAAGTGTCGATAAACCAACAATGCCTGCAATGGCGTAATCAACCCAGATCATAGTAACCAATAAGTCGTTAATGTGGGGCGCATTCTAAAAGGTTTGGCAGCTAAATACCAGATCATTTTGTTACTTCAAATTGCGTTAAGCGGCCATTTAATTTAGTTAATTTCTTTAGTTCTGGTAACTTAGCTTCAAGTTCTGCTTTATTTAAAGAAGGGCCTACAAACACTTTTGTTAGTGTTCCATTTGGTGTTTTGACTGGTTTTGTAAACGCCTTAAAACCATTTTCGCGTAGTTTGCTAGTTAACGCATCTACATTCGATTTGTGAGAAAAGCTGCCTAACTGAATTACGTACGCCATCTTTGAAAAGTTCGATGTCTCTGGTCGGGTAAGTTTAGCCACTTCTATTTTATCATTGCTAAGCACTTGTTGTGGCTCACTTTGCTTGAGAGTGTTATCCGCTTGCCGTTCTTCTGAGCGCTCTTTTTCGCCACTACTCTCAAGCTTTTCATCATCAGCAAGAACATTCTCAATATGCTCCTCAGTTAGCTCAGGTGCTAGTGAGGCTTGCGTGTCGAGCTTTTCTTGTAAATCTATGGTTTTGAACTCAGGCCTGTCAGGGATCGCTTGAAAACCTTCTTTATAATGGACTTTTTCACCGTCTAGAATATTTGGAATAAATATTACCGCCGCAACCACAACAATACTCGTCCCTACCAAGCGATTTATAAATACTGAGTTCACTACTCTACTCTCTACTAAGTGTTAAATCTCGAATGTTATTTCAAGTTGTTTTGCCAATATGTCATTGCCTGAGCAACGGTCAAGAAGGAACCAAATATGACTAAAGCTTGATCCTGTTTTAGGCCGTGAATTTGCGCATTCAATGCCCCTTCCACATCAGCATAGACTGTAATCTGCTTATCCGTATCAAGTAATGGCTTAAGGTTTTCTGCGCGCTCCCCTCGGGGACCGTACAACGACGCTAGACTCCATCTATCAACATACGGGGTTAGCGTTTTTAACACACTGGCTTTATCTTTATCCGCAAGCATAGCCGCTAAGGCATGAATTTTAAACCCTTTTTGCCGAAGATGTTGTAACTTAGTCGCTAAATACCTAGCCGATTCAGGGTTATGTGCGACATCGACGTACACTAAAGGAAAAGTACTAAGCTGTTGAAAGCGCCCTTCAACCTGAATTTCACTAAGGCAACATTGCACAGATTCAAAACTGGGTAGTAAATCAAGTGTCGCTAAGACAGTGAGCGCAGTTGCCACATTCTGGGCGGGAATATTGGGGTTATCAAAGTACCAATCATTGTCAAAATATTGCCACCTAAATTGCGACTCTAGCTGCGTAAAGTGAAAGTCTTTGTTCGCAAGTACCATTTTGGCTGCTATTTCTGTACCGTAGTCAGTAACCGAATCAGGTATATTAAAATCACCAACGATAGCTGGCGTATTGGCACGAAAGATCCCTGCTTTATGGTAACCAACAGACTCTCGGGTGTCCCCTAAAAATGCTTTATGGTCTAAGTC
>NZ_RDBW01000006.1:0-130841 GCF_003934235.1 Pseudoalteromonas sp. J010 | reverse complement strand
CATCAATAGCTTTTCTTCAACCCAGTCCCGGCGGTGCTCGTATGATTTTCCGGTAAATTTATCTTCGCCACAGAGAAATGCGCGCCTGACGCAACGGGAGATACAGTGATAATATTTGGTGTCGGTTAAACTGATTTGTCTTTTCCGGGCAGTCGCCATCGTTTGGTTTCCTCAATCCATTGAGTGCAGAACTAAAGCTTAGGCGGTATCTCATCAAGGTGCAAATTAGTGGTGGGTGTCTGGTTTAAATGCTTTGGAACCTGAACCTATTTAGATATTAAATCCCACTTATTTGGTTCTTTCATAAAACGTACAGGATAAACATGATCCATATGCACATCAGGTTGTTCCAATACAATTATCATATCTTTAACAGTTCTGAATTGTCGCTCTACAGCCTTCACATCACCCTCACAAACCTACTCGGTTGCATTGACAAAAGTAGAGATAAAGATGATTGAAATCAGATACCGAATCATTCCATAGCCTTATAACGCCGCGTTAAGTGGTGAACAACGCAACCACGGCAGCTAACCTATTATGCCATAAACACTAAAGCTAAATTAAACTAAAAATGCCACGCTTTGTTATGTGTGATTTTTATACACAAAACACTACATTGGTTGTTGAATAAACACAAAATGTACGGCAAGATAATACTGTATAAATAGACAGGTCAATTAATGAAGACAACAGCTTATGTTCTCGACACCAGAACAAATACTTATCTAGTCGATCACAATAACCATCTAAGTGTAAATATACATGAAGCTCTAGATATTCGTGATAACTCTATGCGATATAGGGATCCAGTGTACAAACACAGAAAGTATATGACACGGAACCCGAACCTAAACAAGAGGGTCGAATTGATACCTCGAAATGGGAAAAGCCCACACTTTGCATTTGCAAAAAGCGGTACAACCACAGGGGATCGTTCGTATGATGAAACCTACTCTCATGAAGTGGCTGTAGATGTTCTTTCATCAATGAAAGAAATGACCATTATTACCAGAGGTCAGACTTTCAATTTTAAGTTTACGCAGGTATATCGAGAACCAAAGTTGGAGTTACCTAATGGTAAGGTCTTTTATCCTGATATTTTATGTGTATTCGACAAAGATCAATATCCCGATGAGTACGAAAGATGGGGTGGTAAATTAGTAATCGAAGTTACCAACACACATAAGTGTGAAGATGACAAAAAGTTAGAATTTGAGCTTTGTAATATCCCAATATTTGAGTTCTCGATTACTGATTCTAGGAAATATCCTCCAGAGCGAGATAATAACCGTGTTGACTCTATAACTGAGCGTAGCAAGCACAAAGAGAGACTTGAGGGCTGGTTACAAGAAAGCGTGTGTACAGATCTGATCATTGACCCAATCAGTACGCAAAAACACGAAGCTATACATAAGATTCTCAAATCTAAAATGAAAGATTTAATAAAGGTAAATGATCAGAATCAATTATTAATTGAAGATCTAGAGTCAAAAATTAGGCCAAGTGAACAACAGATAGTAAGGTTAAAAAAGGGCTGTCAAATATCAAGTGAAGAAAATAAACGATTGCACCACAAAATTTCAACTTTAGAACTCACGATAGCGCAACAAGAATCGACTCTCGCAAAGGACAAAAGTAGTTTTGAAAAATTCCAAAGTTCAGCACATCGAAGACTGTTTAAACTTAAAATTTGGGTTTGGATTCTTATTTTCTTTCTGTTGGCATCAAACTATGAATATTTTCTGATTCTAATACATTTAGTTCAGCGTATGACTAACACATAACGCCTCAATAATGGGCGTAAAAATGCTTGGCTACAATTAGCGAAGTATGAGCGCAAGCCAAGCGTTTTGCGTCCATTTCATTGACTTGTTAGGCGTTCTTAGCGCCATACTTTTCGTAAGCAAGATCATTTTCGAACACGTCCAACTGGACAATGAAATCAACTTCATCTGACCAGTCACCATTTTTTAGTTCGTACCATTCATCAGTTGCAGGCTCAAAATGATCATCAGCATATGGCAGGTCAACTTGACCGCCTCCAACTCTATCGACAACAACAGTATTGTCATTGAATGTATTAACCACACCAAAGAAAGTGTCGAATTTTATATTTTCTTCTTCGTCTATATGTTTAAGAGACACTAAGAGAACTTTATTGTGCAGATCTAACATAGACACCTAACTTTTCAATAACGGGCGCAGACATGTGGGGCATAATGGCGAAGCCGCCCCGCGTGTATGCGTCCCAGCGAACGAAGTGAGTGAGTTGATTGGGTTGTTAGGTGCGCTCACGCCAAGACCCTATTTAGCAGCATACTAGGCATAAAAAAGTAAAAAGCCAAAAAGCCCGAACTTGTAAATAGAAGTGCGACGGCACAAAAAGAAGCCTGAACGAAGAAGACGGAAGGTTTAGCAGATGCACTATGCCTAAAAGCTACTACTGAAGTTTGTAAACATTCTTTAATTGCTTGGTATTTTGTTGAGAACCAAGAAATGATGGGAGCTAGGCTAGCAAAAACGAGAGCAAATGCGATTTCCACACCGCCTAATTGGACTAAGAAGGCTATCTCTGGCAAAACTGCCGCTGCYACAACCATTGCGATACCGATAACTACGCGTTGTAGATTAGTTAATTCATTCCATGATTTCATAATTTTTCCTTTTAGCACCTAACGCCGCATTAAGGTGTGAGCAGCGCTTGGCTATACTTGAGCGAAGCGAAACCGCCAAGCGTTGCGAATCACTCTTAAATGCTTTGTTATATGCGTTTTTGAGCTTCAATGATATCAGCGACATGCAGATCACTACTACTATTTGCTATGTTCGTTTTCTCGCTGAAGAAACCTTTGATAATACGAAACTTTCTCTCGGTACCATGAACAGAGTCAATATTAGGTAGCCAAGGCTTCATAAGAGTTAAACTTGCTTCCATTAAGTTGGAAACTTTCTCAGCTGCTTCGGTTTTTAAAACGTAACGATTTAATAGAAATTCATGGTCTGACTGTTCAAAGTACCCGCTATCATAAACAACAAAGCGAGACTCATGTGCAGTCGCTTTTATGAGTAATAGCTTGTCGTCATTATCAGGGTTAAATGTTCTACCATCGACAACCTTAAACTCAATGCCCTTTTCAGCACACAACGTAAAATTACGGGGATCACGATAAATACGCTCCAATGATTGCAAATTGTTGGATATTTTCAGCAGATTAACTGAATCTAAATGCGATGAGAACTTGAGAAACACAGCATCACCACCAATTTCATCAAACAAATTGCGTACTTCATTTGTAAGCTTGAATATCTGAAACCCCAAGTAGCTTTGATTTGCTACATGATTTTTTAATTCACGTTGTTCGAGTTTTGCTATCCCTAAGATATTGTCGAGAGTATTTGTCTCAAGGTTGTACCCATATATGACTTTTTTAATGAAATATAGATAGTTAAAAATACAGCCTGCCAATTGACGTTTTATATGTTCGTGAATATAACTCTGCTCTTTTCTAAATATCTGCTGACGTATGACGTCATAAAAAAGGTAGGCTACAAAGAAAAATACACCATTGGATGCAACTGAAGTTAAGACAGAGCGTAAATCCTCACTTTTCACAAACTCAGCAGCAAGAAAGCACACAGCTGTCGCCACACTCAAACTCAAATACGGCAGAAATCTAAGCCAATACATTCGTCTCTATTCCTAATATTGATGCCAAAGCATCTAACATTTTATTCGTGCGCATGCGCGTTTACCTCGTTGGACCAGTGAAAACGCGCACAGTTAACTATCAGTATGCAAAGAACTTATCAGCATTCTGCTAAATATACCATCTGGAAAAGTGCGCATGCGCGTTTCCCAAACTTATTATCTCAAATCGTAGATACACAACCTTCTGATAGACAATAATATTTTTAATTTATTGATGCGTAAACGCGCAAAAATTTTTTCAATAGTTCCCTTGATATCCGAGAACTTCAGATAATGCTGTATATATACAGCGGCGTGAGGTGAGGAGTTATCATGAATCGAAAAAGCCCATTTCTGAAAGGTCTTCAGGAAGAAATGCGTATGCGTGGTTACAGCATTAGAACAGAAAAAACTACCTATATTGAATTAAAAAATCAATGACACCCACCTGAACTAACAGTCAAGCTGAGAAAATGAAGTAAAAAGTATGTGTAATATGTACTAACCTCAGCAAGATAGCCATATCGTGATTACCATCTGAAAGTTCAAAGTCGCCTTTGAGGCGAAGTCTAGATCTGTTTTTTGACACTGTAAGCACTACTACATTTAATGGTGCTAAGCGATAACGGACGTGAAAATATGTATTTTGTGCGTTCACTTGTTGCAAACGCAGCGTGTATCAATTGTCGTCTAGTGTTTAGTTGACGTCTTTTGTAGGCCAGTCAACAATATGGGACTCAAAATCTGACTCTAAATCTACTTCTAATTCTGATATTGCTCTTCCAAATATGCTTATCCCCGCATCTATCATGGCTTGTTTGGAACCTTTATGTTTGAGCGGATGCCAACTAGCGAGACCTCTGCCTTCGTACAGTCGCCTGTAGCTACAACTCGTTGGCATAAAGAATATATCTTTTAGATTTTCTTTAGTTAATTGTACACATGACGGCACTAAGATTTGGCGTTCACTGTAGCGACTGCACCCACATGTTGTAGCGTCGTTATATTGACAAACAATATCGGTGTAAAGTAACTCTTCACCTTCGCGCAAGAAGTCGGTGCTTTCAAATTCCGAATCATCTTCCTCATCACTATCAATAAATGAATGTAAGCAGCATTTACCACAACCATCACAGATTGATTCCCACTCTTCAGTTGTCATTTCTTCAAGTGTTTTTTCTTGCCAAAAGCCCATAGTGAAAGCCCCTTTAAATCATTATGTACAATCGTATTGTAATGCTAACCTGCCCTTAACCCCTATTAATTAAGCGGCTCTTGCAAGAGGCAAGCAAACAGCACATTTTATAGGAAGGTCGATATTAATTCAAAAATGATTAAAGCAACGTCCGTTGTAGACAATGCTTTATTTACTCTTTATCAATATTGTGGTGATATATAGCGACCATAAGTTGTACGGCATAAGTTAAGGAAATACGATGCACTTGTTAGTTCGGACGTTAATTCTGTTTGGTGTAGTTGTAGGTGCTATAGCATCATACAGTTATGGAAATAAGTCGGGTCTGTTTATTTTTGTTGTGATTGGACTATTACTTGAAATCTTTTTTTGGCTGCGTTTGTCTCCAAGTAAAAATCACAAGTCACAGAAGAAACAAGTTTAGCTGAGTTTTTTAGGATTGCTTTTGTCTGAAGAGGCTTTGTGCTATTTAGCGTACTATGCAAACGCTGGCTCTGATTTTAACGGTATTCTGATCTCGATGTTGAGGCCGCCCAACAAGCTATTGAAAGACTCTATTTCCCCGCTATGGGCCTCTAACACTTTTTTACACATCGCAAGACCCATGCCTTTTGATTTCCCCGAATTTGTTCGCGAAGACTGAGATTTATATAAGGGATCAAACAGTTTCTGGTGTGCTTCATATGAAAGTGGTGTGCCTGAGTCTTCAATGCGGATGATTAAGTTATTATCCAAACAAAAAAAGCTCATTTTGACGGCTACATTTTCACCGCCATGTTTTTTTGCATTACCTAAAATTTCGAGTATACAATTTGTGATAGCATCTAGATCTATTGTTACTTTCTCTGCTCCTGAAATCTGATAGTTTACCTCCAGTTGTCCGGTGTTACTTGCAAATAAACTTGCAGCTTCAGTATGGACGTTATGCACTAGCTTACAGATAGTAAAGTCCCTAAGGTTTAGCATAGTTGCAAGTTTCTCGTTATCTGTAACAAGCATAAGTTGATTGATGAACTGATTCAGCTCATCGATTTTATCCATCAACTTACTGTAACTTTCCTGTACATTCTCGACAATATTGTATTGTAACGATTCAACTTGTACTTTCATCACGGTCAGAGGGGTGCGTAGTTCATGAGACAGATCCGTAAATAGTTGTTGTTCCTTTTCTTGTAGTTCTTGTTTATTTCGTTGATTAGATTGCTTTTCAGTTTTTACCGTATTTGCCAACGCATTTACTTGCGTTTGTAATGTCGAGAGTAAGTTGTTTTGTGCCGACTTATTTTGTTGGGCTAGAGCAAAAGTAAATAGGATAACCTCTATCAAGTAGCCTAACTTAATCGCACTGGAAATGTGATAGACATTGATAAAGCCTGAAAACATCGTGCCCCCTATGGCGATGATATTAACAAAAACAACATGGTTCAAAAGGCTTAAAGCAAAGGTAATCGACCCAGGTGCACGTTGCTGAAACGACCAAAAAGCGGTAAAGATAAACAGCGGGATGATACTTAGACTCAGAATCAAATTATAAAATACAGACTTCGATATGATTGCTACTGGGATTAATAACAAGTAGCCCAGCAAAAATGCCTTATAAAAGTGATTTAGTGTGGGGTTGAATCGACCGAGTTGTAAAAACTCACGGATAAACAAGAGGTGGAAGACAGGAACTAGAGTCATCAACCCTGCTGAAAATAGTGACGCAAATATGCCATAAGATGGCCAGAAATACTGAAAAGTGAACCCTGACATATCCAGTACTATTAAAAGAAATAATAACGTCCAAACGCAGTAATAAGCATTTGCGGCATTTGCATTGAAGTAAAAGTTTACTAATACGATGACAAAAACAGCGGCAATAATACCACTAAGCGTTGCATTGATTACGGTACTACTAAGCATACTACTTTGTAACGTTCTATCGTCGAGTAATTTAAGATCTGCTGCGGCATTTGCAAAAGTTTGGTAGCGAACGATGAAGTGTCCGCTACCCGGCTCTTGTTGTGTCAATGGCTGGTATATCTGGGGAGTCGATATTGCTCTGGTTGAAAACTCAGCGTCAAGGGTATATTGAGCGATAGGTGATACCTGAGTCTCATTGATGTAGGAAATACTTAACCAGGGCAGTCTTGCAAATCCGAAAGAAAGATAGTGTTTGTAACCAGTTTCGAGTGCGCTTGCATCAATTATAGCCCATTGGTATGGCTGCTCTGTTAATGACGGTTGATATTTAGAAAGCTGGCTGATGATTATCAACGCTTCCTGTTGGCTTACATTTAGCTGTTGACTTAACTGTGCGGGGGTCATCTCGCTAAATTGGACCTCAACTTGTGTATTACGCCCGTTTTGCTCATTAGGAGCCGAGATACTAGCGCTAGCCAGTGTCGAAACGAGCAATAAAATTAATGTAAGCAGTTTGGACATAATAAAGTAATACACAATGTTTGTTTCACAATGCTACGTTGAAATAATGAAGCAAATATGGATAAAACGTGTGTAAGTAAAAGATTGTAAATAAAAAGCATCAAATATACGTATTAAAAACAAACAATTACAGACTCCTGTTTACTGAGATTTGTGAAACATGGTCGCAAAATAGTCAGATAATCTGAGTTACATAAAACTGAAATATAACTGTAACAATTGAATGTTCTAATGCGCCACTGAAATAAAAGTGTAACGAAAGAACACGTATTACTCTAAGAGCGAAACTATGGTTAATCAATCTCAGACTTCAGCTTCAGCAAAACTTTTTAACTGGCTGTCTATCATTCTACTTGTTTACTTAGTCTTAGTTGCAGTAGGTACTGTAAGTGGCGGTTTTAAACTTGCCTCTGGTGGTAGCGAAGGTGCTAAGGAAATATTTGCATTTGCAACGAATCCCGTAGTGGCTTTGTTACTTGGTGCATTAGCAACTGCTTTGGTTCAATCCTCATCAACAGTGACCTCTGTCATTGTTGGATTAGTAGCAGGTGGATTACCTATTAGTATCGCCATTCCAATGGTAATGGGCGCGAATATTGGTACCACTATCACCAATACGTTAGTCTCAATAGGTCACATTCGCAGCAAAGAAGAGTTTAAACGTGCTTTTGCAGCTTCTACGGTTCATGATTTTTTCAATCTACTGGCCGTTGTGATTTTCCTGCCGTTAGAAATTATGTTTGGTATCTTAGAAAAGTTTGCGTCTAGTCTTGCACATGTTTTTGTAGGCGATGCTGATTTATCTTTAAAGAGCTATAACTTTATCAAACCATTAGTTAAGCCAGCGGTTAATGTGGTCAAAGATGCCGTAAGCTTTTTAGATTCTACTGCCGCTGGGGTTTCTATGGTGGTGATCGGTATAATGATGATTTTGTTCGCCGTTACTTACTTAGGCAAACTACTGAAAAAAGCGCTAGTAGGTAAAGCTAAAGAATTGTTACATAGCGCTATCGGTCGTGGGCCTTTGGTGGGAATTGGCTCTGGTGCAGTGGTGACCGTTATGGTTCAGTCTTCTTCAACAACAACTAGCCTTATGATCCCACTTGCTGGAAGTGGTGTGTTTACGACCCGTCAAATCTACCCATTCACATTAGGCGCAAATATTGGCACTACTATTACCGCACTTTTGGCAGCGACCTCGATAACAGGTGCTGCAGCAGAAGTTGCCCTTACCATCGCACTTGTACACGTAATGTTTAACGTTTTTGCGGTAACGCTTATTTACGGCATGCCGTTATTACGCGAGATACCACTGCAACTAGCCGAAAAGATCGCTGATGTTGGATCTCGTAACAAACCGGCAGCACTTGCTTATGTGCTAGGTTCATTCTTTGTTTTTCCGGGACTTATTATGTTGGCAGTGCGTTAATAGCAACCTGCCACCCTGTGACATAAGGCTCGAATTATCGAGCTTTATGTCTTTTAACACATCATCACATGTTTCAATTATTTTTATTACCGTTGATATCGATTGGGCAAAACCTTTAAATAGCTTAAAGCTAATCATGTCATTGACGAAAACGGTATAAAGTCATAATTCTGTCATCATATTTTGAGAAAATTACTTCCGTCTTTATTAATGAAGAAGCAAATAAATGAGTAGCAACCTTGGTATTTTTAGCTTTAATGTGGCACAAATTGAAAGTTCGATAAGAGGAAAATATCGATCTGTTCAGCCCTACGAGAATCCAGTTTTGCGACCTGATGATAATGGACTGTCGTTGACAATCGAGCTTCCCAAAGATGCGCGCATTGGTGATAAGGTTGAAGTGATCTTGACCAAATTTGGTGAGCGTGTTGCTAAATCTGAATCAGTATTAATTGTTGACGCTGACATTTATCTCACCAAAATAGTAGACGTTAAAATCCAACAGCCGCTAGATGCCGATAGGTATGCTATGCAAATCAACTTAGTTGGATTGCATGATTATTTGAAGAATACTGCTGAGTTTACTATCACGCTAGCCGAAGCCTTGTCTGCGCCAAGCCATCCTGAAATTGGCGTAAACGGCGATGAAGTCAATGGCGCTAAACGGCTGTTTAATGCTGCGATGAGTGCAGTATTGTCTGTTTTTTAATAACAAACTAACCAAAGCACAAGCTTAAAACTTGTCGAGCATATTTGTAAAGCGCGCTGGCAACACATTAAGCTAGTTTAACTGGGTAAAGATATTTTCCCCATTGAAAAGGGTAACGCTTCCTTATCTCCTGATAGCGTTTCATTTGCAAGCAATGCAAATAAAGCAGCCTCTTTGGCATCTGGCTCAATATTTAAGTTAGCAAAGTCTTTAATCTCTATTGTGGCTTTGAGAAGTCCACCAAGGCGCTGCATCAAAAACGCATTATGCACCCCGCCTCCACTGACATAAAGTTCAGTGTGTTCTGTTGTGAGCTGGTTTATTGCCTCTGCAATAGTACGAGCGGTAAATTCAGTAAGAGTCGCTATGATATCCTCATGGCAAAGATCACATTCACTCAGCGCACTTTGTATATACGCGCGGTTAAATAGCTCTTGTCCCGTAGACTTTGGCAGTGGCAAATCAAAAAAAGCATGTTGGCTTAATTTGATTAGCAGTTTATCGTTAACATTTCCACGTGATGCTACCTTGCCATTTTCGTCATAGGCAATACCAAGAGTGTGTTGACAATATTGATCAATTAACGTGTTTCCTGGGCCTACATCGCTACTAATGGTATCGCTTATCGCCYTAGCTTTTGGTAAATAAGTTAGATTAGATATACCGCCGATATTTAATAAAATGCGATCGACTTTTTTATCTGAGTAGAGTAAATGATCACCATACTGTACCAGAGGCGCTCCTTCTAGTTCATTGGCGATATGTTTTTGTCGGAAATCAGAAATAGTAATTATACCTGTTTTTGTGGCAATGACATCGGCATCTACAATCTGCAAGGTGCTATGTAAATTTGAAGCGGTATAAAACGGTTGACCCGGACAATGATATATAGTTTGTCCGTGACTTGCGATCAGATCTATGGACTGATGCTCCTCTTGCCATAACTGTAGTGTCTCACTAATCATATCTGCATATAACCTTCCAAGCCAAGTATGTAACTGGCAAAGAGAACGCAGATCGACTTTTGGGACTGATGCGTGTTGGCTCAATAACGCCTTTTGTGATTGGCTATAGGCAACGGTTTTGAATTTTTCTACTTCAAGCTTCGTCCGTTTTCCATGATGCGTAATTTTACATAATGCGATGTCAAGTCCGTCAAGAGAAGTCCCACTCATCAGGCCTAAAATTCTCTTAGTGGGTTTATTTGCAATGTTGGCTAATTTTATAATATCGCTTTTCATTTATAGCTTTCGTTCTGTAATGATGGCTGCCACTTTATCGTATTTTACGTCTTTCAAGATCCCGAACCCAGTTAATTGTCTAAACTTAAACCTCGTAAAATACGGGCAACTTAAGCCAAGTAAAAATAGTGTTTTTAAATGAGTTGAAAAGTCGACACTGTTCTGTGTGGCAAATTGCGACGCATTTCTCAACGTTTCTCGGATCAACTCAATATCGATGGCAGGTTCTTCCTCCACCTGCATTAACATGGCTTTTCCTTCGCATGCGCTACAATGCCCGCAATGTTTCGGAGCCATGCTATCTCCAAAATAGCTTGCCAAAGCGTAATGATAGCAGGTAGTTAGTTGAAAAAATTGGAGTAAATGTTTAAGTCTGGCTTGTTCACCTTGCGCTTTAATTTGTGCTTGTTGATAAAACTCATCTGTTAATTTATCGATGTCGATTGATTCACTCGTTTTAGAGTAGACAGAAGTATACTTTGATGTTTTCACCTCGATCAGCTGTCGGTTCGATAAATAGTCAATAGCATCTTGCGCTTTTGACAAGGAGATCCCATTATTTTCCAATGCAGCTAACGGTAATACTCCCCACTTTTTCTTAAATTCAAAGCAGCTCAATAGCTTATCCAAGAAAACTTGCCGCTGTTCAGAAAAGTGAGCAAGTAACTTCTCTTTCGTTTGGGTAAACGCAATGTGTAGCTCTGCGAAGTAGCTATAGTTAATTTGTAATAAGCCTTGTAGCTCTAATTGTACTAACAAGGTTTTTAAGACCAATTGGTTTATATTCGTTTTGTTTGCAAGGTCATACTCATTTAAATGATAGTCTTGATCTGGCGCTGAAAATAATTCAGTAAAGAGGTGTTTGAGAGACGCATACTCCAACGCGCTTGCATGGACAAAGTTCTCAAGTGTCGATATTTTCTCGTTATTTATTAGCGCAACACAGTACGCCTGCTTTGAGTCCCTACCCGCTCTGCCGACTTCCTGGCTATAACCCTCGATAGACTTTGGCATATCATAATGTAGTACCCATCTAACATCCGGTTTATCGACTCCCATACCAAAAGCAATTGTGGCGACAACAATTAAATCTGGTTCAGTCAGAAAGTTCGCTTGGGTCTGTGCTTTATCTTCAGCTTTAAGCGAAGCATGAAATGCTGCTGCTTTAAAGCCACATGCAACAATCATTTTAGCAACTTCTTCTGCTTGCTTTTGTTGCGTTACATATACGATCCCGGCTCCTTTTGCCCTTTTAAGAAACGCAAGTAAGTATTCATCTTTTTGCTTTTCTCTTATATACACCGCACTCAGATGTAAGTTCTTTCTATAGAAGCCGGTACGAACAATCGACTGCTGCTGAATATTAAACTTACATGCCATATCATTGGCGACTTTGCTGGTTGCAGTGGCAGTAAGCAATAACACTTGCTTGATCCCAAGCTCTTCACGATACTTGGCAATTTTAAGGTAATCAGGACGAAAGTTGTGTCCCCATTCAGAGATACAGTGTGCCTCATCGACGACTAAAAAAGAAATGTGAGCTCGGCTTAGCAATGAACGAGCTTTTTGACTGTTTAATCTTTCTACTGAAATAAAGAGTACTTTCAGAGTGTTATTGATGATCTCATTTTCAACCTGGGTTGCTTCGGCACGAGTTTGAGTACTATCCAAGCAAGCGGATTTTACTCCTATCCTTAATAGATAATCTCGCTGCTCATGCATTAACGCAAGTAGTGGCGATACGACAACACACATACCCGATTTTAAGACTGCGGGGAGCTGGTAACACAATGATTTTCCTGCTCCAGTTGCAAAAATAGCAATGGTGCTTTGTTCTTTTAGTATAAGGTCTATAACTTCTGCTTGGCCATGACGTAATGTCGAATGGCCAAATGTCTGTTGCAGCGTTGTGAAAATCTGGTTTTGATTCATTCCGAGTCTTTTCTGTATTTTTTTGAAATGTCGCTTATCGTCTCGCTTAGGCTTTTAATCGCTGTGTTGATCCTATCAATTTCAGAGCGGTTAAAGGCATGTCGACCAAGCATAAAATGTATCGCATTGTCATTGACAACATAGGGATGTAATACGAGGCTGTGATAGCCAAGCTGGTTAATATAATAATATCCAGCGTCTTCATCTTCTATCAGAAAATCAACACGACCCTTTGCAACCATTTCTACTCTGCGCTCTAGGCTTGAAATTTCAAATAACCTTTTGTCATACCATTCTATTTTTTTTATTTGTTTTAGCTCTTCACCATAATAAGCCCCAGGATTTGATGTAAACGTATGCCCGGACGAAAAAAGCTCTATTAGACTACTGTTTGGGTCGATTTCTCTATTTGAGAATAGCCTCATTCTCTCTCTTCTATAAGGTGCCGAAAAATAAGCAACTTTTGCTCGCTCAACGCTAAAGCTAGCTGAAGGAAGAATATCTATTAGTCCTTTTTCTAGCTCGGTGATCCCTCTTGCTGATGAAGGAAGTTGAATAAATTCGATACAGAGGTTTGCGTTAGCAAAAACTGACTTTGTTACTTCAATATCAATACCGTATGGTGTTGGATTATACATGACAAAAGGTGGCCACTGTGAGCCTATTCCAACTTTATACACAGGCCGGTTGGCGCAAGCCTGCGAGTGAGTCGTGAACATCATCAGGCAACATATAAATACGGTGGAACGAAAAATTACTAGCAGGAGGCGTTACTCGTTTGTGAAGCTCATATCGTTATTATGAAAGACTCACGAAAAAAATAAAGTGATAAATCGGTAATATTGGGCAGAGTAATGTGTAAGTGAACAATAAAATGAGCTTGTGCAAACAAGCTCATTTAGGGTTTAAGTTAAAGTTAATCAGTTTACAGGCGTTTCCAAACGCCAGCGGTTCCAGGCTCTTCTCCACGAGTCCACCATTTGGCTTCAAACTGAGCGCCGTTATGGCTAACGCGATCTCCGCCAACATATACGGCTGAACTATCCCATGCAGGATATTGTGCTGCTGTGTCTTTCACTGTTACATCAAAGCTTGAACTCACACTGTTGACACCGTCAGAGACTGTAACAGTTACCGTCACCGTAGTATCAGCAGAAACACTAGAAGCGGTAAGGGTTGCCGTATTATTATTACTAACAACGCTTAACTCGGCTGGTACTGACCAATCATAGCTCAACGCAGCGCCCTCTGGATCAGTAGCGTTGACTGTAATTGTAGTCGAATCACCTTCATTGATCGTCACATTTGCGATTGGCGTAACTGTTGGAGCCTCATTTGCCCCCTCAGGATTGACAACTACAGTGACCGTCTTACTGGTGCTAACAGTGCCATCGTTTACTGTTAATGACAAATCATAGCTAGTTTGCTGAGTTACTGATGGAGCAGTGATAGAGACTGACGCCGTGTTTGTTGCAGACAAGACTAATGCTGCGGGAGCATTCCATGAGTATGTTAACGGATCATTGTCAGCATCAGCTGCTAGCGCACTTACATTCACCGATTGCCCCGCTGTTACGTTAATTGGACCTGAAAGGCCAATAGTGGGCGCGCGGTTTGGAATATCACCAGCGGTAAGACCATCGTACATCGCATTTAATATGTCGCCATTGTCAGCGTCAATTTCCCAGCCGAACAAACCAGCAAGTTGGTGAGTATTTGCATATTGACCCTTGGCGATGACACTTCTTGGGCTATCATAAGTGATCAGTTTACCATTGCTTCTGTTCCAGACGTAAGCGGCTTGAGCCTGTTCGTCGTAGCCTACTTCGAAGCCATTAACACCATTACCACTTTGACCTACAGCGTTAGCCGCTATCGCTTTATAATCCATTATCCCAGGTTCCCATACCCCCTCACTGGTTGAACCTTTTAATGGACCATTACCAGGTGCTGTCATCGGATTTCCTGAAATAGTCGTGTTAGCATCACTTACACCTTCCCAGCCACGGCCATACATCGCTACGCCCATAACCAGTTTTGACGGTTGTACTCCTTGTTGCAGCAACAATTGTATTGCATGGTCACCAGTGTATGCTGGACCTTTCCTAGGATTACCATTGCCATCAACACCTGTACCATTACATTCATCAGTGCTTAGATGGGAACCGCAATAAATCCCAGTTTGGTGCCCAGTATCATTATTCCACGCCCCATGGAAATCGTAGGTCATGGCAAAAATGTAGTCCATATACTGCTGCGCTGCTTGGTAATCTACGTCCTCAATTTTATCGTAACCCGCTCCGATAGCGGAAGTGAGTTCATATTTTCTGCCTGTTTCTGCTTCCAACTGATCTAACATTGCTCGTAGCTCTTGCATAAGTGCTACATAAGCCGGACCATCGTTAACTGGATCGCCAAGATCTGGATTTGGGCCGTCGCCACCAGGGAACTCCCAGTCTATATCTACGCCGTCATAGAACTTCCATGTTTTCAAGAACTGCTTAACAGAAGCGACAAAGGTGTCGCGGTTTGCTTTAGTTGTAAAACCATGGAATGGATCTGAAAGTGTCCACCCTCCAATTGAAGGTAAGATTTTTAATTCAGGGTAACGCTGCTTCAACGCCATTAATTGAGAATATACACCACGAATAGGATCTTTCGCGTCTACACCTGGCATCGATTTCTGTACGGCTGCCCATGGATCATGGATAACAACTTCATAGTCTTGTGAATCCGCACAGGCAGTTTGTAGTGCACGCCAACTGTTGCCGTTTTCAATAGATTTCAACGATTCATTCGGTCCACAAATTGGAATAAAACCGTATAAAATGTGTGACAGATTGTGGGCTGGGATTTGAGTTACATCGTAGTTGCGACCGTAGATCCCCCACTCTACAAAGTAGGCGCCGGTAACACGTCCGGGAATTGTTCCGTTATTTCTGTTGTTCGGATCAACATTCATTGGTAGTGGGTCCAAATGTGCACCGTCTGTGTCGGCGATAACGATTTCTTTGCCTGCACTTCTGGCACATACCGTACCTTCACATAGCTCTAGATAAAGTTGGTGTCTGCCTGATTTTGTATAAGGAAATTCGACAACCCCACTTTTGGTTCCCGGTGTTAAAGTTCCTTGATTGACTAACATATTGTCAAAATAAACTTTATAGTTATCTCCACCAGCGCCACTCCAAGCATTCCATTTGATGTTAATATTAACCACATCTTTGGCTTTAACTAGCTGCTTGTATGAGCCGTTGCCATCAACATTTACTTCAACAAAAGAGTATTGTTGCGGCTTCCAATCAAGTGATGGCGTAGATGGTGCAGCTAGTGCTCCCCCACTTAATAACGCCAGTCCTATATATGTAGTTATTTTATTAAGTTTCATATTTTCAACCTTTTTGTAGTTACATGTTGTACCCAGTGTGGGTTAATTAAATTGGTTTCCAAACGGCGGAGCTGCCTGGCTTCTCATTACGATTCCACCATTTCGCTTCATAGCTCTGTTGTTGATAAGTTACTTTGTCCCCTGCAACATAGGTTTGAGTTGCTTGCCATTGTGGGTATTCACCTGCGTTTACATTCTTGATGGTGACAGTAAAACTCGCTGCGGTACTGGCTTTACCATCCGAGACTGTAAGTGAACCTTCAATTGACTGGTCGGTGTTAACGGCTGGGGCGGTGACAACTATCGTGTCGCCATCTCCTGTATAAGTTAAAGGTGAAGGAATTGACCAAGTAAAACTCAACGGATCGTTTTGATCATCGAAAACATGAGCGTGAACGGTTGCCTGCGTGTTTTCGTTAATCACGATATTTGCTATCGGGTTAATCGTTGGAGGTGTATTGGTATCCCCCTTTACAATACTCAGGTTACTTGTAAATTGTGCGTTTGGTAAAAATACTTGATTGGCCAACAATGTTGTTTCGTCAAAAACAATCGCGCCATCTTGCTGCATAACACCAATTTTTAGTTGGTTACTAAAGTTACTATTTAAGTATGAGGCAAGCTCAGTTTGCCAGCGCGAGACATTCGTTGAATTGATGGAAAGTTGATGGCTTACTAGCTCGTTACCGGCTTGGTCAAATGTTCTAAACCAGATACTGTCGCCAACGTTAGCATTTTGTCCTTGTTTTAAATAGTAACCACTACTAACCCAATCCGCAGGAGCGCCTGTGGACTTGATGGTAATATCTGAGCAGTTATAAAATCCTTCGCCACCGGCATCATTACGTTGCCAGCGGGTGTACAACACTGCTTCTCCTTCACGACCTGCGGGAATATTAATTTCCATTTTGTAAAAGCGTTTGCCTTCTGGATCTACAACAAAGTCGATATTGTCGAACTCATTGATGAGCTCTAAATCACTCCATTTGAGTGGCATTGTATTTCCGTCGTAACTGGGCTTAGTTAAGAAAATCTGCCAGAAGCTGGGATTATGTGGTGTGGTTGCTCTAAAGCTAATGGCCACTGTGTTTTGAGCATTTGGCTCAATCGTAGTTCTCTGCCAATGGGGCGACACAACACTCATTCCCTTTTTATTTGTGTCTCCGGCTGAACACAATGTACCATCTGGAACTACAGTCTTAACGGCTTCAAGGTTGTTATAATCAGCGGTATTTGCTGAAAACTCATGCTCTTGTACAAACTGGAAGTGTCCTGACTCTAGAAAAGCTGCCCTACATGCTAGGTTGGGTATGTTGGAGCCGTCATCAGGCCACCAGTAACCACCTTGAGACTGGCATATTGCTTGTCTGGCCTTTGGAAAATCCATATAGCCATGAGATACCGCGTTGTTGGACAGTAGCGTTGAAACGGTGCCAACAATTATAAATGCAAACTTAGATTGGAATTTATTCATGTTAAATTTCCTTCTAATAAGTGGGGAGCCTGTCCTCCCCATCCATTATTTATAAGTTACAAACTTTGGTATAATCACTGCTCGTTGAAGGTTGTTTATTACTCCACCACTTGGCTTCGTATACTGCGTTACCATCTTTAATAAGGTCGCCCTGAGCCGCATGGGTGCCTTTAGGAAAAGTAGGATAGGTGACAATTTGGTCTACAGGGGTTCCTTTACATGAAGTCACCGGATCCGTTGAACCATCTCCTGGCTTTGCTATTGGAAGATCTTTGTATTCACTGGCAAAGGCGTATCGTTTACCATCTTTCTCAACGACAAAATTAACAGGACCTGAAATCGGCATATAGTACATAACTTGGGCGTTCACCGTCTCTCCAGGGCCAAATGACTTAGGTGTGCTCCCCCACTCATTGACTAACGTGATAGAAAAACGATGGAATTCATTTTCAAAACCACCTATGTTGTTGCCAGCAGCGTTAGAGCCATTTACATCCACCGCCATCTTGAGTTTTTCTTGGGCATTCCAGTTCGATTTGAAGATAGCTGATGTTGCAACAGGTACATCGAAGGAAATCTTTGCACCGGTTAAGTCAATCCCTGAGTTATTGGTAAATGCGAAGGTTGGAGCAATTGGGTAGTTTGCATCACCTGCTGGGAAGTCTTTTGCTTCAAAAGACACGTTGACAGCAGAAGCTGGTTTAACAAACGTTTTGTTACCCTGTTTGACCGAATAAGGTGTACCACTTTGGTTAAACTTGTTGTACGCCAAGCTGGTAAGCGATGAACCCATAAAATATTCATTTTTGCTGGTGTCATAGTCAAAGTCACCGGCAAGCTCCCAAAACATGATCCCGCCCAGTTCTTGGTTGATGACATAATCAACTTTTGCAGCTATGGATTCTTCATCTTCGATGGACAAGAATACGTTTTTAGTTGAGTTCCAAAGCCAAGGTGCAACTGCAACCGCATCATAGTGGCGTGTATAACTGCCTGTAATTTGGTGCGCTGGGTTATTGATAGGGTCTAAACCGTAATCTGAAAGGTAGCTACCCAGTACTCCATTTTGTAAGTTTTTAACATGCCATAATGGGTTCGAACCCGCTGGTACCTCTAAACCAACGTCATTTTTATCATGCCATAAGTTGTCTATACCAACTGCACCATTACCACATTTATTCTTGTCGCCACTACCAGTTCCAGGAGGGCAATCCGCTTGGTTTGGTAATGCAGCTTGACCCCATAAGCCATTGGTACCGCCAGTCACATCTCTAAACCCGCGAGTGTAATAAGGAATACCTATATTAATTCGCCCAGCAGAAACTGATCCTCTGAAATATTTAACAGCCCAATCAGTATTCAGGTAGCCAATACCTTCAAACTCTTTCGTGCCATAAACATTCCATTGTTTTAATTCAGAGTCTTCACCAGTATCAAATAATGAAGCATTGTGGCCAACATGTTGGTTCCATGCACCGTGTAGATCATAAGACATGATATTCACATAATCTAAGTATTTGGTGACTTGGAAGGTCTCCATACCACGCAACAAATATCCAGAGGAAGGAGACGCGATAGTGAGCAAGTAATGGGTATTATCTTGCTGACCTGCTTGGTCTAGTGCCTCACGTAATTTCTTCATCAATACTTGGTAAGAGCGGTTCAATGCTGCGCGTCGGGGGTTTGATATGGCAAAGTCATCTGGGTGACCCGAATCGTTCATCGAAGATGGGTACTCATAGTCAATATCTACACCATCGAAGCCATATTTACGTATAAAATCGATAGAGCTTGCAACAAAAGCATCAATTCCAGCGTGGTTCACACTACCATCAGCATTGGTTGTCATGGTGTAGAAACCACCACTCGCGACTCTTTTGCCTGTTTCGTCAAAGTAGCCTCCAGTTTCAGCCCAACCACCAACTGAAATCAACGTTTTTACGTCTGGATGCTGCTTTTTAAATTTGTTAAGTAAGTTAAAATGACCGGTATAGGGCAAAGTTGGATCCATTTCTGCACCTGCAACTCCCGGCCATGTCATATTGGTTGCTGGGTTTTCAGCGGAATTTGGGTTGCCTATTGAAACTTTGTTGTTAGCATCTACATGTGCAAATGCGTAATTAATATGCGTGATCTTGTCCCACGGTATGTCATTAACCAAATAACTTGGTTGACCGTTTTTACCTGTTCTCCAGCTTGTAAAGTAACCAATGACTCGCCTTGGATGATCGGCACCCATTTTCTCTCTGCCATTTTCATCATAGATTTTGCAGTAATTTGGCGAAGCATTTGGAGTTTCGTACAGCCCTGCTGGAACACAGTTATTACTAACTGGAGGAACTTCAACAACATTCACAGTTAATGTACTTTGTGCTGTTGCACCGCTGTTATCTTCTACGACTAGTTTAAGTTGCGCGCTGCCGAGTTGCGCCGGTAGCCAAGTGTATTGTGCCGGTGCTGAAGTACTCTCAGAGACGACTTGACCGTCTACAAGCAACGTTAATTTTTGTACTGTACCATCAGGATCTGAGCCATCCAAAGTAATGATGACTGGTTGATTTACAGTGACATCAGTTATCCCACCTTCAAGACTAAGATTTGCGGTCGGTAGTTGGTTACTCGTTGAGTTTACGATGATATTGCTGATTAATGATGAAGAGCGTGCTTGTTCATTATCTGTAGCAACAACAGAAATTGTATGGTTACCTGCAGTTGCCAACCAATCAACAGAGTAGTTGTTACCTACTGCTGTTGTATCAATGCCTACGGAGGTACCGTCAACAAAGAACTCGACTTGACTAACCGAACCATCAGCGTCTGTTGCGTCAACCGAAATGGCAACGCTGTCATTTTCTGAAAAAGAAGCGCCGTCAATTGGTTGTAATGATTGAACTTGAGGTGGCTTGTTGGTGACAACGCTGTCACATTGTCCCAATTTTTTCCAGTCATCCCAAGGTCCAGAGTTAGTAGCGGGATCTGCTTGAGTCCACCACTTTGCTTCATAGGCATGTTGTGCTTTTTGTACTTGTTCACCTCCGCTATATGCTGTGCCTTGTGACCATTGTGCTAGTGATTCACAATTGTAAGCATATGAATTAGCGCAAAAAGCAGCACCAATTAGCGAGGCCATATAGGATAAATTAAAGGTCTTTACATGTTGTTTCATAGATGTGGTTCTCCAACCATTTATTGTATTCGGTTAACAATAACAACATAAACCTAACACATAAAAAGGATATGGCAACAAGAAATTTACCACCCCTATTGACGTTTACGTAAACGTAATTTTATGTGTTTTAGACTTAAAAATGTAATACTAAGCTATTGAAAATAATGCTTAGTTCTTTCTCAGATAATGAAATAATCGATGTCATGATTATTTGAGATTTATAGATAGTTGATTGAGAGAGAATGCAAAATATTTACTTTAACTCGATGTTTTATAATGATATATCTTAATGGTATAAATGATTTCTAAGAGGAATATAGGAATTAATTCGAATTTTTCATCATGCTTGTTGTTACTTGGTTTTTCTACTAAGTTTAAAAGTAAGGTAATTTGGAGGTATTGCATTGGATTTTAGCGAACAATCAACTACTTCAGACAAAGTCATTCGTATTCTATGCCTCGATGACGAGGAGAATGTACTGCGATCATTAAACAGGCTGTTTCGACAAAATGGGATCGAAGCGGAAATGTTTACTAAACCAGAGCAAGCGTTGTTGACGATTAAAAAAAATACTTATGATGTCATTGTTAGCGATATGAGAATGCCAGATATGGACGGAGCTGCTTTTTTAAAACAAGCAAAGCAAATTCAGCCCGAAACTCAACGTATTTTACTTACTGGATACGCTGACATGGCATCAACAATTAAAGCCATAAATGAAAGTGGGATCCACGCATATATTCAAAAACCGTGGGACAATGAAATTCTAATTCATACAGTTAAACAGTGTGCCGAGAAATTTCGTTTAAAGAACCAAAATATAAAGCTTACTAAAGAAATTAGTGCAAAAAATAAGGAGCTAGTGGAGCTAAACGAAAGCCTAGAGGAATTGGTACAAAAACGTACCGCACAAATTAGAAAAGTATTGAATCAGCTCGAGCAAGCGAATAAAAAAGAAGTTAAAGAGCACCGTGCTACAGTTGAGTTGCTGTATAACTTTATTAATGCCAACCCATTTATTGATGGGAAAAAAGCGAAGAATATTGCTAGATTATGTAAAATAATGGCTTCTGGCCTTAATTTAAGTAAAGAGCTAGCTGAAACAACAATGATGTCAGGGTATCTTGCTGAGGTAGGCTTACTTGCGATGGATCCTGAGATCTACAAAAAACCTCCGAGAACGCTGAGCGAAGCGCAAAAAAAGACATACTATACACACCCCTCAATCGCACAGCTTATGTTAATGCCAGCACAACATTTATCTGATGTTGCCGAAGCAATTTATCACCAATTTGAAAGGTACAATGGGCAAGGTATTCCCAAGGGACTCAAGGGAAAGGAGATCCCTCTTGGCTCTTTAATATTGGCTGTGGCGAGAGACTATTATGATCATTTTTATCAAGCTAACGGTACAGATGAGGAAAAAACGCAAACTTCTCTTGAGCTTATAAAAGCGTATAGAGGAAATTTTTATGCCCCCGAAGTTGTTGATGCCTTGCAAAAAGCCGTAAGTAATAACGATCTGGCTGAAGATAGTGTGGGAACAGTTGATATAATTACAACTGATAAGCTACAAGCAGGGATGACCTTAGGTCTTGCGCTACATAGCAATCAAGGGATCTTGCTACTACCCAAAGGCCATGTATTTACAGATAAATCTATTGATAAGCTTAAGCAACTACAAACTCAGCGCCCTATCCCATTTAGGATAATGGTAAAAAGTAACTAATATCAATTGACTTGATACTTGCTCAATTTGAAGGAGTAAACCTGACGCTAACAGCATTAAAAATTTCTTATTTAGAACAACTAAATAGTAAAAATTTTGCTTTGCCGACACGGATGTAGGTACCTTGGCGATACCAGGACGCGGTAGTGGGGTTATCGCCAAGATTTTCTCGCCTCAGAATAGGCCACTGAATTAGGAAAATCGGTATAATTTTTATTAAACACTTTGCTGGTTATAAGCTGCGAGCAAGAACTATTAAAAATAGGTTACAGCGTCATGCTTTCTTCATACATTTACAATGTGTGAGTATTTATTTTTTAAAGAACACATCATACCAATGTTGGTGAAATTACAAGTTAATAGACCGAGTTGAATTATGAAATTTTATCAAAGCATTCATTTTCACCTGACATATTTTAAATTTTATTAGAACTGGTTTATAAAAATATCGTTATCGTGACAAAGATTGGATGTGATTTTGAGGGTTTTGGAAAACGTTCTAAGATAAAAATAAAGCGTTTAATAAGGATGTTTGATTATAGTTTATTTTAAAAAGATTCTTTCCAGTTAATATAATATGGAGTGAATTAATTTTCACACTTCAAAATATAGCCAGAGTGAGCACCTAACATTAAATAGTTAAATGCTCACATTCTACACTTAATCCAATAGACTATTCAGTATTTGTATTGGGTGTCTGGGCTTGTTACCTGAAAAACGCTTCACCTGGCAGCGGCAGGAAAAGCCGGTGGCGAGAAGCGCTTCATCTTTAGTTTCCTCAATATGCGACCGCCATGAAGCATCATAAAGAGCCCTCGTATTTTCTTGGTTCTGTAACTCATGACCGTAGGTACCAGCCATGCCACAACATCCAGTACTTGGTGTATCTAAGTTAGAATTGAATTTTGCGAAAATACTTTTCCATACTCTTTTCGATTCGGGCATCGAGGTGGTTTCGGTACAGTGACTTAACAGCTTGAACTTTGATGGACTTAGCGTGTCTATACTTGGAATATCAATAGTTGCAAGCCACTCATGGGCCAACAGTACATTAAATTCTCCCCTACTTTCTTGAAGTATATCTTTATATTCATCTCGATAACACATGACTAACGAGGCATCTAATCCCACTAAAGGTCTGCCGTTTTCACTTATCTTATTTAAAAATTCAGAAGCATTTGTCGCTGTTGACTTAAACTGTTTTAAAAGACCCTTTACGTGTTGAGGCTTCCCATTGGGTTTGAAGGGTAAAAGAAGTGGATAATATCCTAACTTTCTTATGAGTTGAATAAAGTCCGATACTAATTCAGCTTCATAAAAACTGGTGAAAGGATCTTGGACTATAAATATGGCACGTAGCTTTTCCTCAGCACTGAGCCTGTTAAATACTTCGTCAGAATAGTGGTATTCCTTAGGTACTAATTTATGTAGTTGAACTTTACTTAGTAATGGTGAATCTACATAGCCAATAAGCTTTTCAAGTAAATAACTCGATATACGGTTATTTTGAACTAAATTACTCAAATTTGGGAATTTTGATATTACTGGTAACAAGCGCTCAATGTTGGCAACTAAATAATCTTTTATTGGGCGATTGTAACGACTGTAATAAAAGTTCAAAAATTTAGCGCGAAATGTTGGCACATCAACCTTTATTGGACAAGCGGTCGTACAAGCTTTACAAGCCAAACACTCATCCATGGATGCTTTAACTTCATGGGAGAAATCATACTCCTCTTTATTTCGACTATTTAAAAATCGCTCCCACCAAGTAACTGTATTCTCGCCATTAATGAGTCGCTTTTCTACTGATACTAAATCGACACCCTTGTTACTTTGTAATCGTAACCATTCTTTAAAAAGACTAGCTCTTCCTTTTGGTGAATGACGTCTATCTTTAGTCACCTTATATGATGGACACATGGGGGAGTTTTCATCATAGTTGAAGCAAAGGCCGTTACCATTACAATTGAGTGGGGGCTCATAACTTGTTTGTACTTGTACAGGTATCTCTCGATCAAGCCATGTTCTTTTCTGCCCGTCAACCGATACCAATTGGTCATTCGAATCAATAGGAGTACATATTTTTCCTGGGTTCAGGCGATTGTTTTTATCGAATAAAGATTTTATTTTTCTAAGCTCGCTAAAAAGCTGCTCACCAAAAAACTCTGGACCATACTCACTACGATAACCTTTACCATGTTCACCCCACATTAAACCGCGATATTTTGCAGTAAGTGCAACAACTTTGTCAGAAATTGATCTAAGTAGCTGTTCTTGCTCTGGGTCAAACATATCAAGTGCTGGACGAACGTGAAGAACCCCCGCATCTACATGACCAAACATGCCGTAATCTAATTTATAGCTATCTAGCAAATCTCGGAATTCCATAATGAAATCAGCAAGATTTTCAGGCGGAACCGCGGTATCTTCAGCAAACGCGATTGGTTTACGCTTTCCTTTAACATTACCTAATAAACCAACAGACTTTTTACGCATTGCGTAGATCTTTAGAATATCTTCTTTGCTATCTATTAACTGATATCCAATGACTCCAGCTTCTTTGTTCGCAATTAATTTATCTAACCTATTGCAAAGATTCTCTACCTTCGAATTGATCTCTTGTGTTGACTCACCATTGAACTCAACCATGTTCAAACCTTGCATATCATAGCCAGGTACATCTGTAATTAAGTCCGATACTGAATGCCAAATAATATCTTCTCTTGCTAACCCTAGTACTTTACTATCCACAGTTTCAACTGAAGTGGCATTTGCTGACACTAAAAATGGGCTATTTCTAAGTGCGGACTCAAAAGAATCATATTTTATATTTATTAATGTTTTGTATGGCTGGATCTTGGTTAGATTTAGTTTAGCTTCTGTTACTATCGCCAAGGATCCTTCTGAACCAGCAATGATTCTTGATAAATCAAACGTAGATAAAGATTCGTCAAAAACATTTTCAAGATCATAACCTGTCAAGAATCGATTTAACCTTGGAAACTTTTCAAGTATGAGAGTGCGATTGGAGCGGCATGCTTCAATTACATGAGCATAAATATCAGATGTTCTTGAATTTTGCTGAGCTAAAAGTTCCGCTTTTTCAATTGGAAGCTTTGAAGTGTTGAGCTCAGTACCGTCAATGAGATAAGTCTTTAAACCTAAAATATGATCGCTGGTTTTGCCGTAAACGAGAGAGCCTTGACCTGACGCATCAGTATTGATCATACCACCAATAGTTGCCCTATTACTTGTTGATAGGTCGGGTGAAAAGAAGAAGCCATAAGGTTTCAGAAAATCATTGAGTTGATCTTTGATAACCCCTGCCTGGACTCTGACCCACCCTTCTTTTTCGTTAATTTCTAATATTTCTCTCATATACCTTGAGAGATCAATTACTATACCTGGAGTTAATGATTGACCATTAGTACCTGTGCCACCTCCACGGGGACCAAAAGTAAGAGAAAGAAAAGGATCCTGTTGCGCAAGTTCTAAAGCAACTTGTACATCTCTATTTGACTTTGGAAAAATGACGGCCTGAGGTACTTGCTGATAAATACTATTATCAGTTGACGTTACTAAGCGTGTGGCATAGCTATTATCTATGTCCCCAGAAAACCCTGATTCACTGAGTTTTTTGTGGTACTGGCTTATGAGCTCACTTGCAGAATCCTGCTGACTAATATTTTCGATCATGACGGTATATTTTACTTGCTTTGCATTGATTGTATCACGAAGGTTCCATGAACAACTTGAGAATTTTTGGGTTTGTTAAAAATGAAAATAGTTTATTTTAGATACTATTGTACAGTTTTGTTGATAGGGAGAAAGTAACATGAAAGTTATTAATAAATTAGTTTGTTCTCTTTTATGATTTTTACTCGTATCTACATCGATAAGACTTGATTGGAAAAGTGGCTAATATAGTAATTCGCTGAGAATAACAGATAGCGAAGTGGTCGTTAAAATGCAGCAAAAAGTTGCTTAAGCATAAAGCCCCAGTTCAATAAACTGGGGCTAATGATATGTTATTTAGTGAACTTTTCAGCTAAATATAACCAAGTTTCAAGCACTGTATCTGGGTTTAGTGAAACAGAATCAATTCCTTCTTCAACCAGCCAAGCAGCAAAATCTTCATGATCCGATGGGCCCTGACCACAAATACCTACATACTTGCCTTTTGCCTTAGCGGTTTGAATAGCCATTGAAAGCAGTTTCTTGATCGCTGGATTTCGCTCATCAAAAAGGTGTGCGATAAGACCAGAGTCACGGTCAAGACCGAGAGTTAACTGAGTTAAATCATTTGAACCTATAGAGAAACCATCAAAGTATTCTAAAAACTCTTCTGCTAGCAGGCAGTTTGATGGAAGTTCACACATCATGATGACTTTTAGCCCGTTCTCGCCACGTTTTAAGCCATGAGCTTCAAGAATTTCAATCACTTGGGCTGCTTCTTCTAGAGTACGAACGAACGGGATCATGATTTCGACGTTGGTTAGATCCATGTCGTTACGAACACGTTTAATCGCTTCACACTCAAGAGCGAAACATTCCCTAAAGTCTTCAGAAATATATCGAGATGCACCGCGGAAACCAATCATTGGGTTTTCTTCTTCCGGCTCATACTGCTGACCACCAACTAGGTTTGCATATTCGTTTGATTTGAAGTCAGACATGCGAACAATAACACGTTCAGGTGCAAATGAAGCGCCAAGTGTCGCTATACCCTCGACTAACTTGCTGATATAAAACTCTACTGGTGACTCATAACCTGCGATAAGCTCTTTAATTTCAGCCTGTAGCTCTGCATCTTGCTTGTCAAAATGAAGTAGTGCTTTAGGATGAATACCGATCATACGGTTGATAATAAACTCAAGACGAGCAAGGCCGATACCTGCGTGCGGTAACTTAGCAAAATCGAATGCGCGATCTGGGTTACCCACATTCATCATAATCTTCATTGGGATGTCAGGCATTGAATCGATGCGAGAAGAAATAACATCAAACTCAAGCTCGCCTTTGTAGATATAACCTGTGTCACCTTCGGCACATGAGACAGTTACGGTGTCGCCATTAGTAATCAAATCAGTTGCATTACCACATCCGACTACAGCTGGGATCCCAAGCTCTCGAGCGATAATTGCTGCATGGCAAGTTCGACCACCACGATTTGTTACGATAGCAGAGGCGCGTTTCATGATAGGTTCCCAATCAGGATCCGTCATGTCAGTTACAAGTACGTCACCTTGCTTTACTGAATCCATTTCGTCAATAGAAGTCAAAACTTTAACGACACCCGAGCCAATCTTATGACCGATTGCTCGACCTTCAACAATAATTTCTGATTTTGATTTTAACTGGAAGCGTTCCATTACGTTCGCATCTTCGTTTGAACGAACGGTTTCTGGACGGGCCTGTACGATGTATAGCTTACCATCGTTACCATCTTTTGCCCACTCGATATCCATTGGACGACCATAGTGTTTTTCGATGATAACAGCTTGCTTGGCAAGTTCTTCGACTTCTGCGTCGGTAATCGAGAATTGGTTAGATAGTGCTGAGTCTACATCAACAATCTCAACTTGCTTACCATGAGATTCATCACTTGAATAAATCATTTGGATTGCTTTCGAGCCAATATTTCTCTTAAGAACAGCTGGTTTTGATTTAGCAAGCGTTTGCTTATGAACATAAAATTCATCAGGGTTTACTGCGCCCTGAACTACCATCTCTCCTAAACCATAACTAGAAGTAACGAAAACAACGTCTTCAAAACCTGATTCAGTATCGATTGAGAACATTACACCAGAAGAGGCTTTGTCAGAACGTACCATGCGTTGAATGCCGGCTGAAAGCGCGACGCCTCTGTGGTCATAGCCTTGGTGTACACGATAAGATATGGCACGGTCATTAAATAGCGAAGCAAACACGTGTTTTATCGCGATCATCACGGCGTCAATGCCGCGAACGTTTAGGAAAGTTTCTTGTTGGCCAGCGAAAGAAGCGTCTGGCATATCTTCTGCTGTTGCTGAAGAACGAACAGCAAAGGAGACATCTTGGCTTGCATCACCGTGTAATTGGCTGTAAGCCTCACGGATTGCTTTATCTAATTCTGGTTGGAATGGTGTATCGATAACCCATTGTCTTATTTGGGCGCCGACTTTGGCTAATTCGTTGACGTCGTCAACGTCGAGAGTATCTAGGATTGAGTGGATTTTTTCATTGAGTCCTGATTGCTCAAGAAATTCATTGAACGCATCAGCGGTTGTTGCGAATCCACCAGGTACTTGTACACCAGCGTTAGCAAGGTTAGATATCATTTCACCTAGAGAAGCGTTTTTACCACCAACTCGAGGTACATCCTGCATACCTAACTCTTGATACCAGAGAACGTAGTCTTGCACGGAACTGTCTCCAAAACAAATTGTATTAAATGTGAGAGATTAATTGACCTTTCCACTAGGTCACAGGCATTCTACAACGGTATGGCTGCCTTCGTAAACCGCGTTGGCTTATTTTCAACAATTTCTAAATGAATAATATCAAAATGAGAACTGCATTTTATATTTCCGATGGTACAGCGATAACTTCTGAAGTGTTCGGTCATGCTACGCTTTCTATGTTTCCTGTGGAGTTCAATCACCAGACAATACCTTTCGTTGAAACAATAAAAAAAGCTAATGAAATTAAACGCTTGATAGACTCTGTAGCGGAGACATCAGGAGAAAAACCCCTCGTGTTTTTTACTTTTGTTAATCCCGAGCTATCTGAAATTATTCTTTCATCAAAGGGCGTATGTTACGATTTTCTATCCTATTCGGGAGAGTTAGTCAGCGAAGAATTAAAAGTTTGTCCCATGCCAAGAATACACCGTACGCACAGTATTCACGAGTCGACATACGACTTTAGGATTGATGCAGTTAACTATGCTTTGGCAAATGATGACGGTGCAAATATTAAAAATTACGATGAAGCTGACATTATTTTAGTTGGTGTTAGTCGTAGTGGTAAAACTCCAACTAGTCTATATCTAGCACTGCAGTATGGGATTAAGGCTGCGAACTATCCGATGACAGAAGATGATCTAGAGAGTGGTAAGCTGCCAAAATGTTTAGATAATTACAAAAAGAAACTTTTTGGTTTAACCATAGACCCTGAAAGGTTAGCGGCTATCAGGCAGGAGAGAATGGCAAACTCAAAGTATGCGTCTATTCGGCAATGTCGTATAGAGGTGAAGGAAGTTGAGATGTTATTTAAACGTAATAAAACACCTTATTTGAATAGCACACGATATTCTGTTGAAGAAATATCAGCAAAGATAATTTCTGAAACTGGGTTGAAACGCAGAAAATACTAAAAAAAGGCCGCGTGTGCGGCCCTTTAAAACACAAATTCTTATCTTGCTTTTCTTGCGTCTTTAAGTAAGTCTGCGACTAAAAATCCAAGTTCTAAGACTTGATCTGCATTTAAGCGTGGGTCACATTGAGTTCTGTATCGCTGTGACAAGTCTTCATCCGAAAGACCGTACGCACCACCAACACACTCAGTGACGTGCTGTCCTGTCATTTCTAGGTGCACACCACCAGGGTAACTGCCTTCTGATTTGTGAACCGCAAAAAACTGACTGATTTCTCGAAGGATATTATTAAAACTACGTGTTTTATATCCTGTCGTCGATTTTTCAGTGTTTCCATGCATTGGATCGGATGTCCAAATAACTTTGCGGCCTTCTTGTTGAATTCGACGTACCAGTTTAGGTAGTTTTTCCGGAAGTACATCTGCTCCCATACGAGTGATCAGCGTTAAACGACCCGGTATGTTGTCTGGGTTGAGGGCGTCTACAAGCTGAATTAATTCATCTTCTTGCATTCCTGGGCCAACCTTAACACCTATTGGATTTTTGATGCCCCGGAAAAACTCGATATGAGCATGATCCAGTTGTCGCGTTCGCTCTCCAATCCAAACGAAATGAGCTGAACAGTCATACCAGTCGCCTGAAAGATGGTCACGTCTAGTTAACGCTTCTTCATAACCTAGTAATAGCGCTTCATGTGAAGTATAAAGCGGCGTTTCTTTAAGGCTCGGCGCTACAGTGGAATCGATACCACAGACTTCCATAAATTCGAGCGCCTCTTGAATACGCTCTGCTAGTTGTTGAAATTTATCTTTTAGAGGATTCGCAGCGACAAAACTCATGTTCCAGCGGTTTACTTGATGCAGGTCGGCAAGACCACCCTGTGCAAAGGCTCTGAGCAAATTGAGTGTCGCCGCTGATTGATGATATGCTTTCATCAACCTATCTGGATCAGGGATACGAGCATCTTCTGTAAACTCGAAGCTATTTACGATATCACCACGGTAAGAAGGTAAAGAAACACCATCTATAGTCTCAAAATCAGCCGAACGTGGCTTTGCGTATTGGCCAGCCATTCTTGCTATTTTGACAACAGGACACTTACCACCATAGGTTAAAACCACAGCCATCTGAAGTAGGGTTTTGAATGTATCGCGAATATTTGCAGCACTAAAGTCAGAAAAAGATTCAGCACAATCTCCACCCTGTAATATGAAAGCTTTTCCTTCACATACATCCGCTAGGCTTTTGTATAGACTACGTGTTTCTTCAGCGAAGACTAACGGCGGTGCTGAATTCAGTTCACTCTCTACCGCACTCAATTTGGTTGAATCCGGGTATTCTGGTTGCTGTAAGATGGGCTTATCTCTCCAGCTATTTGGGCTCCAATTGGCCATTTTAAAATTCCTCATTCCAATATGTGTAAACACACTAGAACAGTACCCTAACGGCTAATTTTCATCAAGGGAAATATAGATTTTAATAAAGTAAAGAACACATCATACTTTTAATAAAACTACATTAATCTGTACAATTGCTAAACTTTAAAAAATTCTCCAAGCACAAAGGATAACCCTCTTTGATATTGTGTTTATTTAAGGACACCGTCTCTTTGAACGGAGTCTATTAATTGTTCATTTGATTAAAGTTTAGAGTGATACGTCTTCTCCAATGAGTAGTTGTTATGTTAAATTAGGCTTTTAATCTAAGATTGACGATAAAGTATTTAACTTAATTCTGTTAGCACTAGATAAAACTATGAAATATGCTTTTAGTTCGTGTTGGTATTTTTGATTGATAAATTAGATACGATAACTTATAAAAGTTTTCTCCACCTACTTTTACAATATTATTGAAAGATTGAGTTTGTATGATTTCTAGCTATAAAAAGGAAGTTTTACTAAGCATAATCTAAATTATCAAATCTTAGCTTGAGCCTAGTTATGAAAAAGTCTCTAAGCAAATTTTAAAACAAGCAAACAAAGTTACCACTTGATTGATACCTTTCAAAGCGCACCTTTACCTACGCAGCTTAAAAATTCAAATGTTCAGATGAAAGCAACATTTTAAAATGTGCCACAGCAGTATTAACTCTATTTTTTATCTCATAACGTTCTTTCGGGATTATTTTGAATGATAGGTTTTTTAATCTAATCTCTACAGCAGCATGGTTTTACCAATAAACACCAGACATAGACATACCAGTACCGATAAGTAAAACAGTTAAATGTCAGATCCACTAACTAAAGCAATCATCTATTCAGACAGATTTACAGTCATCAACTTGAGTCAATTGTCAATCCAGTTGAAATGTAAGACAGATTACGTTTAATTTTTGAGGCATCTATACCTATCGCATAAAATTGATAAATTTTCTTAGGTCACATATCAGTAAAAGACATGATATTGGAGCTGGTAAAACTTTTTTGAGAAAAAGAATCATAGCAATGCCATCAAGGATTACTTCTTGATCTTCCAGTAAGTCAAAAGTTAAAACCAATCTTACATTCGCCATTGAAAAATCGAATCTTGTTATCATACAACATATTCTGCATCTTCTAGTACTTTGGGCCTAAAAACGTAGGAAAAATTATTAATGACTCGATTTATTCATAACCTGCTTGCGTTCAGGTTTAGCATATTTTATTGATGACAATGTATAATTCTACCTTCTCAGAGTTATCAAATAAACAATAGCGATCGCTACCCTACTTCTTTTCTGTGAAAAATTCATTTAGTCGCTAAAAGACAATTCCCTTACTGTCCTTATTATCATAGAGAATATCAATCTAGGTCTTTCGGTAACACACATTTAGCGTTGTTACATTAGAATTGACTTTACTTCGTAAAAAGAGATATTATCGCGAGGAATAAAGGAACACATCATACTTTATCAAAAATCAATATTCTGTAGAGCTGCAAAACGTTAACCGAAGATAAATACAAGAACACATCATCTGAAAAAATCATCTTTCATACATAGCTAGTACAGTCCAAAATTACCCTTATAATCAAACAGCTATACTACACAGTTGATGATCTGATATAATAACGCTAACTTTAAAAAGAACACATCATACATGAATAAATTTAATATCCGTTCTACATTCGATGTATTAATACATCATATTGATCAGTTATGTCATGAATTACAGCATAGCGAAATTATCAAAGCTAATTTTTATGAATTACCAGCAATAAAAAAACAAGATGAGGAAATCGCACCTAAGCATATTCCTATTTTAAAGTTAGACGGTGAAGATGCAAAAAAGAAATGTATAAATTCGTTCCGTGATATTTTTTTAAGTGGTCGTGAGAGTGGCAAGTTACTACAACGCTTTCCCGGTCTTTTACTTGTCAACGATCCGAGAGACACAATAAAATCAAGAGTCGCAGAAGTTAATTTAGCAAAAGAAAATTTTAAAAATACGATTTTGGAGATTTCTAACAACGATGCGCGGTTCGAGGCTGTGCATAATGCCGTACCTGATTTAATAACTCTTGCAGCCTATCGAAAGATTCATTGTGAATCAGAGCCGCCTTTTTCTGTTCGCTTTACCTGGATGAAAAAGCATGCGACTAGAGTGCTAACAAAAGATGCCGCTTTGGAAATGCTTAATCGCTCCTCTATTTATTCTAATCCGAGAATGATAGATCAAGAAAAGTGGAAACAATTAGTTGAACAAGAAAAATACCGTGTATCGAGCCTTTCTGAAAGTGCAAAGCTAAGAATAAGAAGACCTACTCGAGTAACACCTGAAGTAAATGTCCGTTATACCGCATCGAACCGTTATCATGTCAGTGCTGCACTGCCTTTTATTTTATTAAACCCACACCCTGATACTAAAATTGGAGAACTCTCCAATTTTATTGAAAAAGATGACCACCCTAGAAAGCGAGAATATAATTTTCTTGTTGATAGAATCTACCTAGAGCGCTGTGATTAATCAGTATTTATGTGTGATTATGCGCGGAATAAGTTTCATGATTAAAATTTTCAGCTAATTTAACATAACAAGGGTGCGGTGATAACTCCATTTAGTACGATGTGTTCTTTAAACACCTAGATTTATATCTTCAAAGTATAAGTTGAATCTACTAAAATAATAATCGCGTTAGACATCAAGTTGATGAAAGTTTAGATCAATTTTCTTAATTAAGTGGTCTATTTTTAGGCGAGAAAATCTTGTCGATAACTCCGCTACCGCCTCCTGCTATCGCTAAGATACCTACATCCATATAGGCAAGGCAAAAATTTCTTATTTAGTTGTTCTAAATAAGAAATTTTTAACGCTGTTAGCGTCAGATTTATTCTTTCAAATTGTGTAAGTATTAAGTCTAATTGGTATTAGTATTAAAAAAGAAGTTTGATGAGTGAGCAACTAATTTATAGCACTTGAAGCAAATTTTATAGTAATTCTATTTCAATATTTATGCTCGAAATGCGTAACAGCAGATAAAATATAAGAGAAGCTAGTTTGTTATTTTTTTAGATGGTAATTTTTTAACATCGTCCCAACTACCACTTGTATCTGAACAATAATAGAGGATACAGCTAACCGCACGTTAAGTTTTAAAAACTAAATTCAGGGAAAATCGGAAGAATAACGAATCTACTATTCTTCAGATTTTTTATTTGTTCCAAATACTATTATTTTGAAGCAGATTCCTGTTAATTATCAAATTTTCTATCAATTAAATATGATTAGTTAAAAGTTTTCTATCGTGTAGCCGTTGGAAAACAGAGGTCAGCAGAGGCGTTTATTAAATGTTTATATGGCATTCTTCGAACAAATACCACTTTGTATGAAATTACTTTTTCACTATTTCTTCTAATGTATCTTCATCTATTACTTCTGCATTTTCAACGATACGCTTACCACCCTGAATCTCAATGCGCTTGTGGTGTTTGTTAAGCGCTAAAATTTCATCACAAAATTGTGCTGAAGGGTGCATTTCATAAACATAATCGATGATTTTTCCAGACTTTTCATCTTTAACATTTGAAATGTTGTACTCAGATATAGCCCCTTTTTCGATCAAATCCTTCATTGTTGTAGTCATATCACGACGTAGGGCTTTTAGTTTATTTTCTGTAATTTCATCATCAGAATAGATAGAGCCATACTTTTCCATGATTGAAATCAAACGAAAATGATATGTTTTACCAGGAGCTGCATATCGCCAAAGGTGATAGAGACGCAACATCATCCAACGCGATAAACCGCGTTTTAACTCTTGCGCACTATTAAAGTAATAACCTTTATACTCCAGATTATCAATCATGTTGTGTACAAAAGCATTAAGACAAGCTACACATTTTATGTTTCCACCCTGACCTTTTTTGCCACTAAAATGAAGCGAAGACAAAAAGTTCATGTTTGATTCGTAGAAAGAATCATCAATACTTGGATTCTTAGTATCTGTTGCGGTGTATTTAAAAGAAAGTTTTGAACCTTGAAGTGCTTCTAGTGACTCCTTAATTTGAGGGTACGGCATCGACTGTCCAACAGCCTTGAGCTCTTGGGCTAGTTCATTCATAGAAAAGATAACAGCATATTGAATACCGGACTTAAAATTAATCTTTACTATTTTCCCTTTTGAAGCAAGACGAATAAGTGCACGCTCAACTTTTTCTTCACGATCAGAAGGCCAGACCAAAAACTCCTCGTCATCGCCATCTTTTTTCGTACTCACAACAGCAGGCGTAATTTTTATCTCACCCTCATACAAAATCCCATCAACTTTCTCTGAAATTTTTCTAGTAACGATCGTTTTTTTTGGCGCTTCTTCTAATGGTAGTTTTTTATGACCAGAGCGAACAAAACGACCCCATAAGTCATAATGATTAAAGGTATTTGAGTAGGCTCTCAAACCATGAGCTGCATGCTCTATTGATACCCGAACATCTTTATTATCAGTGAACAATGCCAAACTTTCATTATCGATAGCACTTTCTACACCATGGATCTGTCCACGAAGTGAATCGGGCAAATTGTCAACAGAGATGTTCACCTTCCGGCTCATTGTTTTACTTCCAAATTTTCATGACGTCTAATAACAACATATTCAGCAGGAAAAGTTAATGATTAAAGTTAGTATAAAAGTGATCTGAGGTCATTTTTTTTGTTTGGATCATTTTTTTACTAACTGGCTCAATTTTCAGATCAACATTTTACTAAGCTAGCACTTAAAAACCCATAAAACTCTCTCAATAATCTAGTTTTTTGCTGATTTTGACCCACTACACCACGCACCTGTGGAAAACTACAACCTAAATTAGTATAGATCTGATCTCTACTTAGAAGAGATCAGATCTATACTTACATTTTACGATCGGATCTTACCGCTACTGTGAATAACCAACTGATTTTACTTAGTAAAAAATTGATCTCATTAATAAAAAAATAGCATATACCTGTGGGTAAGATGTGAGTAACTATAAAAATAAAATACTAGTTAGTAAAAATCAGATCTGTTAGTTGTAAGAGATCTGATCTTAACCAAGTAATATTGTGATCTAAAAAAAACAATAAAATTCATATAAAACATATAGATACATACTAAAATTTAAACCTTAGCCTTTAATACCTATATATTTAGCCATATCTAACCTTTCTTATTTATTCTTAGATGTAAACATAAATTACAAATGTCTCTGTTTTTTTGTGTTTACAGCAAATTGAATGGACATTATAATTATTAGCATCAAATGAAGGATAATGTGTATGTCTATAAATAACAATGCGCTCTCAACGTACAGACTGTTAAAAGCAACAGCTGAAGTCGCCGAACAATCTCTTGCTGGGCGGATACAACACTATCGCGCTCATTTAAAAACCGAAGAAAAAGAACTTCGAACTTATACGCAAAAAGCAGCTGCTGATCTTTTAGGTGTCAATAACAGAACACTCAAACGACGTCATGACCAAGGTGACTTTGACAATATAAACATTAAGAAAGGTGCTAACGGCCATTATGCTTATACATTATCAAATATTTTCGCTATGGCCGAAGTATTAGGTGTAAGTGCAGACCAACGTAAAGAAAAAGACAAACTTCAAGTTATCGTGATTAATAGCTTAAAAGGTGGCTGTGGAAAAACAACGAGTTTGGTAAATATTGCAGCTGCCTTGGCCACTACAAATATTAAGCGCTATCGCATAGGGATCATCGATCTCGATCCTCAAGGATCTTCATCCAGCTTTTTTCCATCAAACGATCATGAGCCGATCACAGTCGGTGATTTAATGAGAGATTGTATTGATTTAGATGAAGGTGAAACATGGGAAGATCTAGTTTCAAGTGCATTTCAGACAACCCACATACCAAATATTAGAGTACTACCGTCAGGTATGGATGACTTTTACTTTGAACATGAAACTGCTACCGAATTGAAAGAAAGCTCAAGCTATGAATCAACAAGACACTATCATAAGCTCAAAGAAAAGGTTATAGAGTCTGTACAAGACGAGTTTGACATAATTCTTGTAGATACTGCACCATCACTTAATTTCATGTTCTACAATGCACTGATGGCTTCTACTTCAATGTTGATCCCTGTTCATCCAGAAGCGGTTGACTTCGATGCAAACAATAAATATCTAAAACGCCTCGGTGAAATTTATCACACTGTTGCAGCATTAGGTCACGAGGGGTGGGATTTTATGCAATTTTTGGTAACGAATTACGTAAAAGGAAACCATTCACAACGGGATATTGTTAAGGATGTGCGTAGTGCATTTGGTAGGCAAGTAATGAGTTACCCGATTAACCACAGTTCCGCTATCACCGCAAGCTCCTCGTCGTTTAATACGATATTCGATCAAAAGACTTCTGATAGTCTTGCAAGTAGAGAGTCTTTACTTAAAGCACAAGAAAATATCAAAGACGTGGTCGATGAACTTGAAATGCTTATTCGCTCAAATTGGCCTTCAACACAATCCTCGCTAGCAGAATAAAAAAGGTATCCACAAATGGCTAGAAAACGCAAAAATGACACAAGAATAGACCCTTTTGCAACCGCTGTTGAGGGTAGTAGTTTGGACGATCTATTGGATCAGGCAAAAGTAGGTGATGTGGTTACAATGCCAGCTCCAAGCGATCCTAATCGCACGATTGTATTGACCTGTGAGATCATTCCATTTTCAGATATTGAGAATAAAACAGCAGTATTTGGACAAAATCGCCGCGAGCAATCTTTGTTAAGCGAAAAAGCAGTTGCTGATATTTTACCTGCAATCAAAAAAGACAAGCGCAATTTGCATCCAGCTCTATGCTGGAGGAACGACGGTAAGTTACATGTATTATCAGGGTCAAGACGCCGCAAGGCCTGTTTATTAGCTGAAGCTGATTACGTTGTTCTGAGTTCTAAAGATTTTAACGAGGAAGATGCTAAAACACTGGCGGTTTCTTCTGATCAGTATATTGCGCCTAGTTTATGGGAGTTAGGTAAAGCATATAGCGATACTAAGCATGCTTTGATCCAGCAAGGTAAAAAAGGATCTTATCGAGAAATAGCAGCAATTGAGGGAGTTTCTCATACCGCTGTAGCTGACGCACTAAAGGCATTTGAAAGCATTCCAGTAGAAGTACTAAAGTATTATCCAACCGCAAACCATTTAGGCAGGGAGGCGGCAAAAAAATTGATTGCAGCAAAGCAAGAACAGCCTCAGTTTTTCGCTGAACAATTGGCAGGATTATCAAACCAAGAGTTTATGACCGATGAAATGTCAGATGAAAAAAGGGCACTACAGATAACTAAATTTTTGACAACATTTGGCAATAGCGATTCGGCTAGAGTCGAATCTATGCTCGAAAGCGATTATATTAGGATCCAGCGTAACTTAAAAAGCGGCGATGTTACCGTAAAAATTGATAATCGTGTTCTTACCGATAAACGTTTGGAACAATTACAAAAACTACTGAGTAGCTACAATTAAACGTTACCGATACCGAGTTGGACAAATTTACTTCAACTCGGTGCTTTTTATGGTCACTTGACCTCCAACCAGTCGTTTTTTACCTATTTTCTCGCATTTGGCTCTTTAGCTCATATCACTAATTTCATATACTGGCTTTTTACTTTGATTTTGACGTGCACTTAATGTCTTCGCAGTTATCTAAAGAGCAACTTTTCGCCTTATTTGAAGAAATCAAGCAGGAGCAAGCGAGTCAGTTTCCGCTATCTGAGCGATTTCTTCGTCAATATTTTAATTCCGGCTTGTTAGCAAAAGCAAAGGAATATCTTAAAGATGAACAGGTTTGCTTTTTGCAGCATAGTGATAACTTCGCTCAGATTGATGCGCAAGTATTGGGCAATTACGGTAATACGTTTACCCAGCATATCAAAATCAATCAGGAGCAGGGGGCTGTCTCTGTCGAAGCAAATTGCTCTTGTTCTAATAATCCTAAGTGTCGACATATCGCAGCTGTATTGCTGAAACTAAAAATCGAACACTCCGGTGGATTTGGCGAAGCTTTTTTAGTTAACGATTGGTTTAATGAATTAGCGCAGCTACAGCAAACAGATAAAGCTGACGCTGATAATGTGTTGTTGTTTGTATTAGAGCCTCGGGCAAATGAAGTATTAGTAAGCCCTAAAGTATCACCAAACCGTCCAGATGGCCTGTATCCTCTTGGCCGTGCACTGACAGAGCAACAACTCAACAGCCAAGTTGCTCCCGCCGGATTATTAGAAAGTGATTTTCGCTTATTCAGTTGGATCCGCTCCCAAAATACGCCTGGCCACTTTGAGTTGTTTGGTGCGTGGGGCTTTAATGCTCTGACTCAGCTTATACATACACATCGCTGTTTTTATCGTAATCATCGTCAGCCATTGGAGTTGGGTCACAAGCAAACATTAGACTTTTATTGGCATCAAGAGAATGACGAATATCAGCTAAAGAGCCGTTTAGCTGGTGTTGAGCATTGGCGATTGGTTAAAACCGAGCCACCAGTTTATTTGGATACTGAAAATCTACTCATTGGTAGGATTGAATCTGAATTAACCGCATCTGAAATTGCCCACCTCCATACGATGCCACCGATCACAGGTGAAAAACTTGAGCAAGTGATGTCGCGTTTTCAAGATATTTTTACCGACGATATTATTGCACCGCCATCTGGTTTTTCTCAACTCGTAAACCCGCAATCAACAGTCGCCAAACTGATCAAATCAGAGCGTGCAAACAAAATTAGGTTTACCATTGAGCCACTAGGAAAAGGTGGGTCGAAAAAACAATTATCACGTCTTGAACAAGTGCTTACAGGACTGGGTTTTGTACACGAAGGTGAAGACTTTTTGCTGCCCACCGAGGACGGTGTTGAAATACACTGGTTCAACAAAGAAGTTAGACCTTACCTGCAAGGCAAACGTTGGGTTGTGGATGAGCTGCCAGGCAATGGTCATGTTGTTACTCCGAAAGTGATCTTATCTCTTAAACGTGACAAACAACACCATGTTTTGGGTAAAGTGATGCTGGATGATAAACCTATTACTTTAAACTGGGATAAACATCCGGTTCRCGAGCTAAACAACTTAGCCCATGAGTATCGTTATGTGGAGATCGGAGAGCAGTTTTACGCAATCAGTCGCAGCGTATTTGATGAATTGCTGACATTAAAATCTCGCTTTAGTTATTACCTATCCAGCTCTCAGTTTAAGTTCCCACTTTCGTACGCTAAAAAGCTATTTGAGCTGGCGCATATTGAAACCAAGTCAAGCGATCAAAAGTTACTTGAATATTTAGCGGAATTAGAAAAGCCGATTGAACAAAATGAAGTTATTCCGGCTAGTGAAGGACAGTGCTTTACTTTACGCGATTATCAGGCTCAGGGAGTTAACTGGCTTAAGTTCCTAAATCGTCATCAACTAGGTGGTATTCTCGCTGACGATATGGGCCTTGGTAAGACGTTACAAGTAATAGCATACTTCATTGCGCAACATAACACCCTCGTGACACAACCAAGTTTAATTGTCTGCCCTACTAGCTTAGTTGGAAATTGGAGAGATGAATTTAAACGCTTTGCTCCTCACCTACCCTTGACTATTATTCATGGTGCTAACAGAGAGGAAGCACTAACTAACTTATCGGGTGCTCGTTTTATTCTGACCACTTATCCATTGTTAAAACGAGATGTTGCTTATTACAAAGGGTTGGATTTCGACTCTATCGTGTTAGATGAAGCGCAGTATATCAAAAATGAAACTGCACAAATTTCCAAATGTGTGAAGGGACTTTCTGCGCGTTTCAAACTCTGTTTGAGTGGCACACCGGTTGAAAACAATTTACTTGAGCTAAAGTCGTTACTGGACTTTGTAATGCCGGATGTATTGGGGACCAAACAACAGTTTAAACAACACTTTCAGATCCCTATCGAGAAAGAGCAAGATCGTGCTCGTGCGAGCGAACTGAGATCTTTAATTGCACCGTTCATTCTAAGAAGAACAAAGTCAGAAGTAGTAAAAGAGCTACCTAATAAAACAGAACTTATTAAAGAGTTAGAGTTCTCAGAGTCGCAGCATAAGCTGTATCAAGGCGTGCAGCATCAAGTAGAGAGTAAATTACAGAACTTATTCCAAGAGCATGGCGTTGAAAGGAGTAAGTTGGCGTTTCTTGATGCACTGCTTAAGCTGCGTCAGATCTGCTGTCACCCTCAACTCGTGGATAAGGATTTGGCAGAGCATAGCAGTGCAAAGTTTGAATGGCTTGCACAGCACCTGCCGACACTATTAAGTGAAGGTCGCAAGATCATCATCTTTAGTCAGTTCACCAGTGTGCTTGATCTCATTGCGGAGCAGTGCCAACAACAACAGCTGAAGTATACAATGTTAACCGGTCAAACCAGACAAAGGGATAAGGCAATAGAAGCATTTACTTCAGGTAAGTGCAGCATCTTTTTAATAAGCCTTAAAGCCGGTGGGACAGGCTTGAATCTTACTCAAGCTGATACCGTGATCCACTTTGATCCTTGGTGGAATCCAGCTGTTGAAAATCAAGCTACTGATCGCGCGTATCGTATTGGCCAAGACAAGCCGGTCTTTGTTTACAAATTAATTATGGCTAATTCCATCGAAGAAAAGGTATTTAAGATGCAAAGAGACAAACAGGCGCTAGTTGACGCTTTGTTTGCAGACTCTGGAGTTAACCTGAGCCAATTTGATGAGTCACAAATGCTCGCATTGATAAAAAGTTAAAAATAAAATTGAACTAAATGAAAACCTCGTAGGTCTATGATTATGCTTATTGCGAACATGTTGGTGTAATAGGCGTATGTTGATTTCCCCCTTTGTTACTGATTGTAATAAGCCAGCTTAACTAAGCTGGCTTTTCTTTTTCTGATGAAAAAAACATCATCACACTCCATTTTTGTTCCATAATATCGCGCTTTAATATTCATAACGGAGAAACGCCATAGACCAATTAGGATAATGCTATGCTTTGCTACGATGCGACGATTACACACTTAAACTTTATTGAGACACAATCACAAACGGATTATGATCTGTTAAATGAAGTGGCGAGTTCAGAGGATTTGTCTAGTATACTGACAATGTTGTTATTCGATGACACACTGTCGGATACTTTGAAGCGTCAAGTCCGACAGCAATTGAAAAGTTTAAAAGCAAAGAGTAAATAAACCCTATGTCTACACCTCCAAACATCTTACTCGTTGAAGACGATCAAGATATTGCAGAGCAAGTATTACTGTTCTTTCGAGCGTCAGGATTTAAGATGTTCCATATTGCTGATGGCGCAGAAGTGGTATCTTGGGTACGCGAAAATCAACCGGATGCGATTTTAATGGATATCATGCTACCAAACCAAGATGGCGTGGAATGTATGCGGCAAATTAGGACATTCTCCGAAGTTCCTATTGTTATGTTAACAGCAAAAGTCACAGAAGCTGATCGTTTACAAGGACTAGAGGTTGGTGCAGACGATTATGTTTGTAAACCATTTAGCGCAGCTGAGTTAGTGATGAGAATGAAAGCTATCTTACGTCGTTGCGTGAACACGCATTCCTACCAAAAACCGATAGAAGTTAACCGTGATGAATTGAGTGTAAAGTTGAGCGGTTGTACTTTGGGGCTCACTAAAGTTGAGTTTGATGTATTTGCTTTGTTGTACGATGCGCCTAATCGTGTCTTCTCAAGACAACAAATTCTTGACCATATTCAGCCAGATAATTTTGATATTTCAGATAGAGTTATTGACAGTCATATTAAAAATATCAGAAAAAAAATCAAAGAATTAGAGCATTCCCCTAAAATTGTTGAATCGGTGTATGGCGCCGGGTACCGTTATAATGGCCAACAGATCACTGAATGACTAAGTGATTGAAATTTATATCTAAGGTATTATCAAAGCAGAACAACTGATGAGATTTCAATATGCTTTGGTCAATGCTTTCAACAACGCCTGCATGGTATAGTATGGCACTGTTTGCAGGCGGTGCAGCTACCCTCCTTCCTATTGTATGGGTGATCCGCAGTACATTAAAAAATCAGCTTAATACTCAACAAGCAACAGAACATGCCTTGCGTGCTCAAATCGTTCAAGCTGAACAGGTAGTTCAGGAGCTCCGTGAACAGCAGCTACAAAGTCATGGCCAAGTACAGCAAATGCAAGCCCGCCTTAACGAACGTCAACGTCAAGCTACTGAGTATCAACAGCTTTGGCAGCGTGAGCTCGACGCCAAAGAAGAAATTCAAGCCCATGCTCATKGGCTTGAAATTGAAATGGCGAATTTACAAACCTTATTAGAGCAAAAGCAACACCATTTTGAGCAGCAACTAGCGCAACTTGAACAAGCCAAAGTACAGTTAAAAGAAGAGTTTCATAACCTTGCCAACCAGATCTTTGATGAAAAGACAGCGCGCTTTAGCCATCAAAGTAAAGAAAAAATCCAACAATTGCTGCAACCTGTCCAAGGGGAGTTAAAAGGCTTTAGGGATAAGATGGAGGCAATCCATAGCGAAGAGCTAAAACAGCGGGCTTCTTTGAAAACTGAATTACTCCATCTACAAGCTAATAATCGAGTGATGACAGAGCAGGCTGAACGCTTAACTACTGCGCTACAGGGACAGAAAAAAGCACAAGGTAATTGGGGCGAATTGATGCTTGAAAATGTGCTCGATAGTGCTGGTTTAAGACCCGGTTATGACTATCAGCGAGAAGTTAATTTTAATACAGATGAAGGAAAGTTTCGCCCTGATGTGGTGGTTTATCTACCGCAATCTCGTCACTTAGTCATCGATGCGAAGACATCGTTAAACGCCTATACACGTTATATTAATGCAACAACTGACAGTGAGGCCAATCAGGCTATCGTAGCGCATAGCGAAGCTATTACAGCGCGTATCAAAGAGCTTGGAAGTAAATCCTATGAGCGCCTCCCTGGTCTCAATTCTCCGGAAGTGGTTATTATGTTTATTCCGATTGAATCGGCATTTGTTGAAGCGGTAAAGCATAAACCAACCCTTTATCAAGACGCGCTACAACATAATGTTTTGGTTGCGACGCCAACGACTTTATTGACGAGTCTCAATATCGTGAAGCAACTATGGCGTTTTGAAGATCAAAGTAAGCATACGAGAGAACTGGCACTACGAGCAGAGAAGTTTTATAACAAGTTAAATAACTTCTTGCATAGTATGGAGAATGTGGGCAAGCAACTTGATAAAGCGAAAGAAAGCTATGAAAGGGCATTTTCCCAGTTGTATATGGGCAAAGGAAACTTAATCAAACAGGCCGCTGAGTTTAAAGAGCTTGGTGTTGCGGTAGTTAAAGAGCTGCCAGCAGATCTAGAGGAAAAAGCGAAACTGGAGCTCGAGCCTAAATCTCCTACTCTCTCTTCTAAAAACCCGCAATGATCTAATATCATTGAGTATAAACCCTAAAACAAAAGGCCACAGATGGCCTTTTGTATTGATCAGACTAAGTTAAGGGGCGCTGCACTTTGCGTAATTGCTATGACGCGGTGAGCCTGAGTATAAGTGCATGTATAGCGTAAACTGATTTACATCACGCCAGATATTATGAGTCGCTGGTGGGCACAGAGATTGCTCTATGTAGCCTGTTAGCGCCTGCCCTGTTAATGCCAGTTCTGAGGGAATGCGAATGAACACGTTTATATCGTCTTTACTTATTTTCATATGCGAAAATTGCCAACTGCCCACCATGTATTGCCTAGTAAAGTAGCGATTGAGGCGTTTTTCTGATTCTTCACTCAGCACTAAGTTAGCGGGAGTAGCTGTATCTTTCAGAAGTGCCCACGCACTCAGCAATGAAATTGTCATCGCGAGCAAAAAAGTCACAATCACCATAGGTGACAGCTTAGTCTTTGGCTTACTCTGTTGTTGCTGCTGTTTAGCTCTAGACTCGACAATTTTCAGCCAGTCAGCATGTTTAAGCGTCCGTTGTGTCATCGTTTCTCTCCGTTTTCATATGCTGATATTTAAGCGTTGTAATATGGAGTAAAGATGGAGTGAATAAACATCAGACCAGTGCCAATTGAGGGTATAAGATAGATCGAAAAATTCTTTATTGTGGGTGAAAGAATAATTTTAAAATTCGCGTCTTTTCTTACGAGAGTTACTTAATTTTAGGTTGGTATCGAATAAGTAAGTGCCAACATTTTAATCGTAAATCGGATGGTATTCGTATTCAGTCTTGATTTATTCCACTATTGACTAAATTAAGTACTAGTCGGTCTTTCACTGACTCTGCGTTCAACATATTCACGGGACAAACTATGCAATTTATTAATAACAAGCTAGACAGCGCTGTTCGCAAGCCAATCTCGTTGGCTGTCGGTGCTGCGCTTCTTTCAACTATTTCAATTCACGCGCAGGCAGAAAGTAATAACACTGAAGCTAAAGACAGTGTCGAAGTTATAGAGATCACAGGTACCAGAAGAAGTCTGCGCAGTGTGGCTGAAAGTACCGTTCCGGTTGATGTCATTTCGCTAGATGATATGCAAAGTACAGGTCAGCTAGAGCTAAGCCAGGTACTTACTACGCTGGTGCCAAGTTTTAACTTTCCTAACTCAACACTCGCGGATGGTACTGATCATGCGCGTCCTGCCGTGCTTCGCGGGTTAGCACCAGACCATACTTTAGTACTTGTAAATGGTAAACGCCGCCACGCAGGTGCATTATTGAATTTAAATGGTACAGTTGGTCGTGGCTCAACAGCTGTAGATTTGAATACCATTCCTGCTGCCGCAATCAAACGTGTTGAGGTCTTACGTGATGGTGCTGCTGCACAGTACGGCTCAGATGCAATTGCGGGAGTGATTAATATTGTGCTTAAAGATGCAGAAGAAGGCGGTAGTATAAGCGTTACCTATGGTGAACACGACACCCAGATGGCAGGTGTTCCAGACTTATTAGCCACCCGTACAGATGCTTCGGGCGATTTAGATTTTGTATTAGGTGATGACCGCAAACGCAATGACGGCGGTACCACAACCATTGGTGCTAATATTGGCTTTGCGCTAGGCAATGATGGCTTTATTAATCTTTCAGCCGAATATAGAGACAAAAAACCAACGAATCGTTCGGGCTTTGATCCAAGAGAGCAATATGCTCGTGATGACAACGGTCAATTGGACGCTCGAGAGTTTACTTTTGACCGCTACAATCACCGTTTTGGCAAAGCTGAAGTGGAAGACTTTGCGCTCTTTTTCAATGCTGGCTACAACTTAGATACTGATACAGAGCTTTATTCATTTGGTAGTTACTCAACACGAGAAGGTAACTCTGGTGGGTTTTATCGCCGTGCAAAAGACAGCCGTAATCTAACTGCGGTTTATCCAGACGGTTTCTTACCACAAATTGTCAGTGATGTTGATGATTACTCATTCGCTATTGGCGTAAAAGGAACTCGCGGTGATTGGGACTATGATATTAGCAGCAACTATGGCGTGAATGACTTTGGTTTGGGAGTTGTAAACAGCCTAAACACCTCAATGGGCGTAACCAGTCCAACTGAATTTAATAATGGCGCCTTGATTTATTCACAGTGGTTAGTGAATGCGGACGCGAAAACAGCATTGGATTTGGGTTTACCAGACGATGTTTTTTTCACCCTTGGTGCTGAATATCGCCGTGAAAATTACGAAATTGAAGTTGGTGACGAGGCGTCTTATCTAACGGTGCTTGATGCCGAAGGTAATCCTGTGGCCGCTGGTGGTGCGCAAGTACTGGCCGGGTTTTCACCGGCAAGTGCGGTAGATGAATCTCGCCACAATATCGCTTTATTTGCAGAGTTCGATACGTATCTAACACAAGACTGGAATATCGTCTTGGCTGGTCGTTTCGAGGATTATAGCGACTTTGGCAGCACCTTTACTAGCAAACTTGCATCGCGCTATGTGGTTTCAGACAACCTATCGTTACGTGGTGCGATAAGTACCGGTTTCAGAGCGCCTTCATTAGCGCAAACATCATATAAATCAGTAGCAACCGTATTTGAAAATGGCGTACCAAGTGAAGTTGGACACTTTCCGGTTGATACGCCTGCAGCTAAAGCACTCGGTGCTCGCGAGCTAGAAGCTGAAGAGTCAGTGAATGCTACGGTGGGTTTTGTGTACACACTTGATGCGTTCTCATTCACGGTAGATGCGTATCGAATTGATATTGATGACCGCATTGTACTCTCTGAGAATCTAAATGGTCCTGAGGTTATTGATATTTTACGCCAAGCAGGCGAGCTTAACACACAAAGTGTCAGGTACTTCACAAATGCCATCGACTCTCGCACTCGAGGTGTTGATATCGTTGCGACATACAGCTTTGACCTCTCTGACTTTGGTGATTTGAGATTAAGTGCTGCGGTCAATATTAACGATACCGAAGTAACGGATGTCAAAGCGAACCCAGCAGAGCTAGAAGCCTTAGGTGACAGCTATGAATATTTTGCTCGTCGGGAAATAGCTCGATTTGAAGATGGTACACCAAAAGATAAATGGAACTTAGCAGCAATTTGGCAGTTTGGTGATTGGCAAACAACCCTACGCGCAACACGTTATGGTGAAACAACTGATTCTTCAAGCTCGGTTACAGGTGATGAAGTATTAGATGCCAAATGGATTACAGATTTGGAAGTGGCCTATAATTTAGGTGACAACTGGAAATTCGCCGTCGGCGCAAACAACCTGTTTGACCAGTATCCTCAAGATACGGTGAGTAATATTGGTTTTACAACATTTAACCAAATCTTCCCTTACTCAGCGTTTTCGGCATACAACACTGATGGCCGTTTCGTATATGGCAATATTAGCTATCGCTTTTAAATATGATTTGAAGTAATCAATGGCCAAGCAAACGCTTGGCCTTTTTTTATTTATAATTGCTATCTACCGCATGGGGAAGGTTTATTTGGATACATAGACCACCGAACTTTCCTGACTTAAGCCTAATTGTTCCATTCATTGCCTCTACTATGCTTTTACAAATAGAAAGACCTAGCCCTGATCCCCCTGTTGCCCGGCTTCTTGAAGCTTCAACACGGTACAGGCGTTCAAATAATTTGTTTTGCTCGCGCTCTAATACCCCTGGTGAGCTATCATCAACTTGTAAGAAGAATCCAAATTTATTAACCACAGCTTTAAAGCGCACTTTGCCAGGGACATCTGTATATAAACAGGCATTTTTTGCTAGGTTATCAATCACTCGGTCTAGCTTTGGCTTATCGATATGAATATCCATATCGTCAACGTGAATGTCAGCAATAAATTGCAACTTATTACTAGTTACTAACCTCTCAACATCATACACATAGCTTTGTATTACAGTTTTGGCATCGTAAAGCTGAGGGTGGATCACTAAAGCATTATGATCTGCTTGGGAAAGCTGGTAGACATTAGATATCAGGTCGTTAAGTTGATTTATCTTATTGTTTATTTTTGCATAAGCGATGGTGCTGTCATCTATCAGGTTATGCTCCATGGCTTCAATGTGAAGTTTCAGTACACTTAAAGGCGTACGAAGTTCATGAGAAATATCAGCCAGCATTTTGTCTTTTTGTGCAATGTTTGATTGATACATTTTGGCTTTCAAAGTTGCACTTCTATGTTTTGCTATAAAAAATCCGATAAAGAAAGTCCCCATTAAAAAAACGGCGATAGCAGTGACTAACCACATTTGTGTAGAAAGCTTGGCATTTTTAAGGTTAATTTCTGTTATAGCCTGCTTGGCCTGAGCTTTTTCAAGTTCCTGAGATTGGATTAAGGCATCAATACTGGCTTTGTAAGTACTTACCTGTTTTTGTAAGTAGTCAGCATGGATGTTCGATTGCAGCTCTGCAGCTGAATACATAAATTGGTACGCATCCGCAAAGTTGCCGTCAAGTGCTAAGGCTTGTGCTTTTAAATGGTGATATTTTTCTTGTAGTACTTCAGCTGCTTCAATTTTTATTAATTTATCGAGTGTGGGCAGTAATGTTTTTGCTTCTTTCAGTTCAGCTCTTGCAAGTCTGACTTCAAGCTCTGTAAGAAAGGCATAAAATTGTTGTAACGTGGAACTCGTTTGTGTTGCATATTCAATCGCAGATAGTGCCTCTGTTAATGCACTGTCTAGCTCAGATTTAGTAATATAAATCAATGCCGCGGTTCGATGTGCGCGACTGAGCGACACCCGAGCATCTAATTGGCGTAAAAGTTCGATGGCCTCGTTAACTTGAAGTAGTGCCTCATCAGCTTTACCGTTTTTGAATTTTAATTCCCCTAACCGCAGTGCTGTACCAGCAACATTACGTAGCTCCTTGGATGCTTTATCTGCTATCAACGCTTGTTGAAAGAAATACTCCGCATTTTCCTTGTCTCCCAAACGCACAGAAATATCTCCAAGGTTGTAAAAATTGGCACCTTGCTTTTCATACTGGTCTGTTCCTTTAAGCAGTTCATATGCCTTTAGATGATACTGCATTGATTGTGCGAGCAGGTTTCTGTGATCAGCGACGACTCCTAAGTTATTATAGGTTTGTGCAATCAAGTTTGGCTTGTTCATTGACTGTGCTGAGTCTAATGCTTTTAAATAAAAGTCTTCAGCAAGTGCTAATTTGCTGATGCTGCGATAGTTGATGCCGATCTCTCGGTATAGCTCATATTTTCTTATCTCAGTTAGGAAGAATTGCTTTTCAATAAAGTTAAGCGTTGATATCGATTTTTCGTATAAATCTTGCTTTCTATATATCATCGCTTGAAGAAAAATAGCTTGGTAGCGTGTTTCATCATTTTCGGTATTACTCAGCTCTTTGATTTTTTCAAGCGCTTCGGTGTACTGACCGGCAATTTCTAGTGCTTGTACTTCTTTTATCGCTATATTTTCAGCATTACAACTCAGCGAAAAAAATATAAGGATTGCAAGCGTGAGATTCTTAAATAGAGTCATCTTTTAAGTTCATATCGTTTTTGTCTGTCATGCAGCATTACACAAAAAAGTGAGGTAAATATGGAAAGTGTAAAGGGGGTTTACAGTGACAATTGATGTTTATCAATCATGCGCTAATAATATGATGAACAAGACTTGGAATATTCTCAGAACAAAATTTTACTAAGTAAGTTAGTAAAAATGTGACCTGTCGTAGATTTAGTTAGTAAAATTTTGGTTTGTAAAAGTGGCTTAAGTCAAAAGTGAGTATTTTTGAGCTAGGATCTTTGATCTTCATAAAAAGATCGGGATCGTTTGTTGTTGGGTTAATAAAATCCTGATCCAAATTTGATTGTTGTTAGTAAAAACATGATCTGTCTAGCAAGGGTTAGTAAATAGGTGATCTGAGACTGATAAGCTAGTAAAAACCTGATCTAATAATCTCAAGCTTTGAAAAGGGCCTTGCGGCCCTTACTGATTTTGGAACTAAATAAATCAAATGTTAGAACTGGTTCATGGTGTTGGCTTCACCGCCAGCTTTTAGTGCATTTTCGCCAGAGAAGTATTCTTTGTGGGTGTCACCTATATTAGAACCAGCTAAGTCTTGGTGTTTAACTGATGCTTGCTCGCGACGGATTTCTTGTCGTTGCACATCACGTACATAGGCAAGCATACCCGCGTCACCAAAATAGCCTTCAGCCAGAATATCGGTGCTTAGCGCTGCTGTATGATAAGTTGGCAGTGTAATTAGATGGTGGAAAATCCCCGCTTCTCTTGCGGAATCCCGCTGGAAGTTTTGCACCAGTCTATCAGCTTCTGTAGCTAATTCGGTTGTGTCTAATTCTGGCGCCATCAATACCTTCGCATCTGTGCTTGGATCAGGGTATGCTGATAAGTCTTTACCTTGTTCTTGCCATTGCTGGTATACCTGCTCGCGGAATTTTAATGTCCAGTTGAACGATGGTGAGTTGTTGTACACAAGCTTAGCGTTAGGCACTTGCTCGCGAACTCGGTTAACCAGCTCGGCAATTTGCTCGATATTTGGTTTTTCGGTTTCAATCCATAATAGATCTGCACCTGATTGCAAGCTAGTTACACAGTCTAGGACCACACGATCTTTTTCTGTACCTGCTTTGAATTGATATAGGCCGTTATCCAAGCGAACCGGTTTTTGTAATTCGCCACCCAGCTTAATTGCCATTTCACCTTCTTGTAAATCAGCGGCTGAGGTCACAGGCGTTGTGTCTAAGTAGCTGGTGTATTGACTCGCAAGGTCGCCAGGTGCTTTTGATACTGGTACTTTTTGCGTCAAGCTTGCACCCAATGAGTCGGTACGGGCAACGATCACGCCATCTTCAACACCAAGCTCAAGGAAAGCGTATCGCACAGCGTTAATCTTAGCTAAAAAGTCCTCATGGGGAACCGTTACTTTACCTGCTTGGTGGCCACACTGTTTTGCGTCCGATACTTGGTTTTCGATTTGAATTGCACAAGCACCCGCTTCAATCATTTGTTTAGCTAATAGATAGGTTGCTTCTTCGTTACCAAAACCGGCATCAATATCTGCAATGATAGGCACTACATGGGTTTCGAAATTATCGATTTTGTTAAGGATCTCGGTTGTGTCTTGGCCTTTGGCTTTTGCTGCATCAAGCTCTTTGTAGAGATGGTCTAGCTCTCGCGCATCGGCTTGCTTGAGGAAGGTGTAGATCTCTTCAATCAAAGCTGGAACTGCTGTTTTTTCGTGCATACTTTGGTCTGGCAGTGGGCCAAACTCTGAGCGCAGCGCAGCAACCATCCAGCCACTTAAGTATACGTAAGAGCGTTTCGTGGTTTTGTTGTGACGCTTTACTGCCATCATCATTTGTTGCGCTGTAAAGCCGTGCCAACAACCAAGGGATTGCGTATATTGGCTGCTATCAGCATCGTATGCTGCCATATCTTCACGCATCACCTTGGCTGTATATTTTGCGATGTCCAAACCGGTTTTGAAGCGGTTTTGTAGGTGCATACGGCTGGCATACTCAGGACTGATAGACTGCCAAGTTTTTCCTTGGCTTTGACATAGACTAGAGAAATGATCTAACTGAGTTTGATACTGAGACATAATTAGCTTCCTTCGAACGGGTACTATAAATCAAATTAAGTTCTGGTTGTTTGTTACACGAAGCCACCTGATGTGAGAGTGGTTGGCTGCGGGCTTAATTAAACACTAGGCCGATAAATTAGATTTTTTAAATTTATAGTTATTATTGCGAGTATATTTTTTGTGAATGAGAAAAGGGGTTCGTTTTTCCAAAAATTGTTTTATGTTTGATCTATCCCGTTCAAAAAATGTTAATCAAGGACTCTCCATGAGCAAGTATGTCACTTATTCAGGCTTCCAAATTGCGACTCCTCTGGCGCAGTTTGTCGAGCAATCTTTACTTCCCGGCACCGGGATAGCGGTAAATCAATTTTGGCAAGGTGTTGCGGATATTTTTTCGGCACTTGGTAAGCAAAACCAAGCGTTACTCAACAAACGTGATACCCTGCAACAGCAAATTGACGATTACCACCTCTCTCACCCTGATTGGCAAGCTGCTGAATATCGGACATTTCTTGAATCAATTGGCTATTTGCAGCCAGAACCTGAAGATTTTGTCATTGAAACTAAACATGTAGAACCTGAAATTGCCAGTGCTGCAGGGCCGCAATTAGTAGTACCTGTGAGTAATGCTAGATTTGCGCTAAATGCAGCTAATGCCCGCTGGGGATCTTTGTATGATGCGCTCTATGGTACTGATGTTCTTAGTGAAGAGGATGGAGCTGAACGTACTCAAGACTATAATCCAACGCGTGGATTTAAAGTTATGGCTTATGCTAGGCAGTTTCTTGATAACGCGCTGCCGTTAGCAAAGGGCTCTCACATAGAAAGCACGAATTATGCAATTCTGGACGGAAACTTGGTGATCACGCTAAACGATAGTGCTCAAGTATCATTGCAGCAGCCTGAGCAGCTAGTGGGCTATCAGGGGGAGGCACAAAACCCAAGTGCAATATTGCTGCGTCATCATGATCTCCATATAGAGATCCAAATTGATCCACATCATCCGGTCGGGCAAGCTGACAAAGCAGGGATCAAAGATGTCGTTCTCGAATCTGCACTTACGACTATTATGGATTGTGAGGACTCTGTTGCGGCGGTGGATGCTAAAGACAAAGTCTTGGTATATCAAAATTGGTTAGGTCTGATGAAAGGGAGCTTGAGTGAGACCTTCGAAAAGTCAGGGAAATCATTGACCAGGACGCTAAATACCGACCGGAGTTACGTAGATACACAAGGCCAGCGTATTACGCTAAAAGGTCGCGCTATGATGTTTGTGCGTAACGTTGGCCACCTAATGACAACACCAGCGGTGCTGGACGCAGAAGGAAATGAGCAGTTTGAAGGGATCTTAGATGCCATCATGACAAGCACCGCAGCACTGCATGATTTGCAGGGAAATAGTCCGTTTAAAAACTCGACGGCAGCAAGTATCAATATCGTGAAGCCAAAGATGCACGGGCCTGAAGAAGTCGCTTTCACTGATACCCTATTTAGCCGAGTAGAAGCATTACTTTCACTGCCAAAAAATACCATCAAGATGGGTATTATGGACGAAGAGCGTCGCACTTCAGTGAATTTAAAAGCTTGTATTGCTGCTGCAAAACAGCGTGTTGTATTTATAAATACCGGCTTTTTAGATAGAACTGGGGATGAAATTCATACCTCAATGCTAGCAGGCCCAGTATTACCAAAGGCGTTAATTAAAGGCCAGTCCTGGATAGCCGCTTATGAAGATCAAAATGTGGATATTGGTCTTAAAACCGGTTTTAGGAAAAAGGCACAAATCGGCAAAGGCATGTGGCCAATGCCAGACAAAATGGCGCTGATGATGGAGCAAAAGCAAGGTCATCCTGAGTCTGGTGCTAATACTGCGTGGGTGCCCTCTCCTACCGCAGCAACGCTCCACGCGATGCACTATCACTATGTGGATGTGTTTGCACGCCAACTTGAGATAAAAACACGCCAGCAGGCGTCACTTGATAACTTACTTACGCCCCCGTTGATGTTAGAAAACGATTTGTCTGCTGAGGATATCCAAGCCGAATTAGACAATAACGCGCAGGGCATCTTGGGCTACGTGGTACGCTGGATAGACCAAGGCGTAGGGTGCTCAAAAGTGCCAGATATCAATCACGTTGGATTAATGGAAGATAGAGCAACACTTAGGATTTCAAGTCAGCATATCGCTAACTGGTTATATCATGGGATTTGTAGTGAAGAGCAGGTAGAAAAGACGTTTAAGCGAATGGCTGCAGTGGTTGATGGTCAAAACGAAAGTGACAAGCTGTACCAACCCATGCTCAATGACCATAAACCGCTTAGTGAAAACCTTGCATACAAAGCAGCCTTATCTTTGGTATTTGAGGGGCGGACACAACCGAATGGCTATACAGAACCGTTATTACATGCTTACCGAAGCGCTTATAAGGAGCAGGCTAATTAACTTGAACACGGCATAATAACTCGTGCTCTAGTAATTGTTATCTTTTACTACAGTGTTAAATTTGTTTGCAAGAGCTCAGTGATTGACGCACAAATTTGCCGTGCATTGAGAAATAACTTCTGACTCTAACGATTTTGAGCATGGGTATTTTAGTTGATTAACTAACTTCTAACCCTGAGTTCAGGTTTACCAATCGCCCTACTTTATTCGATGTCACATAAACCAAGGCTGGCTCATCCAGCCTTTTTTCGTGGTGGTGAAAGTCACTTATATTCTAAGGTAATAGCACTCACTTTGTTCTTCTAAACAGTCATCCTACTTTTATATAGCAATCCTGAGGGACTACTTTGCTAATTGAGCTAAGGCTCAGATCTACGTCTTTATCGTGCGACTATGGTTTATCTTGTTGTCGAAAATTGAAGGGTGTAAAGGGGGTTTACAGTGAAATGTCACCTACTTGTGTTGTAATCTAGTGTAATCGACTGAGTAGTTAAGAAGATCCTATAATCATAAAGTTATAAGTAATCCAAAAGTTCACTATTTATGAAGAATATATTAGGCTCTGAAAATGGGATAAAGATCCAAAAATATGATGTTTTGTTTATTGGACTGAGCATTTTCTTTTTTATTGTCTGCGCGATACATGTCACTTTAATTGTGATGGGCAAAAATGTTGAACAAATGTGGATGCTATTTGGCAGTATTGCGATGATGCTACTGTTACTCTCTTCAGAAAAAAATCTGTTAAATATTTTTGCAATTGTGGTGTTTGGTACGTATGTGGCCGATGAAGAGTTTCTATTGGAAGTTGCTGCTATGTCTACTGGTGAACAGTTGGCATCGATAAGACAAAGTCGAAATTTTGAAGTCTTAACCGTAACCGATGAGGTACAAACTAAGGCGACACTCAGTGCAAAACTAGACGAATTAATGCAGCAAAATACTGACTCTGACAAGATTGTAGAAGTACTTGAAGCACACCGACTGCAGTTAGAAATAGAAGCTGATTTACCAGGGTTTGAACCGATTGATAAAGCCGTGATTAATATATTTTCAAACTACGGAAAGTTAGAAGAAAATCAATTTTTTTCACTGATGCAAGACAAAGGCTTTGGTGATAATGAAATCAAAGACTCATTTGAGAAATTGGGCGCCGCTGACTATTTAAAAAATAACCCGCACAACCTAGATGAGGCATTGCTGACCGAAAAAGGAGAAAAACTAAAAGCCCGTTTATAGCTCGTGTAATATACAGAGTCTTGTACCAATCACATCCACTCTAGACAACCTTAGGGCTGTAAAAGATTTTTAAATTGTTTTTATTATGGTCAACCTACAGGCTGTAGATTGACCTCTCGCTACTGCATATCCCCATTTTACGCAATTAAGCTGCGTCTAATTCATTAAGTACATACGCTATACACTTAGGTTTGACTGGTTTTGAAGGAGTCGATGGTCTCGCGCTTGTAATATAAATAAACATAGTGAATGAAAAAAACTCAGACTAGATAAGGTGATAGCTGCGCGTGTGCATCCCACGACAGCCTTAATATCGACATCCTTTTGCAGTGTATAGTGGCGGCTAAAAAGACAGTCATTATCCGAAGTCCTCGCTAATTTATGTGGTGAAATTAGTTTAACAATCTCATTTTGTCATCTAGGCTTTAGGTAAATATGTTGTTATCACATTAAGTTAGCTTTAATACCAATTGTATTGAGTAATACCTGTTATCTTAATTAAGCTTGCTATTTTTGAGGCGAGAAAATCTGACTACTTACTTGTTCTAAATAAGAAATTTCTAATGCCGTTAACGTCAGGCYTCGTTCTTCAAATTGAAAAAGTATAAAGACTAATTGGTATTAATGGGCTTTAACCTTTCAAATTGGTGAGAGAATCAGCGTAATTTGCATAAGTGTCCTTAATTAACGTTTTTCCCGAGTGATGTCGAGGTTTCATGGTTAAGCAGTACGCAATAACAATACACTTTATAAGTGTATTAATTTTAAATTGGTGGCTTATCATCACACCTGCGTATGCCAGTGAATGCAGCAAAACAGTGAACATCGGTGTTGTTGCAGATTGGCCACCGTTAACGGCTTTTGATCAGTTAGGACCTTGGGGTCTTGATGTTGATATTGCTGAAATGGTGTTTCAACATGTCTCGATATGTACTAATTATATACGCTTGCCCTCAAGCGCTCGGACGTTTGAAGAAATGACAAAAGGGGTCATTGATGTTGCTGTGATGGTCAGCTATACCAAAGATAGGGAGCGCTACGGTGATTTTACCCTTCCCTACCGTTTTGAGCGAATGCGCTTATTCTCGTTGTCTCCTGCGATGGAAATTCCCAGTCTAGAGTCGCTTGTTAAACAATCAAAAACGATTGGGTTAAGTATTGGCTCTTTTTATGGCGAAGAGCTTGCTAAGTTAAAAAATGATACTCGGTACAAAGAACAGTTCGTTGGTATTGCTAGTGCGAAGCGCAGGATAGAAATGCTGATGAAGCGCCGAGTCGACTTTGTGGTTGATGATGTGATAACTGGTAGTTATTTTATTAATGAGCAGGGGTTAGACTCTGCAAAAGCTTGGCCGTACGTGGTACACGATAATCAAGTACATTTTTTGCTCAGAAATGGCGTTTTTAGCCCAAGATTAATCAGTAAAATTAACGATGCGATAGTGCAGTTAAAACCCAAAATAGAGCTATTAGTTAGTACCTACCAATCTAGTCTCATCCTTGATACAACGACAGAACCCAATCAATTTACTCATCTGTTGCCAGTGCAGTCGCATTAACACCATTAATCTTAATGCTTGTTCAATTTGAAGGGGCAACTCTGACGCTAACTGCGTTAAAAGTTTCTTATTCAAACCTCAGCTTAACTAACTTCTTATCCTGAGTTTGGGCTAAGTACTCTTCAATACTTTGGTGAATAACGTATATGGACGATGCTTATCCATATACGTTAAAAGGTTATATCACTTTTACTTTGCGGATCCTCACAATAGCTATCATTAACATCAGCGCTACCACTGCGGTGCTTAAAGGCAACTTCCATGAACCACCTTGCGCTACCATGGTCTGTGGTTCAAATTTTGGAAAGTCAGCGATATCTTGGCGACTTACCTGTTTATCAAAAAACAAAAAGTCGTAAAAATAATGGCGAATTGTTTGGTGATAATCAGCTATTTGTTGTTGGTATTTGATCTGAAAGTTGCCACTGGTTTTGGCTAGTTCATTCAACGAAAGCTGAAAAAACAGTGCAGGAGATAGCACACTGAGCTTTTGTAACTGATTTTGACGAGCTGCATTACTGCGCCTATATGCTTCCACTTGATCTTGAACGGCAATGTCACTCATGTGTTGCTGGGCATAGTACCACTTCCAATCAAATGCTTCCCCCAGTGGTGCTGTATTACTCCATTTACTCTCTTTAGCCACAAAAGCATCTAACGTTGCTTGCTTGTCTTGATCCCAGCCATCATTGAGTGTCATACGCTGCTGTAGCGTGATTTCAAGAGGCGCATCACTGTGATACTGATTTGATAAATATAAGTGCACAGCCCCTGGTAACAATAGCGCTAGTACGACCCAACTGCTGAGGTAAGTTAGGCTATTGAACACACTATTTTTACTGAAGCTCATGATAATGGCTGCCAGTGCAAACCAAAACACCATATACAGACTAGTTGCGCCAAGTACTGTCCAGAAGAAAATATCGAAAGGTAAAGACAATAATAGTGCTGCACTGATCAGTAACAGGGCAACCATGAACCAGATCACAACAAATCGTAATGCAATTTGTTTTCCCACTAATGAAAATACACTACGAGGCATGGCATTGAGTAAGCGCCAGCGCCCAGCATGTTGCTCATCGGAAATGAGTGTGACAGTGAGTATCCCTATCACCAAAGGTAAAAAGTAAACCAATACAAACCCCAAATCTAAACCACCAGCGCGCTGTTGACTTGGATTGACGATTTCACGGTTATATATTTGACTCTGTAATGCGGTGGCGCGGATCTTCGCTGCGACCATTGAAGAGGAAGTTTCCCCCACAAATAATGCAGCCCATGGACTTAGCTGCCATTGTGTTGGTGCGCTGGCGTAATAAGCCAAAGAGCCAGGCTCAGGCAAAGCTTCACGGCTACTGACATGCTCGCGCTCTTTTTGAAATACCACTGTCGATTTATATTGGTCAATACGTATAGACTTGTATCCCAATGCACCTTGGTAGATAGCAAAAATACCAGATAGGAGAAACAGTACGAGCACTAGTTTATTAACCGTACCTGCAAACAAGCGCTTACATTCGAGTTTAAACAGCAGCATAAATTCTCCTTTGCATCTTGTTGGAATTTAAGAAAGTAAATAGCAGCACAACAACAATGAGTGGCAAGAACCAAGATAAGGAAAATACCTTGAGAGACCAACTTAAGCGTGGCGTGGCATAGGTAAATGCTTCAAATGTTTGCCAGTAGGATTTATCAACCCGTTGTGCCCTGTCGTTGTGGTGGTGGATTTCATGAGTGTGCAACTGATTGAGCTTTTGAATACGGGCATATCTGTGGGCTTCGGCTTGTTGCTCAAAGTCCAGAAAATGACGTGTATCGGTACGTGTTAATGCCATCGAAAAGTCTCGAACAAACAGGTATGGATTTAACCAGTAGAATTGACTGACAAATTGTTGCTGTGACTCAAACTTTTCTATTTGTTGCTGATAATGCTTTTTGTAGATCTCAGCATTGAGCCTTTCTCCCTCTTGCATTACTAGCCCTTTGTAATTAATTGGCAGTTCTTCTACGGTTGATACGCCATATTTTTCCAGTGTATCTGCACGAAACTTACTAAAATAGGGATCATCTGGGTTATGACTGTTTCCGACTTTCCGGTTATCTAGTTTTACAGCAAGCTCGAAATCATTGCGCTTTTGATGTGGATATTGGTGATGTGCAAACTCAGCAAGCATTCTTGGCATAAGTATTGTGAGGATAAACCATATTGACGTAAGTAATACCAATGCTTGTTTTGGTGCCTTTACCGTACTTGAAACAAGCAAGGTAATAGCTATCCAGAACAGGCAGTATACCAGGTAAAGCGCAAAGAGTAGTACCAGCCTAATAGGGGCTTCCGATGAAAACTGAGCGCCCGTACTGGCAGCAAGACCGAGTGCGAGCACAAACACTGGCAAGATAAAAATAACAGACAAGCATAAATAACTCAGGCTTTTGCCTGCGATCAGTGCCCGAAATGGCACACCCATTGACATTAATTGCCGAAGAGTACCGCTTTTTTTCTCTCCACTCACACTTGCAAAGCCCAGTGCAATAATCAGCAACGGCCAGATCAGCAATAAAATATTGGCACTACTTAGCTCAGAAAAACGCAGTAATGTTCCTCCGTCCTGATCGGTGGCAAAATTGGCACTGTTTTGTTTATGTGCTTCTAAGAAAATACTGTCGCCTACCCAGGCATTAACACCTAGATCAAAGAAGCTAAGAGCGCTAGGTGGTCGAAATGCAAAGTGACCAAAATGCGCGACGCGATGTGGGTGCCGATCAGGTTGTGCATTCCATTGTTGCTCGACCAGCTGCTGCGCTTTGGTTTGCATATTCATGCTTTGTTGGTACTGCTGCCAACCAGTAAAAAGTGCAACAACCAGCAATAATTGGATCATCACAAATAATAACCATAAGACCGGACTTTTCCGCTTACTAGCCAACTCGTGACGACAAATTTGTATTATTTTATTATTCATAGACGGGACAATTCCTATTTAAAGACTAACTAGCTGCACGGATCGTCGCGGTTCCAGAGATAAGTTCGTGGTAAGTGGTTTCTAAACTACTTAGCGGTAGCTTTTTATTATCAAGTAGGGTCAGCAATTTTCCTTTATCCATAATGCCGATTTTATCTGCAAGCGTGTGTGCGCAATAAAAGTCATGAGTCACCATTAAAATAGCAGCTCCCTTATTTGCAAGCCTCTCGATGATGCGAATAAATTCAAGGGTTGCACTTGGATCTAGTCCTGAAGTAGGTTCATCTAATAACAGCACTTTTGCTTGGCGCATAATCGCAAACGCTATCCCTACTTTTTGTCTCATTCCTTTAGAATAGTTTTTTAAAGACTGTTTTCTTGCCTGTTGTTCAAGCCCTGTTTCATCTAACGCGGCATGAATTTGGGTTTCACTGACAGTTAGCCCAGCAAGGCTTGCCAAGTATTTGAGATTATCAATGGCATTAAACTCTTGATATAGGTTTACCTGCTCTGGTAGATACACCAACTTATCTTTGCTATTGGTATGCTGATTTACCTCCACACCATCAATCAGAGCCTGTCCACTATCGGGCTGTAAAAAGTTAAGAAAAATATTTAATGTTGTGCTTTTTCCCGCGCCGTTTGCACCCAACAAACACATGATCTCACCTTGCTCAACTTTAAAACTCAGATCCGTGATCACCCGTTTTCCCGTAAAAGATTTTGTTAATTGTTTGGCTTCTAACACAAAAAACTCCCTGATGTGATTAAAACCACATGTGCAAAGTGATGCCTGGGGGTAGGAATACAGAGCGCATGTGGTCAAATTGTAGAATGATATGTTTGGTTATAACATATCATCTTTTATCTAAATAGGAACAGGTTTTATTTGCTGCGTTAGCATATTGGTACCAGAAAGCTAGCCGTGCCCGCAAAAGCACCACCCTCTACACGGATCTGTGCATTTTTATAGTAAACAAGGTCGTTTGATAATTGTTTTTTGCAGTGTTTAGGAAAAAAACCCTCAAATTTGACGGCTTCAGTGGTATTGATGGTGCGTTTGAACTTAATGTCTAGATCTCTTAGGTAGACCTCTCCTACTTTTTCGGTTAGTTGGTTATCCCAACACCCATAAATAATACCGAGCTGAGAGATCCAAATCATGGCGCTTTGTGCGCTGAAATGAAAACGACCATCTCCTGGCATTTGAAAGTGCTCAACATTAACGCGTCCCTCAATATATCCAGGTTCCAACGACACGGAACTGAAAGACATGCGCTCTTCACGCCAGCCATTTTCAAGATAGTCTGACATATAGGCTCGTTGCTGCGCTTGAGTAAGTTGAATCATGGTTAACCCTTACTTTGATGTAGATGGATTGGTTGTTTGAATGTGGTTGTTAACTTGGTGTGCAGACATAAACATAGTGTTAAGTAAAGCCGTGCCGACACCGATTATGATCAGGCTATACCAAGCGAGATAGTCGTGATGAGCCGTGTAATCAAAGGCTGCCCCTACTACACTGCTACCAATGATTAACCCTGCACCTGCAAATAAATAGAAAAATCCGTAATGTGTTGCGACCGACTTATCTTGTGCAAGTAAAGATATTTGACTCATGATTAATGGGAAACTCACCATAGTGCCGAGTGTAAATACAGTCGCTAATAGACTAAGTGGTAAGTAATACAATATGCCCGATTGATAAGGCCAATCTACAAGCAAGGTGGCAAATGATAATCCCATTAGTGCAATACCTATACTGATCCATTGACTCGGCGACAACCAGCGTTCACATAAACGGGTGACCGGGAACTGAAAGCAGATTGAGATCAGCGCGCATAATGTTAATACCCAAGCGACTTCTTTTGTTGTACCTGACTGACTTACAATGTGAAGCGGGATCGCAAACGAAATCTGATTTATTAACATAAAATAGCCAGACATGATCAGTGAGAACAGAATAAACGGGCGATTACTCAACACACCTTGGATCATTGCCCGTACACCCGTGCTATCTGCGTTAGGTTGTGCGGTTTCTTGGTGTTTGGTTGTGGATTTATCGTTTAGTAATACAGTAAAAATGAGCGCAAAGAGTGCAAAAGGCAGTGCTGACACTATACACAAGGTATCAAAGCTAACACTTATCAACATCAGACCACAAACTGGGCCGAGTAATTCTCCCCCATTTCTGGCAACACCAACCAGCGCAAACATTTGCGCGCGACTCAGCTCGGTTTGCTTTGAAAAGTAAGACTGTGCAGCAGGAGTGAATAACGCCCCTGCAAACCCGGTTAAAAAGGCAGCTAAAAAAAGCAGCTCAACAATATGAGAAAACAAAAACAGACAAAAACCGAGTGCTCGTAGGAGACACCCGACGACAATAAGCTTTTTCACTCCAAATAAATCAGCCAATAATCCGCCAACTAAAAATAGCCCTTGTTGGCAAAACGAGCGTACACCTAAAACCAAGCCAACCAGTGTCGCGCTTAGTAATAGATCTTGTTTTAGGTAGCCTGCTAAAAATGGAATTAGCATGTAAAAGCCAAGGTTGAATATAAAGGCTGCAAACAGCATCCAGCGGTATTCACTGCCAAGCTTTAGGTAGGTGTTAAACATAGAGATCATAGCTAAATCGGTTTTTGTGCAATCAAAATAGAATGGAAATTGTCAGCATAGGTTTGAATTTTTAGTTTCAGTTGAAACGGTGCTAACCCAGATTCATCAACACTTGGATATAACAATGTCCGTAAATTGAATGCTGTTCTTACCACGAGTTGTGCGCCGGGGCGCATTTGCTCAAATAAATGAGTGATGATGCTGTTTTTAATTTGCTCATCACCGACCAAAGCGGCGAGCCAAATCACATCGTATTTCGCCAAATGCTGTTGTTGACAAATATCATTGTGAATGAAATTCATTTCGTTGCCACTGGCAAGAGCATCACAAACCTGTTTGCCTAACAATAAGTCATCTTGTTGAATATCTAGGTTATCAACCTGTAAGCCCGCCTGATGTAGTGCCAGCGACGTAAGTGGTAACGCGCCTGAGCCTACCATTAGTACATGCTCTATGGGCTGCTCTGCTAAAGATTTGACGGCGTTTATCTCAAGCCCTGTCGCACGCTGATAGTGATTAAAATAAGGATACTCTTCAATCAGGAGTTGTTGAGCTGCGGTACTAGCCACAAGGCGTTGTGCCCAGTGCTGTTCATATAAACTGGATGCCATACTAAACAGATGTTGGATTTGGGGCTTCACTGCTTCTATTTTGGCTTGTGCTAACACTTGTTTGGCAAATTCACTGCCATGTTCGTTCGATAACAACCCCAAAAATTGGTCAAACGTAGCCATTGTTTGCGCATTTATCGTCAACGATTCCATACTGTGAATATGCTCATACATTGCCACAATTTGTGAAGCATGGTCTTCAACGTGATTCATTAAAGTCATAAGTAAGTCACTACTATACTGTTCCTGTTTTATGTTATAACATAACTCACTGGTTATTTATGTGTAAACAAAATTATTTAAAAATTTTTAGCTAAGTGAGAGGTTTAGCTAATTTAAAAACAAATAATTTACTATTTTCACAAGGCATCATGTTGAGAATTTTTGATGAAAGAAAATAAAAATAAGTCTCTTTATCATAAGTTTAGGGGGAGAGTATCTGCCCTAATACTCGTATTGTTGGTGGGGGCCACAGCTTGCTTTGTATTGTTTGGGGTGGCAAAAGCACCTGCCAATACGCACACACCGCAAGCGGTTTTTCCTTTGGTATCAAGTGTACCCATAGCTGTTACTGATCACCAAGTAAGCTTGTCACTATCGGGAATATTAAAGCCCGCAGAGCAAACAGATGTTGCATTTGAAGTTTCAGGAAAGGTTGTATGGCTGCATGAGGCGTTTGTTGTTGGGGGAATAGTTAAAAAAGGGGAGGTGCTGGCGCGACTAGACCCGTTTGATTATCAGACCCAACTTTTAAACAAGCAGGCTGAATTGGCATTGGCACAATCACACTTATCTGAACAGTTAGCACTGGCAAAGGTTGCAAAAAAAGAGTGGGAAAATAACCCTCATGTTACAGAGCTTGCGCTGAGAGAGCCTCAAGTATCCAGTGCTAGAGCACATCTTAAAGCGGCTGAAGCTGGACTTGCTCAGGCACAAAAGAATCTAGCTAGAACAAAGTATTACGCACCCTATGATGCGTTAGTCACACGTCGTGATACTGGACTTGGGCAGGTGATTAACATCGGTCAGCAGCTCGGTATTGTGGTTAATCTGAGCTATGGAGAGCTGCACGTACCTATCGCTCAATTTGATTTGCCATTTTTGCCACCTTTGCCTGTATCTGAAGTGACAATTACAGCTGATGATATACAGCGTGTAGGCACACTAACACGCCATACAGGGCTATTAAGTGAGCGCACGAGAATGGCTTACTTTGTAATAAAAGTAGAAGATCCTTATGCCTTACACAGCACGTTACCCGCGATACACTTTGGTCAGTTCTTACAGGCACAAGTGCCAGGTAATATACTGAAAAAAGTATTGAAAATTCCGCAGGAGTGGATAAAAAACGAAATGCTCTGGTTAGTGAGTCCAACGCAACAGCTAGTACAGTTTCCTGTTAATGTGCTACGCAGGGAGCACAATAGTGTATTGATAAGCGCACCACCGTATACCGACCACCAGCTGGTTACTCACTTACCTGACTATCCTCAAGCCGGCATGCAAGTTCGCACTAATACGGTGCATACGCAATTGGCTGTTAAAGGAGATGAATAATGGGTTCGCAAGGTAAACTCATTGGCTATTTTGTACATCACCCTGTCGCGGCTAATTTGTTAATGCTGTTTATTGTTTGTATGGGGCTATTGAGCTATCAAGGGATCCAACGACAAACCTTTCCGGTATCTGAAAATAATAAAATCGTCGTTACAGCCACGTTATTGGGTGCACCTGCTAACGAAATTGAAGAAAACATACTGGTCAAAATAGAGCAAGCACTACAGTCACAGGTTGGTATTAAGCGTCTCACTAGTTTTGCTTCAGCTTCCAGAGCAAAGATAGAAATTGAATTAGAAAATGACCAAGATTTGGCGTATCGCCTAGACGAAATCAAGATGAAATTAGATGCTATCGCGACATTTCCTACCGCTATGGAACCGTTGCAGATTGTTGAAAGTGCTCAGCGTCAACGGGCATTAAGTGTTGTGTTATCTGGAGCTGATGACCCACTTGAGCTGAAAAAGCTCGGAAATGAGTTTAAGCAGGAACTGCTGCAACTAGAGGGAATATCACATGTAGAGGTATCAGCACTTCCTGATTATGAGGTAGCCATTGAGCTGACTCCACTCAAACTACAAAAATACGCGCTGAGCCTATCTGAGGTCGTACAGGCAATTCAAATGAATGCAGATAACCTATCAGCGGGTCAAATAAAAACGGCTAGAGGTAATATTTACCTGCGACTAGCACAGCGTGGTTATCAGGGCAACGATCTGAAGAACATACCCATTATTACAGGACCGTTGGGGGAAATTGTTCGACTTGGCGATATTGCAATTATCAAAGATGGTTTTCAAGAAACGTTAGATGCGGGGCGCTTTAATGGCCAACAAGCAGTTTACATCATGGTGCTTGGCGAAAAGGCGCAATCGCTCACCGATGTTGTTGCGCAAGTAAAAGCTTACATTGACTTCAAACGACAAGCCTTGCCAGAACATATTCAAGTGTACGAGTTTGTTGATGTCACAGTGTACCTTGATGGTCGACTATCCATGATGCTGAACAATCTTGCGCAAGGTGCTCTTTTGGTATTTGTTGTTTTGGCTGTGTTTTTACGCACCAAACTGGCTGTGTGGGTGATGTTAGGTCTACCTGTTGCGATGCTTGGCGCATTTTGGTTAATGCCGATATTTGGTATCACCATGAATTTAGTTTCATTATTTGCGTTTATCATGGTGCTGGGCATAGTGGTGGATGATGCTATTGTGATTGGAGAGAGTATCTGTGAGCAGACTGAATTAAATGGCCATTCTCCTGCACAAGTGGTACAAGGTGCAAAAAAAGTGGCAATGCCAGCTACTTTCGGCGTGCTCACGACAGTCGCTATTTTTATGCCGTTTATGTTCAGTAGTGGGCCGAACTCCGGACAGTTTATTGCTATCGCAGGGGTTTGTATTTTGTGCTTATTATTTAGCTTGATCGAATCTAAGCTGATCTTGCCCGCTCATCTAGCCTCAGTTCAGCTCGCGCCAAAACCAAAGACGCATTGGCGTCAACGCTTTAATGACCGTTTTTATTCCCTATTGCACCACTATTATGCGCCCCTTCTGAGACGCTGTATTCACTATCGTTATGCTGTGATAGTAGGTTTTGTTTGCCTGTTAGTATTTTCTATTTGCTTATTAGCCAGTGGTTTACTGCGCTTTACTGCGGTACCAAAAGTACCACACGATTACCCTTCAATTAATATTCAGATGGATCACGCTGTATCTGAGGCGCAAACGCTTGCTGCGGTTGAACAAATTGAAGCTCTCATCGTGCAAGTTGAGCAGGATATTCAAGCCGAGACGGGCAAACCTATGATGGACGCAATGTATACCCGTATTGACCACCTAAAAGAGGCTGAGGTAGTAGTACCGCTAGTAGCCGAAGCGTTACGTCCCTTTGATACGTTTGAGCTGGCAAAGCGCTGGCGAGCGCAATTACCAGATATACCAGGGGTGAAAAAGCTGACAATAGAGTCTGACGTAATTGATATTGCCGAGAAAAGTGATATTGAATACCGTTTATATGCCCCTGACGCAAACACCTTGTATGCTGCCAGTCGTGATTTTGTTGATAGGCTTAATGGGACCGCTGGTGTTTATGGGGTTTACTCATCATTAGATAGTGCGCAGCTTGAATATCAAATCCAGCTAAAGCCACTAGCATATCAGTTACAGCTCAGTGCAAAAGAGGTGACACGACAAGTTGCTGCTCATTTTTATGGTATTGAGGTGCAGCGAGTAATGCGTGAAGGCCAAGAAGTTGTATTTAAAGTACGCGGAACAAAAGCCCAGCGTCATCAATTGAGCGCCCTTGCCTATACACTGATTACTTTAGATAACGGCGAACAGGTCTTTTTTGGCGATATTGCCAAAACAGTAGCGGTGCCTGGCTTATCAGACATCACTCGGGAGCAAGGTTATCAAGTCGCCACAATCAGCGCAGACGTTGATGAGCAGCATAATACAATTGGTAAGGTGGTAGAACAGATTGAATCACAACTTTTACCAGCACTCAGTCAAGCACACAGAGGGCTTACCACTCAGCCTGGAATAGCACTTGAAGATCAGCGCCAAGAGCAAAGTGAGGTACTGACGTTTGGGCTGATTGGATTGTTGGTGGTTTACTGTTTATTGGCACTCCCTCTTAAAAGCTATCTTCAGCCAATAATCGTGATGTCAGTGATCCCCTTTGCTGCTGTGGGCGCATTGTGGGGGCATTACTTCCTTGGCTATAACTTGAGTATGATGTCGGTCTTTGGCATCGTTGCCGCTGCTGGGGTGGTGATCAATGACTCTTTAGTCATGACCGATGTTGTGAACACGCAGAGATCCGCAGGTCAAAGTACTAAAACAGCGGTGATCCAGGCTGGGATTGGTCGCTTTCGTGCCATTTTACTTACTTCATTGACAACCTTTCTGGGACTCGTCCCCATTATGTTTGAATCAAGCTTACAAGCTCAATTTGTGATCCCAACAGCGATTTCTTTGAGCTTTTCAGTATTATTTGCGACGGTTGTTACTTTAATAATGGTGCCGTGCTTGTACATGATGTTAGAAGATATTAAGCAGGTATTTCTCTATGGGTTTAAAAAGTCCGTCAATAGCGTAGCTTAAGGACTCCAAGCTCTGCTTTTAGCTCATAAAAAAGCCCAAAATGTATTTGGGCTTGAGACTTAAAGGTCAGGCATGTGCCTTGTTGAAGTAAAAAGAGTGTGCCCAGTCAAAGGAGAGCGTGGACACACAAAATGACGCTGATTAGAACTGATAAGACGTCGATAGCAGCACCTTACGAGGCTCACCAGGCTGTACCCACATCTGTGAATATGAATTGGTAAAATGCTCGCGGTCAAAGGCGTTATGTACCTGCGCTTTCACAGACCATCTGTCACTGATTGCATACTCTGCAAATAAATTGACTGTAACATAAGAAGGAAGGTAAAAATCGCTACCACGCTGGCCTAATCGCTCATCGACATATTGCGCACCAACACCTGCGGATAAAGTATTACCATATACGGTGTATTGCTGTCGTAATTGTATGCTCGCCGCATTTTCTGGAATATTAAGTAGATCATCACCCTTTCTGATGGCTACACCTAATCCTGTATCTATAGAATCTTTACTGACCTGCGCATCTAGATAGGTATACGAAAATTGAATTTGGGCATCAGCAGGTAATTGACCGATGATATCCAACTCAATCCCTTCACTTGTGGCTTCACCAATCGCCGCGCTATATCCAGGGTTTTGTACGTCCGCCACAATGATGTTGCTTTGTTCACTATCAAAGTATGTCAGTGTAATGTCGACATTGTTGTCTAATAATGACCACTTACTACCAACCTCTATTGATTCGCTTTGGTTTGGATCAAAGCCGTTTCCAAGATGATCAGTGCCAAAATTTAAGCGGTACCCTTCACCGTATGTTGAGTAGAGCGACCAATTATCATTGAGCTGATACACCACGCCCATTTGTGGGCTAAAGTGCTGTTCAGATTGATCTGCACTTTTCATGCTTATCTTGTCATCGGTGGTCTGTTTTAGCCAGTCGAAGCGACCACCAATGCGAATTTGCAGTGCCTCAGTCAGAGCGATTTGATCTTGAATATAGATACCTGTCGCCCATTGATTTTGCTGGCGAATAATGACTGGACTTGGCGTTGGTGAAGGATATTGACCATACACTGGTTGATGGATGTTAATCGCATACAACTGTGCATCGGTTGGGTTAGTACTTAAAGCGGGAGCTCGAGCAACGCGATAATCACGGTCGAATTCAAAACGGTCATAATCTATACCAACAATGATATGATGTTTAATTGACCCTGTCACAAAATCTCCAGCGAGTTCGAAACGTGCAACATATTGATCGGTATCATAAGCACGTTGGCGATGTTGGCGTGTCAGTGTTTGAAAATCACGATACAGTTTTTGTCTTGACGGTGAAATATCGGCATCGCTCGATAGGCTATCTAATTCTGTTTGTCTAAAAGCCAGTGCAGAGCTCAGTTGCCAGTCATTATTTAAATCATATAGCCATTGCAGTTGATGACCGTGCACCATTGTTGTGGTGGGGCCATCTCCTGGCTCACCAAGAAAGCGCTCGATTGGCATAAAATCAAAGTTGCCATTGGGTGCTATGATCCCGCGGTCAAACGGGATCTCTTGCTCTGCATACTCAAAATCGTACTGCCAGCTTGAGTCTGAGCTTTGATCAAACACAAACGATGCCATCATCCCGTGTTTTTGGGTTTCGATGGTATCACGAAAGCTGTCCTCTTCTTCGTAGAAACCAATGAAGCGACCTGCGACTGAATCAGAAAATACAGTATTTATGTCACCTTCTATTCTACGGTGAGCCCTGCTGCCTGCGGTGAGCTCTATTTCACTAGATGATTGGAAAGTTGGCTTTTTGGTAACAAGGTTAATTGAACCTCCTGGCTCACCACGACCAAATAAAGCCGCTTTTGGTCCTTTTAATACCTCAACTCGCTCGATACCAGAAACATCTCTTGGTCCTGAGAATCCTCGTCCAGCATTAAAGCCATTGACTAAATAACCACTTGGGACGTTTTCATCACCAAAAAAGCCTCGGATAGCAAAGCTGTCCCAAAGGCCACCAAGGCTATTTTGGCGACTTACAGAGGCTGACATGTCCAGTACCTGTGTTAAATCTGTGATACCCGTTTGTGCCATCAACTCAGCGTCAAACTCGAATATAGCCTCGGGAGACATTAGATGGGTAAAATCACCACGATAGGCTTGGCGTTCACCTGTAACTTCAATGGTTTCGATGCCATTATCGGCAGATACTGAGAATGCTGCCAGTAAAGACACGGCAATCACACTTAAACGGCAGGTAGAGTGAAAGGGAGTCATTATCAATCCTTCATTATGATATAATATAACGTTTATTTGTGGTGACTGTACCATGAATGAGGTCAAGTGTTAAGCAGTAATCAATGTCGCGTATTCGTGATATAAGTATTGTGTCATTGTTGCTAAAAATAGTAATAAATGTGGGAATTTTATACAGTAAAGCGCATCGCTCTTCACGAAGAGAATTAGTTGTTAAAGCGATAAGTTATCGCAAATACTTGCAAAATATCAGATTTTTAAATTTTTTTTGAGATTTTTTGTAATCCTTCAAAACCCCTTAGCTATCATGGGATTAACCTAGGTACAAACGTCAAAAAATTGGCTTTTTACAAAAAGTCAACCTTGAAGTCTCATCATGATCACCCTAAGCTTTATTTTAATTGAACGGTCAATTAATAAAAGCTATGCCAAAAGTCGGAATGGAACCTGTTCGTCGTCAGCAGCTAATTGACGCCACGCTAGAGTCAGTTGCCGAGTTAGGATTACAAGCAACCACAATTAATAGTATCAGCAAAAGAGCGGGGCTCTCTTCGGGGATAATCAGCCACTATTTTGGTGGTAAACAAGGCTTAATTGAAGCAACCGTACGCTACTTATTAAACAGTCTAAAATATAGTTTGTTAGATAAAACCTATGGCGGTTGTAGTGCTGAACAGCGATTGATGTACATCGTGGAAGCTAACTTTGCCATGGTGCAGCAGCAGTCCAACACGACGCGTACTTGGTTAAGCTTTTGGGCCCAATCTATGCACGATGATGAGTTACACCGACTACAGCACGTCAACAGTCGCCGATTACAAAGTAACTTAGCAGTGTCATTGGCTGCTTTTATGCCAAGAGCTGAGGCAAAAGAAGCGGCGGAACTTGCCGCAGGCATGATTGACGGGCTATGGCTTAGAGCCGTATTAAGTAAAGCCGACCATCACGCGTTTCATCACAGCGAAACGCTCGCAAAACGCTACATTCAATCACTTATTAAGCAGTTTGGAGGATAATGTGACAGTCCCTGTATATCAAAATTTTATTCATGGCCAATTTTTGGCGAACCACTCAGGCGAAAAGTTTGCAGTAAAAAATCCAGCAACGGATGAAGTGATCTACGAAGTAGAAGTTGCTGATAGCCATATTCAGCAAGCTGCAATTGAAAGTGCCAAAGCAGGTTTTGCCCTTTGGTCGGCAATGACGCCAATTGAGCGCAGCCGCATCTTACATAAGGCTGTGTCGTTATTACGTGAGCGTAATGATGAACTTGCCAAAATTGAAGTGTTGGATACAGGTAAACCTTGGCAAGAGGCAGAATGTGTAGACATTCAAACTGGCGCTGACGTGATTGAATATTTTGCAGGGTTAGCACCCGCTCAGACTGGGAGCCAGCAACCAGTCGGCGGTGATTTTTTCTATACTCGTAAAGAACCTTTAGGTATCTGTGCAGGCATCGGAGCGTGGAACTATCCGCTGCAAATTGCATGCTGGAAGTCAGGCCCTGCGCTGGCAGCTGGTAATGCACTGATCTTTAAACCGTCTGAAGAAACGCCGCTTGGTGCGGTAAAGTTGGCGGAAATATTTATCGAAGCAGGTGTCCCTGCGGGCGTATTCAATGTCGTGCAAGGTGCCGCTGAAGTGGGTCAATGGCTCACAACACACCCTGATATTGAAAAAGTCTCTTTTACCGGTGAAGTTGGCACGGGTAAAAAAGTCATGCAAAGCGCGGCAAGCAATTTAAAAGAGGTGACGATGGAGCTAGGTGGCAAATCACCGCTTATCGTCTTTGAAGATGCAGATATTTCTCAAGCTATCAGTGCTGCAATGTTGGGCAACTTCTACACTCAAGGTGAAGTGTGTACTAACTGTACGCGCGTATTTGTACATCGCAGTGTATATGATGCCTTCTTGGCAGAGCTAAAACAGCGCACTGAGCAAAATATCATTGCCGGTGATCCACTCGATCCAAACGTTAACCTTGGTGCGTTAATCTCAAAACAACATCAAACCCTGGTGATGGACTATATCGCAAAAGGTCAAGCTGAAGGGGCAACTGTACTGACAGGCGGTGAAGCCATCAGCCCTGCATCTGCACCAAACGGCTACTTTGTTGCGCCGACGATATTTATCGACTGCCATGATGACATGACTATAGTTAAAGAAGAGATATTTGGTCCAGTGATGTCTGTATTGGTATTCGATGACGAAGAAGAAGTCATTCAGCGTGCGAACAACACCCACTTAGGTCTGGCTGCAGGTGTATTTAGTAAAGATATTAAACGTGCACACCGCGTGATCCACCAGCTAGAGGCTGGTATTTGTTGGATCAATAGCTATGGTAACTCGCCCGCTGAAATGCCCGTTGGTGGCTATAAGCAGTCTGGGATCGGTCGTGAAAATGGCGTAGAGACACTTGACCAATATACTCAGACTAAATCTGTGTATGTAGGTATGAGTGATATTGAAAGCCCATTTTAATCGAGGAGTACTATGACTGATTTTGATTATATTATCGTAGGTGCGGGTTCTGCCGGTTGTGTGCTTGCAAACCGATTGTCAGAAAACCCCGCGCACAAAGTATTGTTACTCGAAACGGGTGGTAGTGATAAGAGCATTTTTATTCAGATGCCAACCGCGCTATCTATTCCAATGAATACCGATAAATATGCTTGGCAGTTCCATACAGAGCCTGAACCGCATTTAGACAACCGCGTTATGCATTGCCCTCGCGGCAAGGTGCTTGGCGGCTCATCGTCAATCAATGGCATGGTGTATGTGCGTGGTCACGCAAAAGATTTTGATGAGTGGCAAGACCACGGTGCACAAGGCTGGGATTATCAGGCTTGCTTACCTTATTTCAAGCGCGCTGAGTCTTGGTATTTAGGTGGCGATCAGTACCGTGGTGAACAAGGTCCGCTTGGCACCAATAATGGTAATGAAATGGCAAATCCGCTCTATCGCGCGTTTATCAGTGCAGGAGAGCAAGCCGGCTATGCTTTTACCAAAGACTACAATGGTAAGCAACAAGAAGGTTTTGGCCCAATGCACATGACCGTCAAAGACGGTAAACGCTGCTCATCAAGTAGAGCCTATTTGGACCCTATCAAGCATCGTAGCAATCTGACGATTGTAACGGGAGCACTGGTACAAAAAGTGTTGCTAGAGGACAAAGTTGCAACGGGTGTCGAATATAGCGTGAAGGGCAGCCTGAAAACCGCGAATGCGGCGAAGGAAGTGATCTTGAGCGCAGGTTCAATTGGCTCACCACATTTACTACAACTATCTGGCATTGGTGATAAAGACGCGTTGACTGCCGCAGGCGTTGAAGTGAAACATCACTTACCAGGTGTGGGTAAAAACCTACAAGATCACCTAGAATTCTATTTTCAATATAAGTGTAAGCAGCCGATCACCTTAAATGGTAAGTTGGGACTGATTTCTAAAGGCTTAATTGGTGCCAGGTGGTTGCTTGATAAGTCAGGTCTAGGTGCAACTAACCACTTTGAATCTTGTGCCTTTATTCGTTCGAAAGCGGGCGTTGAGTGGCCGGATCTTCAGTACCACTTTTTACCTGCTGCTATTCGCTATGATGGAAAAAGTGCATTTGATGGTCATGGTTTTCAAGTTCATGTTGGCCACAATAAACCAAAGAGCCGTGGTGAAGTCACGATTAAATCGGCGGATCCAAGGGTTGCACCGAAAATACAGTTTAACTATTTAGCTGAGCAAGAGGATATCGAAGGCTTTAGAGCTTGTGTTAGGTTGACTCGTGAAATCATTGAGCAAAGCGCATTTGATGATTTTAGACAAAGCGAGATCCAACCTGGTGAGCATATCCAAACCGATGAAGAGATTGATGCCTTTGTGCGTCAAGCGGTAGAAAGTGCCTACCACCCTTCTTGTTCATGCAAAATGGGAGAAGATGAAATGGCCGTTGTAGACTCGCAAACTCGCGTTCACGGTGTACAGGGTTTACGCGTTGTCGATTCTTCTATTTTCCCAACAATCCCCAACGGTAACCTCAATGCGCCAACCATTATGGCTGCGGAAAAGGCTGCGGATATGATCCTTGGTAATCCGCCATTAGCCCTTGAGGAAGCAGAGGTTGTCATGACACAGAACTGGCAACAAGTTCAACGTAGTTCGGAGATGTAGTTTCGCCACTCGTATGGGAAAGTTCGTGCCCCATATGAGGCCTGCAGTGGCATACAGTGCAAGTAGTTTGCACTGTATTAATGCGGGAATAACGTACATAAAAACAACGGAGAAAAAAATGAGTTACTTCTATCTATTTTGGGAGGGTGACAATGACAGTATGGCTTAGTGCAGGCATCATTTTCACCCTATTAGCAGTCGCCTTTATCTTATTAAAATGGGGAAATGTTCAGTGCGTTGGTGTTACACCAGTTAAAACGTTCACTTTTATTGCTATCTTATTTACTTCTGGCCTCGATGTTGGCCTGATCATGTTTCCGCTTACGGAGTTTGCGGGTTACGCAGACATAAAAGCAAGCCCAGAGTACGCATTTACAAATCCTCTAGCCATAGAGTTTGGCTTTTGGGGATTTTTAATCTGGGGGTTCTACTTTCTTACGTGTTTTTATTTCTGCGTAATAGAGCCCAAAGTGAAGTTCTTTGAAATTCCTTGGGTTAAATTCATTAATAACATCGTTATTATTGGAACTTGCGCGTTTACCGCTTTCTTATTGTTGTCTAATCTGCCTTGGTATTTACCTAGCTTAGGTGATGGCGAGTCAATTATTCCGAGTTTCTATTTAATCGTGTTTGCAGCGATCGCCTTTGCCGTTTACTCAAGCACCAGCCTTAAATACGTGCGCTTTTTAAGCATCACGACGACCTGGGTATTTATTGGCCTAATCGCCTTTATGTGGGCATCAGCGTTTGTTTTTGGTGACAGTGCAATGTCGAGTTATACCAATAATCTGGCGCTCATCGGTGGATACTTTGCCAATATTGATCAGTTCGTATTACCACTCAATGATTATCATGAATTTTATCTATTTTGGTGGTTTGCTTGGAGTATCATGATAGGGCAATTTACATCGCGTTTTGTTGGCGGCTTGAAGACGTATCAAGTGTTGGCGGCGATGCTTATATTCCCTTCTATCCCTATCGCAGCATGGTTTAGTGTACTTTATCACTATCATGAGGCTGGGATCCCAACTGCTGGCATTAAGAACTTTGCAATGGTGTTTGTGGGTATCGTGTTTGTGATCAACTCACTGGACTCGCTGATCCGTTTATATACTGATAATTTGAACTTAACCGTTAGTCGCCTTGGTAAAAGGAACTATATTTTACTTAACATAGTTGCACTATCGCTGCTTACCTTGTTATTTAAACTAAACTTTTTGCAGATCCAATGGGTTGGTGCGCTGGTCATTGGCTTGTTCTTCTCGTGTTTTGCGTACATTGCTTATAGCAAATTCAAAACCGTGAGCAAGATTGATAGCTCACCAAAAGACAACCTTATCGACTTTAGAAAAATTGAATCTGTAAATTAGGGATACAACGATATGACAACTTTAAAGAAAACACTTTGTGCATTACCACTTGTATTTGCATCCAATTGTGCACTGGCTGATTGGTCAGCAACACTAACAGGTGTGTCTGATTATACTTTTAACGGTGTGAGTCAAACTCAGAATGACCCTGCGCTACAAGGCAGCATTGATAAAGCGTTTGCCAACGGTGTATATGCTGGAAGCTGGGCGTCTAATGTCGATTTTGGTGGTGACACTGATTTAGAGTGGGATTTTTATGTTGGTCGCTTCGTCGAGTTGAACCAAAGCTGGAGTGTTGATTATGGCATTGCCTATTACTCATATCATGGTGGTGATGATTCGAGTGACGGTAACTATCCTGAGATTTACACAAAATTTGGTTACAGCAGTGAGTTTGGCCAAACAGAATTTAACTTTTGGTATAGCTGGGATTACTTTGGTACTGAGGCGGGTCATACTATTGCGATGGTGGCGCATACTTTTGAAATTGCACCAGGCCATGCGTTAAGAGCTAGCTTTGATGTGTCCAACTCTCTTGATGGAGATAAGTATAGTTGGGATGGCACTGGTAAGTCATACAACCATTATCGATTAGCTTATCAAACGGCATTGCAAGGTTTTAACATTGAAGTAGCAGCAGAGAATACCAGTCTAGACTGGGATACCGCTGATGAGCGTATCGTTTTGTCCTTATCAAGGACCTTCGATTTATAAGGCTTTGCAAGCGTCACTTGATGATGACCGAAATACCAGCCTAATTTAGGCTGGTATTTTTTTGACTATCGACACGGTTTTCTCGCCTCAAAATAGACCACTTAATTAAGATAATTGGTATAAGTAACTGGTACGACTGAAAGAGTGACGGGAAAGTTGGCAGGATTTTTTGGTGTAGTGGAAAAGTGAAGTGCAGAAAACGATTTTGTTTATTTAATGTTAAATATTGTTTTACAAACATTGTTAAATTGTGTAACTTTATTGGTGACTGTACAACTGGATAATAAGTCCGAGTGGAGTCACTTAGTTAGGTGGTGAGATGTGCGCCCCTGATTGCTTGTTTCGACATACTGAGAACAATATATTGAACATTTTTATTAATCAAGTTGTACCATTCTCCCAATTTGCCGCGACCAGATAAACGGACGTGCTGTTGCGGCAAATTATTTCTCGATAGTTGACTAGGTAACCTAAGCTTAGGAGAATTAATGTCTTGCTAGGTCTTGGTGCTGGCGCAAATACGCTGTATTTATAGTGGATAAGTATCAGGGCGGTAGCAAAACGCAAGTGTCACTAAGTTATCCAAACTTCAGGTTAAGTACAATATGAACTTTCTTAAAGATATTCCAGCTGATTTAACTGAAGAAGTTTTTGAAATGGTACTCTCTCATCCAAATATCCGAATTGAACGAATAGTATCAAACGGTCATACCTCCCCAAGCTCTGAATACTACGACCAAGACGAAAATGAATGGGTATTGGTATTACAGGGTTGTGGTGAATTAACTTTTGAAGACGATAGCAAGGTAACCTTAAAGGCTGGTGATAGCCTTAATATTCCCGCACATCAAAAGCATAAAGTGAGCTACACCGACACTTCAGAGCCCACTATTTGGCTCGCTATTTTTTATTAAAATGGCATTTACCTCAACTCAGTCTAAATGAAATTAAAGTCGCCAACGAACACTTGGCTATCGTTGGACACTTCAGTAAACCACTCTTTTAGGCTCTCAATTGCTGCGGTCGTTTTTGCTGCGACCGTATCGCGGTGCGGTGTCACTGCATACACACTATATTCCCTTAGCGACCAGTCAGGACACAGTCTTTTTAGCCTGCCTGATGAGAGGTGATGCCTAATTTCTGGCTCTGGTAATACGCCATAACCGATGCCATCTAAGGTAAGCTGAATGCAAGCCTGCATATTGTTTACCATAAATCGTGCAGCAGGTAGCGCTACTTGCTGGTGGGTTTGTAGATGGCTTAAATGGTAAGGATTCTGTTTGCTACTAGTATGGCCTATGAGCGCATGTGGCGCTAAGCTATCGGGATGTTCAATATTGAGTTTTGATAAAGGATGATGGCAACTTACGCATGGAATTAGCTGCCAGTCAGCAAGATGACGGGCGATAAGGTTTGAGTCCTGTAAAGGGCCTATACAGATAGCTAAGTCGACGCCTTCAGTGATGATGTCGATGGGTTCGTCGGTTAGGATCAAATCAACTTTTATTTGTGGAAACTGTTCACTTAAGTAACGCAGCGGCTTACTGAGTAACCCTCCTCCAAACCCGATAGGGGCAGAAATCTTCAATATGCCAGATGGCGTATGTTGTAATAACTCGAGTTCATGCTCTGCCTGCTCTGCGGTTTGTAGTATTTGTATCGCAGAGTTGTAATAAATAGTGCCCGCTTCGGTGAGCGTGAGGTTACGGGTATTTCGATTAAATAAGCTCAGACCTATATCTTGCTCCAATTTACTGATCTGTTGGCTGACAGCCGAGGTGGTCATATGTAATAAGTCTGCGGCTCTGCTCATGCTACCTGCTTCGACTGTTTTGGCGAAAACATTAAGTCCACGGGTCAATTTCTGATTCATTATTAAGATCTGCTTAAAATACCTTTAAGAAAAAGCGCATTGCTCCAAAATACGCAATCATCATACCATTAGAAATGAAAATAATTGTTATTTATCTTGTATTCTATCATGGAGATTTCTTGATGTTGATGGCCTGTCGTAGTTTGGCGCCACTCTCTTTAGCTGTTGCAGCTGCCCTGCCTTTTTCCTCACTTGCACAAAGTGATGCAAAATCAGAAATAAAAGAAGAGATGGAAGTGATCGTCGTATCCGCTTCTGGATTTGAGCAACTGCTAAAAAATGCGCCGGCGTCCGTTAGCGTTATCAATCAAGAAGCGCTAAAGCAGCGCTTTTATCGAGATCTTACTGATGCCATGACAGATGTTCCCGGAGTTGTAGTAACTGGAGGCGGAGACAGGGAAGATATTAGCCTTCGCGGTATGGGCAGTCAGTACACGCTTATTTTAGTCGACGGGCAAAGACAAAGTTCGCGTGAAACTCGGCCAAATAGTGACGGCCCTGGTGTTGAAGGTGCATGGACACCTCCTGTTGCTGCCATTGAACGTATCGAAGTGGTACGCGGGCCTATGTCTTCGCTGTACGGCTCTGATGCAATTGGCGGTGTAATTAACATTATCACGAAAAAAACGCCTGAACAGTGGCATGGAGAAGTCAGAGTTGATGCAACCAGCCAGGAGAGCAGCCGCTCAGGTGATATATATCAGGCTAATTTCTTTGCTGCAGGCTCGCTAATCAAAGATACCTTAGGGGTACAAATCTACGGCCAAACTACGCACAGAGACGAAGACGAAATCGTGTCTGGCTTTAGAGGTCGCGATGCCGATACGCTGAAGGTAAAACTGGCCTATACACCATCAGATGAACACGAATGGTTATTGGATTATGGCATTGCCTCACAAACGCTTGATGCAACACTCGGTAAAACGGTTGCACCACTTGCACCAGGTGAGCCGTGTGGCCGCCGTGGTTGTCCTGAGTCCACTACAACCGAATACGATAGTGAGTCAATCTCTTTGACGCATAACGGTTACTGGTCATTTGGTAGCTCTCGTAGTTACTTAAAACATGAAGAGTTTGACAATAAATCCCGTGAGATGACGGTCAAAAACGTCGATTTCCAGTCTCTTTGGACGTTACCGCTTGGTGAGTCTCATACCAGCTCAATCGGTGTTGCTTATCTTAATGAAGATTTGACCGACAAAACCAGTAATCGCATTAGTGACTTGCAGCAAGTCGACAACGATCAGTGGTCGGTATTTGCAGAGGATGAGTGGCGTATCGTTGAACCATTTGCCCTGACTATGGGACTACGCTACGACAAAGACGGTAACTTTGGCGGCCATCTAAGCCCGCGTTTATACGGTGTTTATACTGCATCAGACGCGGTGACGGTTAAAGGAGGGATCTCAACCGGCTTTAGAGCGCCGAACTTGCGTCAAAGTACGGCGGCGTGGGGTCAAGTGAGCCGTGGTGGCAATATTTACGGTAATCCAGATTTAAACCCTGAAACTTCGATTAACTATGAGCTAGGTGTGTACGTTGAGCTTGCTAAAGGGGTTAGCACCTCCGCAACGGTATTTTATAACGAGTTTGACGATAAAATTTCACGGGTGTCGTGTCCACTAACTCAATGTACGGACGGCCCTAACGAGTTTGGCTCGTTACCGACAACTTATGTCAACGTTGATGAAGCCGTAACCCAAGGGGGTGAAATTAGCTTCTCGGGTCAATTGACGGAAAAACTAACGCTTAGCGCAAACTATACCTACACAGATTCGGAGCAAAAAACCGGAGTGTATGCTGGTAGCCCATTAAATCAGTTACCTAAACATCTGTTCCAAACGTCGCTTAATTATCAGTATTCGGATGAGCTGAGCACGTGGTTACGCTTTCATTATCGTGGTGAAGAAAGCCAGCCGGTAACAGGGCCTTCGCAAAGTAGCTTAGTCGCACCTTCGTACAACCTAACCGATTTAGGTGCAAATTATCAGCTGAACGAAGCGATCAAGCTTGGGTTTGGGATTTACAACCTCTTCGATGAAGAAATTACTGAAGCAGAATACGGCTACTTTGAAGACGGTCGTCGCTATTGGGCTTCATTGGCGTGGAGCTTTTAATGACACGAGTTCGCTCAGTGGCTAAGTCGTCGAATCGACGACTTAAAAAGCTGTTTGATTGGCGCACTTGGCATTGGATGAGCTCTGCCGTGTGTTTAGTGGGCATGCTGCTGTTTGCCGTGACTGGGATCACCTTAAATCACGCGAGCCAGATAGAAGCTGCACCAACCACACATGCCAAAGAAGCGGTGCTGCCAAGCGCGCTGTTGACCCAGCTTAACGCGGCGGCAGAGCAAACAGCGCTGCCACGCAGCTTTCAATCTTGGTATCAGTCACACACAGGTACGGCGTTACCTGCACTACAGCAAGTGCAGTGGAGCGAGTACGAATTGTATGTTGCGCTGCCAAGAGCTGGTGGTGATGGCTGGTTTAGCATCGCCCTTGATAGCGGTGAGTTTTATCAAGAGATCACAGATCGTGGTTGGGTATCATACCTTAACGATCTTCACAAAGGACGTAATACAGGATTTGCATGGCGTATGTTTATTGATGTGTTTTCAGTAGCTTGTATAGTGTTTTCGCTTACAGGATTATGGCTTTTATACAAGCATTCACGAGGAAGAAAGTCGACTTGGCCGCTCGTCGCAGCAGGCTTTGTATTACCTGTTCTAGTGCTGATGGTACCCGTGCACGCTAAAGCTGATGAAGTTGAAATCACTATCCCGCGTTTAAACGTCGCGGAATATCACCCACCTTATATAGCAGTATGGCTGGCGAACAGCAAACAACAGCGAGTTGCCGATATTGCCGTTTGGTATGACGTAAACATGGCGGATAAAGAAGGTGAAAAGTGGCTAAAAGACTTACGCCTATGGTGGCGTAGAAGCGGCCGTAGCCTATCCATGCCTGTAGACGGCGTGACTGGTGCGACAAGGCGTCCAGGTACGGCAAAGATTGATTTAACCCCTTGGCGCAACGAGTTTAAAGCTTTACCTGCGGGTGAGTACACGCTGTTTGTCGAGGCTGCTCGTGAGCTTGGAGGTCGTGAAGTATTGAAACTGCCAGTGACCTTACCTATCACTGCACCTGTCACTGTGATTGCAGAAGGTAAATCTGAACTCGCTACAACAATTTTAACAATGGAGCCTTAATCGTGAAAATTTCAACGTTAGTTTCTGGTGTCTTAGTTGCCTTAGCCGCATATAGCCCGTTAAGTGAAGCGCACCGAGTATGGATCAAGCCAAGTACCACCGTGGTGTCTGGTGACAGCGAATGGATCACGTTTGATGCTGCTATCGCCAATGGGATCTTTAACCCAGATCATTATGCTTATCCACTAGAGCGTCTATCTGCACTGTCTCCTTCTGGTAGCAAGGTCGAACTTAAGAACGCCACAAAACTTAAGTATCGCAGTGTATTTGACATTGAGCTCAATCAGCAAGGCACTTACAAAGTGTTTAATCAAAGTCGCTCGCTGGTGGCGCGCTGGACTGATGAAAACGGTAAAAAGCACTACTGGCCAGGACGCGGAAAAACTGGCTCAGTAGAGGCCTTTAATAAAGAAGTACCAAAAACGGCAAAAGATTTAAGTGTGTCCGACGTTGCAAGACGATTAGAAGTATTTGTAACTTTGGGGGCACCCAATAACACTGCGCTTGAGCCAACGGGCAAAGGGCTAGAACTAAACCCTGTAACTCACCCTAATGACTTGTACACCGGTGAACCCATTACCTTGCAATATACGATGGATGGTGAACCTGCAAAGGGTGCAGAAGTGATAGTGGTACGTCAGGATGAAAAGTACCGTGACAACAGTCAACCAAGCAAATATACAACGAATGTCAAAGGTGAAGTGACGCTAACGCTATCTGAGCCAGGCATGTATTGGTTTGAAGTGGAATATGAAGACGACAAAGCACAAGCACCCGCTACAAAGCGTACCGGCAGCTATGTCACTACCCTTGAGGTATTACCGCTTTAACTAACGGTCCCCATGTGGTTTGAGACGTGCAGTCGTCTCAGCCCATTTAATTTAGTGGTCATAACAGAGACGCCACTAAGTGCCCAAAGGGGGAGGCGTTCCTTCCTCCCCCTTTTCTTTCTTAGTTGACTATTGCTCACACAGCGGTAGTGCTTTTATGTTGGTAAGTTGACTGCAAAAATGCTCATTGTGAGAGACCAGTACAAATCCACAAGGAAGCTGATTGAGCATGGTAGCAAGCTCCTGCTGTGCTTCTAAGTCGAGGTGATTGTCGGGTTCATCAAGTAGTAAAAAACCTTGCAGTTGCACTACTAACACAATCGCAGCTTTCATTTTTTCACCACCACTTAGTTTCATGACAGGCGAAGATATTTTATCTAATTTAAGACCAACGCTTGCAAAGCTGGTGATGATATTATGATGAGGTGTATCAAGTAAGCGCACGGCAATGTCTAAAATACTATTGCCTTGCTCAAGCCAAGCACAATGCTGATCTAAGTAAATACATGTTGTGGGGCGCTGAATTTCTCCACGCTTTAACTCTAGCTTACCGGCAAGGGTTTTAAGCAAAGTGGATTTTCCGATGCCGTTATCTCCTGTTACTCTGAGTTTTTGTGTTGTATCCGCAAAAAGGTTTAGTGTCTTTTCTGGTCCAAAGCACAGTTCGGCTTCACATAAGCGGATTTTTTCTTTCGCTCTAGTAGTGGTATTAAAGTGAAACTGCTGTTTGTCTTCTCGATAATACACTGCACTTTCTTTCACTCTATCTTGAGCTTGCTGAATTTTATGGGTTTGTCCGGCAAGACGTTTACTTCCTCGGTCAGACTTAAAATCAGCAATCAGTTTACTTTGGCTACCAGCGCGTACTTGTGCTTTACCTTTATTGGCTTGCCTTTGATATTGTAAATCCGCTGCAATCAAAGCCTGTTTAAGTGCTTTTTGCTCAGCGCGATTTGCTAAATGCTGTTGTTTTTGTCGAGCTTGAGTTTGAAGTAACGCCTCTCTAAAAGCGTCAAATCCATGTGAGTGATGAGTTAGCTCCCCCTGTTTTAGGTGCAGTATATGGTCGGCTGCATCTAATAAAATAGGATCGTGTGTGACGACAACCACACCATGTTTGTGGCTCTTTAGCTGCTCAGCTAACCAGTGCTTATTGTTGCTGTCCATGTGGTTGCTCGGCTCATCCAGTAATAGGATTGCAGGCTGAGATTGTAATACTTCGATATAAACTCGCATTCGCTTTCCTGGACTAAGCTTTGTAAAGGGGGTTTCCAAAGTGAGTTCTAGCGGCGCAAGTGTTGCTTGCCAAGTTGATTCTAACTGCCAATCATCTGCGATTAAGTCAAAATCTTGCTCAGAGGCTAACCCCTGATGGGCCCGATGCAGTGCTGCTAGCTTCTCTTTAAGCCCTAGTAGTTCAGAAACGGTAGCAAAGCGGTTAGTTGCATCTTGTGGGAGATAAAAGCATTTCCCATGACTTTGGCGCTCGCCCGAGGTTAGAGGCTGTTCACCGGATAGGGCTTTGAGTAAGTGTGATTTGCCCGCCCCATTAGGGCCTGTTATCGCAATAAATTGTCGCTCTATTGTTAAGTCGACATCGCAAAATAAACATTGGCCATTTGCAAGGATAAAACTTGCCTGCTTTAACTGTATCCAAGGCATAATTACTGCTCCTAGTTGCAGCAGTGCAAAAGGCTAAAGGCACAAAGACTCGTAAAAGCCATAAACAGTAAAATAGAAAATGAGAGTCTATAGATTAGTCTGAGAAGCCTCAACGATAACCATAAGCCTTGCACTGAAAATTAATAATAAGTTCGTCAGTTACAAAGGGCTTAGTTATTCATTGTGATGGCAGCTCCTAATAAGAGGGGAAACAAGCGGATGTAAATATCAATCAGGTGATATTTTGCTGACACTAGGTTAAATGTCAAGGGAGTATCAGTGAATTCGTCGGTTTTATTTTAAACAATTGTTTCTCCAAGTTGTCATGTGATAATGTTCAGCGACAAGTTGTAAGGAAGCTAATACTATATGCTAATAAGAAAAAGCCTTTCTCCGATTTTTTCCATTCTTTATTGCGTCTTGCTTATTTTTAATAGCAGCTCGTTTGCTCTGGAGCAACGCAGCCAAACCACTTTACCAACACTAAGCAATGGCATTGTATATCAACATATTCAATCTGATATTAACGTAGCCAGACTGGCTATTTTTGTAAAAGCGGGACACTTATATAACGGTGATGCCCATGGTATTTCCCATTTAACAGAACATTTATTCAATTTAGGGGGAGATGCAAAAAACGTATCAAAAATTGACGACTTCCTCGCATCAGTAAATGGCACCAGAAGAGCAACTTTAAATACATCAGGGGTTAGATATTGGTACGAAATTCCCACAGAATACCTAGGTAGCTTGTTGCCTCTTATTCAAGAGTCACTAGTTGGAGTCACAGCTTCTGAAGATGCGATTGCAGCTCAAATAGCTGCAATCGATAATGAATGGAAGCAAGGGCAACGCTACCAAGAGCTAATTGATTGGGAGCAAACTTTCAGAGTATTTGCGCATACTGATCTAACGCTTAAGGATGGGTCGTTTTTTATGGGGAATAGCGCTGAATTTAAAAAATATGCAGCTGGGTTACAAGACGAGCTAAAGAAGTTATTTAGTAGGTATAACGGTAAAAACATCACGATTTTAAGTGAGTCATCGCATAGCAAAGAAAACGCTTTTAAGTTGATGGAAAAGACGATAGGCGCTGTAGAGTTGAACGAGCGAGATCGCGCTCAAAGAATAACTCAAGAGCCTTCGCTGCACTTTACACCAGTGACTGAAGTCAGGAAAAAACAAAATCACGATGACAAGGAAATTCAATTCACATTTGCGATTCCCCCTATTGCTAGCGCGCCTCCTGTTTTTACACAGTTCTTAATACACCTTTTAAAGCATTCATCCATCCATACTGTTAGCTTAGGGCAAGCAACACTTGAGTTTTCACCCACATCAATCGAGTTTTCACCAAGCGCATTTCATCAATTTGATAGCTTACACATGACTTTTCCCCGGCGCGAAGGTAAAGGGGGAGCAATATATGAGGATGCGCGGCAATTTCTGTCGATTTTTAACTCTGTACTGTTAAGTTTGGCGGCAGTAGAACGAGAAGCGGAATTGGTATCGGCATACAATGATTTTGCAATGGAATATAGGCTGACATGTTCACAGAAAAACCTATCATTTGAATTGGCTAAAGAGTTAGATAATCAAGTTCACTTTGGTAGATTGACTGACTGGCTTAACGCTTGTCATATACCTCAAAAGCTCGATAGAGCCTTGTTTAGGCGCTTCGTTGAAACGTTTGTTTCCGCAAAAACTTACACTAAGCTATTTGTGGATGATGATGAGTGGGTTTCACTTAAGAATAAAGATGTGATGGAACATTACGACCAGCCTTATGTTTTGCTTGAGTCAACAAGAAAGAATGAGGTGAATGCCCCACTATCTTTTCGTTTTCCAAGAAAAAATGCCTTGGTAGAAATGGTTGAAAAATCAATTGTCGCGAAGAAAGACGTGAGATTGCGAGCTGTAGAAGATGGCAAATTTGCATCCCATCGTGTGCTAAAGGCTGGTATTTCTCATATTTATGACTACGCAGAGGCACTAATAATTAAAGCGCACTTGGAAGCCAAATATAGCAAATGGTTAAGTGATGCTGATGCGTTAGGTACCCCTGCCACGTTTTTAATTGACGATAAGTTGAGTATTGTTGCAAGCGGCAGGAAGTCGCTCGCCACCTATCTGGCAAACGCTATTAAAGTTCCAGCTTCGATTTTAGGTGATGATCTTGCAAAAGCTAAGACTGACGCGATTAGTGCGATTGAGAAAAAGGTCAGTGACAATCAAGTGTTCAGAATGAATGAGTTTTTGGCGCGGATCCAATCGAACCATATTTGGTCTGATGAGCAACTGCTTGCTGCTATTAGGCGTTATCCTACAAAGTCATCTGATAGCGTGAGTCACGCTTTACCGGCACCCAGCTCACAAAATCTAGAACTTAAAAATAATGCGCCAGTAAACATACTGGCATCGTTAAGACAGGTGCAAACAGGCTCACTAGAAGAGAAAGTATATGCGGTTTTGCTCAACTCGATTATAAGAAGTGATTACAAGGAAAGGTTTAGGAATACGCTTAAAATTGCCTATACAGCAATAACAGGTCACAGGGTGAGTGATAAAGGAACTGGCTTTGTTACCTTGCTACAGACATCGACACACTCAATCAGTGATATGAAAAAAATGAACCATCATTTTTTTACTGATATGTTGAGTAAGGTACAAAGGTTAACAGAGCAGGAATTTTTACAACTGAGTGATGAAAGCAAAAAAGAGGTAATTAGATTGAGCAATCAGCTGGATTATGTATTCGCTGACCGGCTAATTTCTCAAACTGATGAGACTAGTATTAACTCGATGAAACTATCGTTGTCGGAATTTAAAAGGTTTTCGAAGCGATTACTCAGTAATGATTTGGCTGAGCGGTATGTCGCAATTATAGGCATAGAAAATAACACAAAGAATAATGAAAACCGGTAGCCGCAGTGCCTCCAAGCACAAGATAAACCGATGACATTCATGTTAGGCAGGAGGCAAAGCTTAATGTCCACGGCTGACATCAGAAGAGCAACAATTCACGACGTAAACATGCGCGAGTTGTTGCTCGTCGGACGCCCCTAGCAGAGTTTTACTCATAGAAAGTTGGTGTGTTTGGCTCTGGTAACCTCTTAGCGTCTTGGCTAGCAAAAACCTCGAACTGATGTTAATAGTTTGTATTTCTCTTTTGACTAATTAGTAGGAACTGTATATTTTAAATTGATTGCTAATATGGAGAAGGGATCTGATGAAAGCAATTGCAGGAAAGGAAAGTGCTGTGAGCTTTATCGAAAATTATGAATTTGATGAGGCTGTGCTCGCGTGGTTTGATTGGCATGTGGAAACTCATTTTGGGCAAAGGTTATCTGAAAAGGAAATACAAGTAGTTGTTGAAGGGTTAAAAGACTACTTGATATTTACCATCATTTCGCCTCATAAAGTGGCCGCTGCAAGCAAGCTGGTTGACGAACTGTTTCATGCTTTTATTTTACATACACATCAATACGCGTCCTTTTGCGAGGGGGTTGGGCAGTTTATTCACCACTACCCAGTGCGCAAGCGCGAAGTACTTGGTCATCAAACTCCATTAGAAAATATCGAATATAACGAGCATTATCAGGCAATTATTAGAACATACTGTCTTGCTTGTCAGGCTTCAGACCTAGATCCCCTCACAACAACGCAAGTCCCTTATTTATTTCAAGTTGACTCACTGTTACCAAAAGAACATGCGGTCTTGTTTGATATTCAGTTTTTTCAATCTGTGCTACCAAAACTTGGGGCGCACCATTTTATGATCAACGAGTAAAGGAGATATACATGTCATATTTAAAAAATCGAGCAAAAAGTAACAAAGCGGCTCACGCTCAAGTAGTGATAGAATTAGTAAAAGCTGAGAAGTTTGCAGACGTTTGTTTAGCTGGTGTATGGCCTAGAAAGTAAACGCTTTGAGTTTAAAGCAAGCTTATTTTTATGGACATACTCGAAAAAATTGTAGCCCTAGAACAAGGGCTACATACACCGCAAATGCGCAGTGATATTGAACGGATCTCGGATTATATTCACGATGAATTTTATGAAGATGGACTATTTAGCAAAGGGATGACCAAAGCTGATATTCTAACGGGGTTAAAGCATGAAGACCTTAGCAAGCATAAAATAGTCAGTGAGGATTATAAATTGGTGTCTCAGAGTCGTACACAGGTGATCATTACATACATCTCAGCACTTGAGAGTGCTCTAGGTGAGAGATCATACCATGCCCAGAGGCACTCTACTTGGTGTCGCTGCAGTGATGATAAGTGGCGTCTGATAAGCCATAGTGCAACATTGATATAGTCACATAATGTGTTCATCTAATACCAATTAGCCTTAATACTTGCTGCGTTTGAAGGAGTAAAGTTGGTGCTAACAGCGTTAAAAATTTCTTATTTAAACTGAGTTCTGTTTAATCAATAACTGGAGTATAAAAATGAGCAAAGTAGCTAAATATAAGCGCTTTAGGCAAGAGCTGGGGCAATTGCTTGCACAATACAAAGGCTATGGGTTTGTACTTGGTTTTCTGCTAAACCTTAGTATTTGGCATATCGCATCTCAGTTTGTTGCTGCTCCCTTTGTCTCCAACTTTTGGAATCAAGTGTTTGTTTCCTTGCTCTTTTCTGCGGTTTTTTGCCTGCGTGCAGAGCGAAAACTAACTTAATTTGTTTACCGAAAAGAAAGGCACAAAACTCATGTGCCTTTTTACTACAGCGCGGCTATAAACAATACTGTGAAATGATTTTATACACTTGGTTGATATTGTCGCCTGCTTTAAATTCTTTACTAATTGGTGTTGGATCTGAGCCGATCCAAATTTTCAATTCCGCATCAAGGTCGAAGTGACCCGCAGATTCCTTGCTGTACTTCGTAATTTTGCTATACGGGATGCTGAGCATTTCTACTTTGCTACCAGTCATACCTTGTTTGTCGATTAAAATTAGGCGTTTATTGGTAAAAATAAATAAGTCGCGGATCACCTTGTAAGCTTGTGCAACTTCTTCTCCGGTGATAAGTGTATCTTCTAATAACTTATCAACTTCGTTACTGTCTACTTCGCTCGCATTACCAAGTAAACCACTTAATAGTCCCATTATTCTTCTCCGTTTGATTTAAATTGCTCTTAGGCTGAACACACAACAGTCATCATTGCTAAGTGAATTAATGATGAAAGTGACAAAACCAGCATAGAAAAGCACGCTGATTTTGCCAAATAAATAACCTGAGTTTGGATAATTAATGCCTTTCTAGCAGCCAGTTTTAGTGCTAACTGTGTTGAATTCACTTCCAATAGCCTGCTATTAGTGCGTAAATTCGCCTAGTTATCCCTAAAACTCTCTGGCTAGATAAGAAAGTTATTTAAGGTGAGTTTAAAACAATGAATTAGCTCATTCCTTATCCAAACCTCAGGTTAAATAACCTGAGGTTTGGAGTAATAAGTTAGCTTATATCTCTTATCAAACAAATTTTGCCATCGCGAAAAGCAAACTCTGAGCGGCCTTGCAAGGAGATGCTTTGCCCTGCTTTCATGCCATTGGCTAAGTCTTGGGCTAATTTTGCTTTGTAGGTCACATCAACAATAAACAGATCGTTGTCTTGCGTGGCGGCGGTTAAAGATTGAGTGCGTTCAGAAAAGACCTTTGCGGACTGATTTGCTAAGTCAGCAAACTCCATTTTACTGGTTGTACGTGTTGTAATTTCACCATTGGCGAGGTTTTCAAACACGACATCATCGGTGAGCAGGGTTAACATCCCCTCTATATCAAATTGATTGTAGGCTGAGATATAGTTTTTAACTAAGGTTTCCATCGTTCCTCCTTGGTATATCAGGATAATAGCTCAGTTATAACAACTTAGGTCGGTTTGTTCAATTTCGCACACTCTTTTTACCACTTTGTGCCTTGCCATCAGCCGCATAAATCGTCCCAAATTAACATAGTCCTTTGGCGCGGTATTGAATCCACTTGCCCAATGGGCCAACATAAATAAATAATAATCACAAAGCGTGAGCTGCTCACCAACTAAGTAGGTATGTGGCTTGTCGATGAGTGCAAACATGTCGCCGACTCGTTGTTCAGCGACTTGAGACATATTCTTATTGTTCTTTGGTGGCAGCTGATACTTTTCAGGGTAAAAATACAGCATGAGCTCTGGCTGAACTGTGGTGGTTAAATAAAAAAGCCACTGATAAAACGTGGCTCGCTGTGAGGTTGCTGGCGCTGGGATGAGCTGGTCTTCAGGGTGCTTTTCGCATAAATGCAAACAAATTGCTGCACTTTCAAAGATGACCTCATCGCCGTCGACTAATGTTGGGATCCGTCCTGTTGGGTTGAGTTCTAAATAGGTCGTAGGCTTTTGTTGTTGTGTTTTTCTATCGACCAAGAGCAGTTTTTTCTCTAGTTGTAGGTGCTCAAGTACAAGGTGTGGTGCCCAACTGGCATTACGCGGATAGTAATACCAATTTGACTTAATACTTACTCAATTTTAAGGAGTAAATCTGACGCTAACAGCGTTAAAAATCTCTCATTTAGAACAACTAAATAGCAAAATTTTTGCCTTGCCTATATGGATGTAGGTACCTTAGCGATAGCAGGACGCGGTAGCGGAGTTATCGACAAGATTTTCTTGCCTCAAAATAGACCACTTAATTAAGAAAATTGGTATAAAATAACTGATACATCTTTTGCTATTCCTTGACGCTACTTTTTATTTGCGTGTGGCTGGTTTTCATCCCGATAGTTACAACTTTTACAGAGGCTGTAAACCATTATTTTGCTTTTAGCAGGGAGAATTAAAAATGTATATTGGCAAGCTGTCTGAGCTAACTGGGCTGTCAGTCAAAGCTATTCGCTTTTACGAGGAGAAAGGGCTTATTCCTACGCCTGAGCGAGTTGGTAAGTATCGTGTTTATTCGCAAGTGGATGTCGACCTGCTGTTGTTAATAAAAGAAGCAAAGTTGCTTGGGGTGTCGATTAAGCAATTACAGCAGGTGATTAAAATTACAGGGCAGCAAGTTAACTGGGTCGAAATCAACACATTTCTAGTCGAACTTAAAGCTGCTTTCATAAAGCAAATTACAGAGCTTCAGCAAAAGATACAGCGTATTGAACACTGCATCGTATCGCTCGATGAATGTCCACAATTAACACCATGGCAGCCACAGGTAGAGTAACTTGACTCTCCCGTTAAGGGGAGACAGTACAATCGTTTCTTAGTCACTGGATAAGGAAACGAAAATGAAAAAGATACTGTTACTGAATGGTAATCCCAAAAACAAAAGCCTGTGTCATGCGATCACCACAAGTTACGCTAAAGCAGCAAGCACTCAACATCAAGTACGTAGACTGGACCTCCATGAGATGCACTTCGAAGTCAATTTGATGTATGGCTATGAAGCGAACCAAGTTGTAGAGCCATGCCTACAGCAATTCCAACAAAACCTACTGTGGGCAGAGCATATTGTAATAGTAAGCCCACTTTGGTGGCTGGCGTTACCAGCTAAGCTTAAAGGGCTAATCGATAGGACATTACTCCCCGGGTTTGCTTTTAAATACAGTGAAACAGGTACTGAAGTTGAAAAGCTTTTACCGAATAAAACAGCAAGAGTTATTCTAACCGCTGACGCGCCGCAAACGCATTTGGAACAGGCTGCTGAAGGACTAATTACTCAGCTTACACATGGAACGCTCGGGTTTTGTGGCATAGCACCAACGCAATACACATTATTTGGCCCTGCCCATTTGGCAACTTCAGATGTCATTGATAACTGGCTAAGTGAAGTGACAAGCTTAGCCGTACGGGGGGAGTGAATAAGAAAACATAACTTCTATTACTAAGCTTATTTTAAATCAAAATTTGCAACGCCGAATGTTGCTATCTTTTACATTAAGATGGCAACTTGGGCGAAGTGTATGCGAATTTGGAGTTTATTACTTTTTGCGTTTCCACTATTGGGAATTGCAAATGAACCAATTTTGCCACTTGAGCCTACAACGGGGCTTAATGCGGATAAAGTAAGCTTAGGTAGAGCGCTTTTTTTTGATAAGCGACTTTCTCGAGGAGATCAAGTTAGTTGTGCATCATGCCACCAATTGCCCAGTCATGGTGCAGATGTAAAGCCCCTTTCCAGAGGAGTTAATAACGCGCTCGGTGAGCTAAAAACTCCCACTGTTTACAATGCCGCTTTAAATATTCGCCAAGCGTGGGATGGCCGCGCACAATCGCTGTATGATCAAGTTGACTCTCCTATCTTAAACCCAAAAGAACATGATATGACTTGGCCAGAAGTCGTCGCTAAGTTAAATCAAGATAACGTGCTGGTCGCACAGTTTGCTAAAGTGTACTCGCGAGGAATAACCCCGCACACAGTAAAAGATGCGATAGCGACTTTTGAAGAGTCGTTAATTACGCTCAATGCACCGTTCGATTTATGGCTTAAAGATAGCAGCGTACAATTACCTGAGTCGGTAATCGCGGGCTACGAGCTATTTAAGCGCTATGGTTGTATTAGTTGTCATCAGGGACGTAATGTTGGCGGTAATATGTTTGCCAGAATGGGTACGTTTGGTGATTATTTTGGCGATAGGAAGACACCAATTAAAAAAGCGGATTTTGGCCGTTTTAACGTTACTGGAAATGAGCAAGATCGCTTTGTGTTTAAGGTGCCGAGCTTGCGACTCGCGAGCAAACAAGCGTACTTTTTTCATGACGGTAGTCATACAAGTTTAGAGTCGGCAATCGAGACAATGGCTAGGTACCAGCTTGGCAGAAAAATCCCTGACACAGACATGCAGAAGTTAGTTGCATTCATTAATAGTTTAGCTGGACATCATCACGAAATGGATTTGGAAAGACAAAATGAGGAATAAAGCTTTTATTGGTGTACAAGCATTATTGCTGTGTGCACCGATTGCGCTTTTTGCGTATTTTTACTCGCAACAAGAAATAAATAGTCATGTGCATCAAGCTCGAGTTTCACTATTGATTGAAGCAAAAAGTATAGATGCCAAACTTGATGCAGCGGTACTGCAAATGTTGAGTGCGCAGCTCAATCAATATGATGAGTTAGCGCAACTTGCACACGCCATTGATGAGCTAAACACAACCCAGAAGCATGAGCTATTTAACCATACAGATCCAGATGTACTGCGGCAATATGAAGCGTATCGGGCGTTATTGAGTGAAAAAGTATTACAAGTTGAGTCGATAAAAACAGCTGCTGCCAGTATTAAAAACAGCTTGCTCTACCTTCCTGAGTTAGTGAAAGAACTCGAACAAAGCGACCCCGAACTTGCAACAAAGGCTAATCGAGCGCTTGCAAATTTAATGCTTGGGCAGCTATATGAATTTGCTATTGAACCTATCCCACATATACCATCTGAAAGTGACGTAGCAAAGCTAATTTATCAGCATTTTAATGTCGCGGTGACAAGGAGTGTAGAGTTAAAGCAGGCAAGACAACGGTTTCTCAATTTACCCAGTAGCGATACTTTCACTGCGCTTTACAGTAGTTACAATCGTTACCATAGCCAGACATTAGAAAAAGCCAAACAACAAAATGAACTACTATTGACGCTGGCAATTGTGCTGTTCTTATTGCTTATTGTGTTTGCAAATCGTTTATATGCAGCTAAAAATAAAATTCTAAGCACCAGCAGAACATTATCTGACGCTGTTGCGCGCCTGACGGAGGGGTTTGCATTATTTAGCCGCTCTGGCAATTTACTGCTTTGTAATAGCGCTTGGTGTGAACACTTTGCTGTTGAAGACCAATCTTCCATGCCCCGTAAACTAGAACAATGGCAGCATCAATTTGGTGACATATTCAACGCTGACTCCAATTTACATCAAACAGCTTTGGGTACTTGGCTTCAAATAAAGCAAACAAAAACGCACAATAATGGGCAAGTATTTGTCAGTGTTAATGTATCCCCCTTTAAACAAGCTGAAGAAGAGCTAAGAAAGTGGGGCCATGCAATTGAGCAAAGTCCTGCTTCTATCATTATTACCGATCCAAGAGCTCGAATTGAGTATGTGAACCCTAAGTTTGAGCAAGTAACAGGTTACTCACTTGCGGAAATAAAAGGTCAGACACCGAAGGTGTTGGGGTCTAAACAAGGCTTTACAGACTACAAAGCACTATGGCGAACTATCAAACAAGGTAAAGTTTGGCGCGGAGAGTTTTTTAATCGTCGTAAGTCAGGTGACTATTATTGGGAATATGCGTCAATTTCTCCGATTAAGAATCAGCAAGGGGAAATAATTAATTTTATCGCGATTAAAGAAGACATAACCGCACAGAAAAGTGCAAGCGCACAGCTCAAAACTGCGGCAGCGGTTTTCAATGCGACGCAAGAAGGGATCATGACAACAAATGCCAAGTTGGAGATCACAGCCGTCAATCCCGCATTCACCAAAATCACAGGATACGAAGAACATGAAGTATTAGGACAACGGCCAAATATTCTGWGTTCAGGAAAGCATGACAGACATTTTTATGACCAAATGTGGAGTACGCTGAATACCCAAGGTCAGTGGGCAAGCGAAATATGGAATAAGCGCAAAGATGGTACTTTGTATCCAGAATGGTTAGCGATTAGTGTGGTTTATGACGATAAAGGATTGGTACAGCAGTATGTGGCTATTTTGTCTGATATGACAGAGCGTAAAGCCCAAGAAGAACAGATTGAATACCAAGCTTATTATGATGTGCTAACCGGATTGCCAAATCGAACGTTGTTACTTGAACGAATTGAGCAAGACATCAAAAGAATGAGTCGCACAAAACATCAAAGTGCGGTGCTATTTATTGATTTAGATAGATTTAAACGCGTCAACGATACCATGGGGCACGAAGCGGGTGATGTATTGCTTATCTCTGTTGCAAAACGGTTAAATGAATTACTGCGCAAAAGCGACACACTAAGCCGCTTTGGCGGTGATGAATTTGTGCTGCTGCTTAGCCAAATTACACATCCAGATCACGCAGCACAAGTTGCCGACAAAATCGTCAAAGCATTGAGTGAGCCCTTTGTCATTAATGGGTTTGAGGTTTTCACCGGTGCAAGTATTGGGATCGCAATTTTACCAGGTGATGCAAAAGATCAAAAAGAGCTGTTAAGACTGGCAGATTTAGCGATGTATAAAGCCAAAGAGGCTGGGCGGAATCRGTACCATTTCTTTGCGCAAGAGATGCAGCAGCAGGTTAATCGCCGAGTTGAATTAGAACAACATCTGCGAGTGGCGTTAGAACATAAAAAGATAACCGTACATTATCAGCCCATAATAGATATTGTGACAGGCCAACTATATGGCGTAGAGGCCTTAATGCGTTGGCCGACTGATTTTGGTCAATATATCTCACCCGCAGAATTTATTCCTGTGGCTGAAGAAAGTGGTCTGATAGCACCTTTGGGGGAGTGGCTATTAGGACAGGCCTGTGGAGATATTCGTAGGCTTAATAAAGCCATCGGACTCAATTGCTACCTGACGGTAAATGTATCGAGTCAACAATATCGGTTAGGCTTTAATGCCACTATCATTAAGCAAATTATGCAGCAATCAGGGTTTCATCCTGAAAATCTGACCCTTGAAATTACCGAAAGCATATTATTAGAAGACGATAAAGCGGTTACTGAGTGGTTACAAAGTTTGCGAGCAACTGGCGTGAATTTAGCCATTGATGATTTTGGAACGGGTTATTCTTCGCTGAGTTACCTCAAACGCTTTCCAATCAATACATTAAAGATAGACAGAGGGTTTATTCAAGATATTGATCAAAACCAAGATGCAGCGGTTTTAGTCAATGCAATATTGTCTATGGCAAAAAGTCTTTCATTAAAGGTGATTGCAGAAGGTGTAGAGCAGCAAGGTCAGCTGGACAGTCTAAAAAACTTGGGGTGTCAGTATGTTCAAGGGTATTTATATGCAAAACCAATGGCAATTGAGGGTTTGATCGAATGGGTTGAACGCTTCACACTGATTTCAGAGCGAACCTGCCATAAGTTGTGGTTGGATTAAGAGGTTTTATTGGGGGAGTATTTATATAATTAAACGTCATCAATACACAGACCGAGAAAAAGTAGATAGTGGCAAACTGCGTATCGATTTAAGGCTTTAATACCGAAAAAATATGGCAATCGTAAAAGTGCCCTGCTTTGAAAATTGCGCGCTTGAGTATGGCTTCTTGTTCGAAGCCTGATTTTTTTAGTAGCTTTATTGAGGCGTGATTTTCATCAAATACGCTCGCAAACACCCTTACAACGTCGGTGTCATTGAACACAGCAGTAACTATTTGTAAAACCGCTTGATGTGTTATTCCCCTGCCCCAATGACTTTTTGCGAGCCAGTAGCCAAGCTCCCCTGAGCATTGGTATTCAAATTCCCCAGGGTTGACACCTATACAGCCGATAAGTTGCTGACCATCACAAATTGCTCGAATATAGCCTTGTTTACTTCCCTCTTCTATCCACCACAGAGCGTCTTGTTGGGTATAGGGCTGCGGAATTTTAGTTGAGAGGTATCGAGTAACTTCTGGATCGTTCAAAATAGCGACTAGAGGGGCGACATCGTTGGTATTAAATTCTCTAAGTTGAAACAAAAGTCTATCTCACTATATTAACACTCGGCGTAGATTACCTTGACTGATATTGGAGCAAAGTGGCTATCGTGTCTCTTCCCGATGCCGAAACCTTGCAAAAACAACTCGAGTGAATACAAAAGCTATATGAAAAGCAAGTATCAACTAGCTGTATTTGAGTTTGCATTTTTGGTAGATGCTCAGCACCTTACTTATCCGTAAACTAGCATGTACCTATTGCGCAATCAACGGGGAGGTTTTTGTTTTTTATCTGGTTTTTGAACTGTGTATATTGCTTTTTGGCGTTTCGCCCTAATTAACTATGGCGACAATCCAATTACAAGGAGTAATTCAAATATGGAAAAAAACAGCCTTATCACGTTGGTGAAAGCCTACTTTGAAAAGATAGATGCTGGAGATCCAACCTATATAGACCTGTTTCACGACGAAGTTACATTCTTTTTCCCCAAATTTGGCGATGCGGTTGGCAAACAAGCATTACTAGAGTTTGGTGACAAGATAGGGAGCTCACTCAATAGTATTTGGCATGATATTGAGCAATTTAACTTTATTGTCTCTGGGAATACTGTTGTGGTAGAAGGGCAAGAAGGCGGAGTCATGCGCGATGGCACAAAGTGGCCGGATAATCATATATCATCAGGGCGCTTTTGTAGTGTATTTGAATGTAATGATAATTTGATATCTAGAATGTACATTTACGTAGACCCAGACTTTCCAAGTCGTGATTCTGAAAGAATAGCCACGCTGTCTAGAGTGACACTCTAATGTAACAAGAGCTACGATAAAAATATAAACTTTAGACTAAACAGTTTGATAAATAAGTGTGATTACCAAGCCACTTTGACGTCGTCACACTTCCAGTGTTGCCGATGATCAGCAGTCTGTGTCAATCTTATTGTGATAGTGTTCATTCAGCCAAAGAGCGGAAAGAGCTTGCATGTATTTCTACACTTTTCTCAAATTTGAGTAGCCAGACACTTGTTATTACTCTAGATGCCGGTGGGCCAAAGAAAATTCTATGACGAGTTTTTCGATGGTTTTTTCAGTATGATTTGGGTTATGCAGGTTTACACTGATACATTTAATACGGATAAAAAATTCATGCTGGCACCCAGCACCCTTCCGTTATTCACTTCTGTTATTGATATTTTGGCTAAGTACTAGTATCAGTTAAACGCCCATACCTGCCGAATAATTGTATTAAAGGCGCGATAACGAGCGGGCAATGCTCTGTTTTTTTTACAGACCAAATATAAACTTTCCATTACTGGCTGTGTTGGCCGCAAAACTTGTAAATGCTTAGTGCTATGAAAGCCGTCGACAGCACTTTTTGGTAGCACAGTAAAGCCCACACCTTGAGCGATTGGCTCTAAGATTTGACTAATTTGGTTAATTGAACCAACGATAGGGATTTTACTAACATCTAGTTGTGTGAGTTCTTGCTCTTTGGATTGCTTAAAATACAAAGATAAATAATGCTCGGCATCTGGGTGACTGATTAGTCCTAACTCTAAAAGTAAGGGCGCGTAACGATCACTGATATTGGCCTGTTGTGGTAAAATCAAGCAGAGCTCTTCTTGACCAAGCGTTTCAAAATCAAAGAAACTCTCATTGGGTATATCGGTTACAATTCCTTGATCAATCTGGCCGTTTTTGATGTCAGTCAAAATTTGATGATTTGGTGCTGCTTTAATATTAATATGAATATTGGGGTGTTGAACTTGAAGTTGTAATAACTTTGGGTAAAGCAATAAGGCTACTGAGCCAGAACATGCTAAAGTACACTCTCCTGATAAAGGGTCGTCAAAATTTAATTGCTCAAAGAGCAGCTTTTCCTCCCTGATCAATGCTTTGGCATAGTTGTACACTAACCGACCTTGCTCGGTAACCGCGAATGACTTCTTATCTCTTCTAATTAAATTATATCCACACAATTCCTCAAGTTTGCTGATATGCTGGCTAACTCCCGGTTGAGTCATATACAGCTTCTCGGCGGTTTTTGTAAAATGCCCCGTATCAACTAAGGTAATAAATGTTTCTAACCAAACTGGATTGAGCACAAATAAAGCCATAACAATAAATTATTGAATTAATAATAATTGATAATTTCATATAATCAATGTCTCGCCATAGAATTTACTGACTAAGTCGAGTTGCTATTGAAAAATGTTGGAGAAATTTATGAAAATGAATCATGTCGGTATTATGGTTGGCAATATGGACAAAGCGGTTGAGTTTTACACCAAAGCGCTAGGCCTCAGAATAGTAATGAATAACACCAAGGTGATAGAAGAGCGAGAATCAGCGATTGGTCGCATGTGTATTGCGGTATTCGGTGAGGGCTTCAAAGGCTTCAATATTGCTCACCTAGTCACTTCTGATGGTATTGGTGTTGAGCTTTTTGAGATGGTTGATCGCGAAGAGCGTCATCACGTTGATTTTTCTCGCCTTGGTATCTTCCATTTTTGTTTACAGCTGCCAAAAGAGCAGTTTGATACTGCGATTAAACGTGTTGAAGAGTATGGTGGCAAAGTTCGTATGGATATTCATCGTTACCACCCCGAAGATGAACTCAAGCAAGCGCAAATGGTTTATTTAGAAGACCCATTTGGTAACCTATTCGAGTTTTACTCTCACTCTTATGAAGATACTTACGCATCAGACTACGAATAAAACAAAGGGGTAGAAGTTATCTACCCCTTTGCTTGTCACATTTATGGGAGATTCACCTTTCCTAATATCAATGATTGTTAATACATTGCTCATTGTGAAGGTGCAAATCAGACACTAGCTGCGTTGAATTCACTTCCAATAACCGGCTATTGGTGCCTAAGTTTGCTTTGCCTACAGGATGCAGGTACCCTGGTGATAGCAGGACGTTTTCGCGGGTTATCGACAAGATTTTATCGCCTCAAAATAACGCACTGAATTAAGTGAGTAGGTATAACTCAAAAATCAAAGGCATCTATAGACGCTCTTGGCTTTTGTCATATAGACACCTAATACAAAAAAGCCGGCTAATGACTTTAGCTGGCTTTTTAAAATTCATGAAAATAATACTAGAGATGGAAAATAAGCATACCCTGCTCGCTCACGAGCATCTCTCCTTGTTCATCAGCGCGCAATTGTACTTGTTGCCCATCGTGAAGTAATTGATAACGTTGACCTGCGGCTAATCCATTAATATGGACCGTTGCCCCAGACTCGACAGGCTGAGTGAAATAAATATCTTGTGCGTATGGAGATAACAATTCTTTGCTGAATAAGACTATCTCATCTACCCGTCCAGCAGCTTGCACATACACTCCTAAATGAGAAGGCGATACTTCATCAAGTTCTTGTACATTAACTTCAGGCACCTCACCTACATCTGCAAAACTTAACACTGACAGCAGTTCATTATTGACTTGGGGGGTATTTGCTTCTAATTGAGTATGCCATTTACGCTGGTTCAATGGAGCCTGATAGGTCAGTACATCTTGATAATACAGAGTCTCGTCAACTATCGATAAAGTATAGTCTTTAGGTAAAATAGGCTGATAGATAAATTCTTTCCCGTCATTTATGCTCGACACCCTATTACCATCGAATATAGGTTGTGCTAAAAAGCGTTGATTTTGCTTCACGCTGCGCACGTACTTATCACCTTCCTGTAATCCAAGTTCTTGATGGTATTGCATTAAGTCACGGATCACACTTGGCTCAGTTTCAATGCTATCGTAAACCAGAACGATATTGGGCTTTAAAAAAACCAGTTGTCTTGCGATTTTTTTCGCGTAACTTGCTTGCCAATAACCCAACATATTATAGGTTTGTTCGGCACGTGCTGCGATGAAGCTCACTTTAGGACTATCGTATAAAGTAACATATTGACCACGACCAGCCGCTCTGTGTGCTGGATTAGAAGAGCCATCATGAGTGGCATTCTCAATTAAGATGGTATTATGGGCTGTTGAGTTAATAGCAAACTTACCATACCCGGTCATCTCTTTGGTTATCCATTTTCCAGCATGAGCTATATCAAATGAGAGTGTATCGAAATGTTGATGGTCTACAATCGCCGGGCTATTCAAAAAATACAAGTTGGTTGCTGAACGAGACCAATCAGAACGTGATGCGACTAGCCCTGTTCCAGGCGCATAAAAAAATGTGCTGGGCTGCTGTGGTGCCTCACTGATTGGTTCTTCTGGTTCGAATAACACGCGCTCTAATCCCGTGTCCATTGAGCCGTTTGGATAGCCCTCTTTTTCGATGACTTGTTCAAGCCAAGCTTGAGCCTGAATTCGGCGCTCTGGATTTTCGACCATAGCGATTAAGTGCAGCATCATGGCATAGCGATGATCACCTGAGAGAGGCACGTAATCATCAACATGCTCTTGATCACCATAAAAGTACATACCTGTGCCACCAGCCAAGGTTTGATGGAGATAAGCCAGTACTACCTGCTCTGCGTAATCGTTTGGATAATCAATATTACGTAGCTCTTTATTGTACATGTACAAGCGCATCCAGTGCATCATAGTACCAGGGCTATAATCAACACCCTCAGCCCATACGCCGCCAGCCATAACATCATCCATAAACTTATCGACAACGTATTCTTTTAACAATCGATCTCCGGCGTTTAAGTACTGTGTACTTTTCTCTCGGATCTGAGGATCATGAGCGTTTTGTAGCGTCATACCCAGTAAAGAAAGGTTTTCCGCTAGCGAGGTGACTTCATCTGTGTCCTGCCAGCGCATTTTCGAAAAGTCATCACTATAGCCCAAGTAATCAAGCCAGTAGTCGCCCCATAACGCAAAGATCGCTTCAATATCCCGTTGCTGTTGTTCACTAAACATGGTCTTCGCCCATGCGTACGTATACTGCGACCAACGGGCCTGTGAGCGAAACAAGTTTCGATTGCTGTAATACTGCCACCCTACGATCGGCTCACTTACGTATCGCTCTAAAAATAGCTGCTTGGCTTTTGTGCCATGTATTTTATTTCCTGTTATACGATAGCTCAGCGCGTACGCGCCAGCGTAGTCCCAAGTATTATATATACGCTCTTTTGCAAGGTTGGCAGCAAGCTTACTCTGGAACGTTTGCCAAGCTGGGGTTTCTTTCTGAGCGGCTTGAGCAAGCCGAGCTATTCTATCAGCGGGGAGCAAATAACTTGGCTCTAAACTGGGGTTATTATGTATACCGTCATCAATATCTGAGGCACATGCTTCGTTTGGCAAATCAGGGGTTAATGTCACATCATCAAGCAACACCTCTGCTGTACCTCCTTGCAACGCTAAGGCGATAGAGTACCCTGTAACTTGTTCATCTTCAGACAATATGATGGGCTGGCAAATTGTTTGAATTTGCTCTGTGAACGGATTCAAATTGATACTATCTTGAATATGTTGACCACTGTTCACCTTCACTAAACTGCGAAGCTGTAATGTTCCACCTTGAACTGGGTTAAGTAGCTTCACTTTTGCCCTGAGCGTCATGCCTAAAAGCGTTGGTGCTTGCCCCCAAGGATAGAAATAGCTGTAGCTACCGCTACTCCAGTTAGTTAACGAGAGCTGCAAACTTTGTAGCCCAGAGATAGGTTCAATTTGGTTTAAAGTTAATTGCGCTGTTTGTGGGTTAGAGGCCGTAAATTCGTTATAGCCTTGTTCAAAATCCGCATTGACTAAATGCGACTGATCGGCCAATGCGTGCATACTTATGCTATTAGCCAATACAATAGAAAGTAAATGGGTTCTCATATCAATCTCCTTATGACCTGATTAATTATCCTAATTCAGAACTGACTTATCAATATAGTATTTGTGTTGGATTTTATACTTAAATAAACACTATGATATATGGCAACGAAATAGCAAAGTGAAACGACTAAGCAACGTCGCTGATAACCCCTTTAAATTTGTAGGTTTCCTAAAAGTTATTTAACGATTTTACTCTGAACTCAATGAATTGAAGAAACCCATATGGCAGCTGCCATAAGTAAATAGCTTCCTAGCTGCTCTTTATAACAGGTAATACCTCAGCTATTTCGCTATCTAACATATCCAACACGTTAGCAAAACTATGCTTGGGTAACCAACTTAATTTTTCTTGTCCTGCCGAGGAGTCATATACTCGGTCTAAGCTTGATGGCAACGACCACCTCCTTGCTCACAGGTAACAATCAGGTGAATCCTAAATCTATTCGCTTCAGTGTCAGGCTACAATACAAAGGAAGGGCTTTGGTTTATGTAAAGCCCCTTTAAAAAAGGGGCTTACACTTTTTCGTGACTCTAGATTTTACGGTAAATTGATGTGCCTTATGAATGTTGGCGGCTATGCGGCAACATTCATGAAATTTTTATCAAAGCGGCCATCAGGATCCTTTACGATGACCAGTTCATGCAGTGACTTTGTTTGTAAAGCTGGGTTTTCTGAAAAAAGAGTCAATAGTAACGACTTAACCGTGTTTTTATTTAATGCTTCAGCGAGTGCTTCATGTGAGAGTAAACATAACATATCCTCTAAGGTACCATCACCATCTTGCTCTAGCTTTTCCCAACTCTCCATTATATCTCTTAATTCATAGACGTGAGAGTGATCTTCCTCAAAGTCAGACAAGGTGATAAATGGGGCTGCTAAAAAGTGATGGTGAGGAGAAAAATGCGTTTCTGGATGACTGTGAATTTGCCAATTAATATCATAGTGCCAAAACTCAACCGAGAGAGACATATGTGAAAAAGCGTTTTGATTAATATAAAAATGTAGTGCGCTTTTGCGCTCGTTAAGCAGTGTAATTAATACACTTTCATATACTGCAATTAGCGTGTTTTTATTTATCATTATGTATCCTAACTACTGCCTTACGTAATCTAAGATTTGGATAGAGTATGAGTCATCCAAAGTAAATGAGTAAGACGGACTTTCCTATTTTTGCCAAAAAAGCGTCACACCACTTTACTACACCTGCATGAACTTTTACCACTTTTCGTGACAAAGAAAGTGGTATTATGCAGTAGCTAAGTAATACCAATTTTCTTAATTAAGTGGTCTACTTTGAGGCGAGAAAATCTTGTCGATAACCTGGCAAAAATTTTGCTATTTAGTTGTTCTAAATAAGAAATTTTTAACGCGGTTAGCGTCAGATTTACTCCTTCAAATTGAGCAAGTATTAAGTCAAATTGGTATAATGTTGGATCTGAGTGATTACGCTTACCTCACAATACAGAGATAGAGTGCTACATCTCCAATAAACACGTTAGCAATAGAGGTGCTTTAAAAGAGGATACAGGCGCACAGTCAATATAAAACTTGCTACTTGTATCAAGCCAAATCTCGACACCTGTTAATATCGAGTGTGCATAACGCATCTACAAGTTGTGAAAAGTCCCTAATGACAATATCTGCTTGCTCCGCGTAGTGCGGTATATTGTTAGGAGCAAATAGACATGAAGGCATCTGAGCATTGTGTGCGGCCTGTATATCATATAAGTAATCTCCAACGTATACACATTGATAAGAAGGAACTTGCCATGTTTGGGCGACTCGCAGGAGTGCCGTTGGATCTGGCTTGGCGGGGGCATCATCTCTGGTGAGTGTCAGAGGTATAGGGAGTCCCGTCGCTTTTAATTTTAATTGTGCCGCTTTAGCAAAGTTTCTGGTGACCACAGCAAGTGGTACACCCATCTGAGAAAGCTGCGTTAGCACTGGCTTCACCCCAGGTATCACTTCACAATGTTGTGCGTCGCAAAGCTCATGTTGGTGCACTATATTCATTGCTTCTTCTCGCATATATGGAGATGGCAATGAGTTGATATAACTGAGTAAATCATGCCCTGACGGACACCCAATCTGTGCCCGAATAAGAGAAAAATCAAGTTCTGATGTCACTAATGTGCCATCTAAGTCAAATATGATGCCTTTAACCGGTATCCTATCCATTTTGGTATCCTTTGGTTTTGCATTAGTACTGCGCAGCCCTAGTTAAAGGTAGGTACGTAATTGGGGTTTGTAAAGATCAAGGTGAGAGAGTTTTGGCCCATTATCTAGACTCACCTTTACATGGGTGAGTCTAGATTCTGGTTAACGGTATTAAGCCAGTTTGCGTAAGAGGCCTTGGGTGTTTTGCTTCATGGTCTTTGCAACCATAAAATAGCCGATAGTTGCTACAAATGCTGCACCTGTTGCAGGTCCAAGTACCCATATATATGGATGCAATCGACCATCAACATCAAAGGTTTGGATCTGGATCACCAACAGAGTAACGTCGCTTACAACGGCTGCAACGAGTCCTGCGAGTGCTCCGAGTAGCAAAAACTCGTAAAGTGTTGCTAATTTAATGAGCCGCCCTTTGGCGCCAAGAGTACGCAAGATAACAATCTCTTGCATCCGCTCTGCAAGGCTCGCTTGAACTTGCGATATAAGAACCAAAGCACCACTTATCAGTACAATACTCAAGACAAAACTGATAGCCAAAGAGACTTGAGAAATCATAGACTGCGCTTGTTTAAGTCTACTTTGAATATCTATCATGCTGATAGTCGGGTAATCTTTCAAAAATTGGCTGATTACTTTCGTGTCTGTTTCTTTTAACTTAGCAGCAGTAAAATAGGTCACTGGAAATTGGCCAGCAATTTGATCGTTAAATATCATCACAAAGTTTGGCTTTAACGACCCCCAGTTGACACTACGTAAACTTGTTACTTTAGCGTCAAGCGTCTGACTATTAATCAAAAAGCTAAGCGTATCGCCGACCTTAATTCCTACACGTTCAGCAAGTCCTTGTGCAACCGAAACTTGAAGTGTATCAGAGTCATCAAACCATTGGCCGTCAACGACTTCATTGCCTTCTGGTAGTGTATTAAGCCATGTTAGGTTGAGTTCTCGCCCTACCCCTTCTCGCGCTTCATCGTCTTTCTCTTCACCTTCTTGAAGTGACACTCGACGTGCAAACACTTCTCCGTTTAGGGCATTGACTCGACCTAAAAAGACGGGATAAAAATGCTCATGTTTAATACCATTGTCATCCAGCTGTTGTTGCATTGGCTGAATTTCTTGTTCCGAGATATTGATAAAGAACGCATTTGGCGCGTCTTGTGGCACTTGCATTTGCCAATCTGAGATCATGTCGTTTTTAAGCACCACTAAAAACAGCATTAATTTGATAGCCAGAGCAAAGCTTATAAGCTGTATCGCGTTTGCATTAGCGCGTTTTTGCAAGGTAGCAATAGCCAAAGACCAGCTTGAGCCTGGGCTTAGTCCAAGTTTTCGACCTGCTGAAAACAGCAGCCGTGAGATAACGAACAATACCGCCATGAGCAGTAAAGTTGCACCGAACAAAATCGCAGTGATCTTAATATCACGACTAAATAGCCACATTAAGCCAAAAATAGTGAACACTGAGAGCGCCATATGGATCCGGCTAACTGCAATGGTGTCTCCCAGGTTGCGCCTAAGGACGCGTAGCGGCGGAATATCAAATAAATCTAATAACGGCTTTAACGAGAACATCATGGCACAGACGACTCCCACCGCAATACTCAGAAGCCAAGGTCTAAAGCCAGCTTCCGGCAAGTTGGTATCCATAAAGGTTACTAGATAAGATGCTCCTACGCTTTGTAATACATAGCCAATTGCAAGACCCAAAATAACAGAAAAAAACGTAACCAAAGATAGGTGTAGCAGATAAATACGGCGTATAGTTTTTCTGCTTCCACCTAAGGTTTTCATCATGGCTACTGGGTCATACTGACGTTCGCAGTAGCGCTTTGCAGAAACCGCCATTGCTACCGCTGCGAGCATGATCCCGAATAACCCCGCTAGGAGTAAAAAGCTCTCTGATCGGGCTAGATTCTCTCCAAGAGGGGACTGCCTGTCTTTTATTCCCTGCCAAGACTGGTTGTTTTTGAGTTGCGGTTTGAGCCATGTGTAGTAGTCTGTCAACTGCTGCTCGGAGCCTGAAAACAGTAATCGATAAAATACGCGGCTTCCTGGCTGAATAGCCTTAGTCACAGGGATATCGTCATAATTAATAAGTACACGTTTATTCCCCGCGAGTGAGAAAAAGGGGGCATCAGGTTCGTTAATGAGTACTTTACTCACAGTAAACTGTCCAGCTCCTATTTCTACCTCATCACCAACTTTGAGATCAAGTGAGTAAAATAAGCCTTCACTGAGCCACACATTGCCTTTTTTGGGCGCAGCTTGAGCTTGGTAATTCTCTCCATCAAGTTGGTCTCTTAATGTTAGCTCGCCTCTGAGTGGATAAGTATCTGTCACTGCTTTGAGCGAGCCTAAAACGAGCTCGTCATTGGCAAATAACATAGAGTCAAAGTAGACCTGCTTTGCGGTGTTTAAGCCAAAATCTTGTGCGGTGGTCAGGACTCTGTCATCAAAGTCATGGTTACTCGATAGCCTTCTATCGGCTGCGATAAAATCTGCGGATTTTTGCTCTATATTCAAGCGGATCCGCTCGGTAATCGAAGATAAGCTAAACACCGTCAGTACAGCAAGCGCAATCGCTGCAAGAATGATGGTTAGCTCGCCTCTTCTTAACTCTCTAGAGAATAAAGTGAGTGCTAACTTAAACCACATTAACCGATGCTCCTTGTTTTATTACCTCCAGCTTACCCGCTTCAATATGAATGATTCGATCGCATTGTTGGGCGAGTTGCTCATCATGTGTAACTAACACTAAGGTCGTGCCATTTTCTTTGTTTAGATCAAATAGTAAGCGCTCGATAAGGTGGCCATTCTTACTGTCCAAGTTAGCCGACGGCTCATCAGCAAATAGAATTTTAGGTTTGCCAACAAAGGCTCTCGCAATGGCCACTCGTTGCTGCTCACCACCTGAAAGCTGTGATGGGTAGTGGGTTAAGCGATGTGATAAGCCGACCTTTTCTAATAGCTCCGTTGCTTGATTTTTTGCGCCTTTGTCCCCAGCTAGTTCTGCAGGAAGCATGACATTTTCAAGAGCGGTTAGGCTTTGAACCAGCATAAAAGATTGAAATACAAAGCCAACCTTTTCCGCGCGTAGTTGCGCTCTGGCTTCTTCATCCATTGTTTGTAGCGGCTCACCGTCCAAGTGAACCTCTCCTTTGGAGGCGATGTCTAGCCCTGCGAGTAAACTTAGCAAGGTAGACTTGCCTGAGCCTGAGGCTCCGACGATGGCGACGGACTCGCCAGACTTGACAGTGAAATTTATATCACTAAGGATAGTTAGATTACCTTCAACTGTAGAGACCTGTTTAGTAAGGTCTTTTACTTGGATCATATTTAACTGAGAAAGCACTGACATGAAGTACTATTTCCTAAAGTTGTTGTTCATACTTGTTATTTTAATGGCGCCTATTAGCGCAAATGCCAAGCAAAAACTCATGATAGTTGGTGATAGCTTAAGCGCCGCTTATGGCCTGAAACAAGACGATGGCTGGGTTAAATTGTTACAAAATAAATACGAAGCAGAACAAAATCCGATCGAAATTATCAATGTGAGTGTCAGCGGCCAAACAACTGGTAATGCTCTAGCTAAAATTGATCAACAATTACAAACTATTGCCCCATCCCATGTATTGATTGAATTAGGTGGGAATGACGGGCTACGAGGGTTCCCAATCAAGCGATTACGAGCCAATCTTACTGAGCTTGTTGTTTCGAGCCAGCAGTTCGGCGCGAAAGTGGCTGTAATGGAAATCCAAATTCCTCCTAATTTAGGGCCGCGCTACACCACTATGTTTACGCAAAGCTACCAACAAGTAACAGAACAAACAAAGAGTCACCTGATGCCTTATTTTATGCTTGAGATAGCAGGTAAGCCCGAACTAATGCAGGATGATAATTTACACCCTAATAAAGCAGCACAGCCGATCATCAGAGACTTTATGTATGATGCCATTAACCAATGGTTAGCTGAGTAGAACTGCCCGCTTTGCATGATGCTTATCGCTTTGCGGATAGTTGGTTGACTGTATTAAAAAACCCGCAATCCTGCGGGTTTGGTGGTGTTTTAGTTTTTGGTCAGCATAGATAGCGAATACCACTACACTGATTTAGCTTGTGCTAAGGAAATACAGCCTTATTAATAACCTGAGACGCTGATGAAAAAGGTACGTATACCAATTTGACTTAATACTTGCTCAATTTGAAGGAGTAAATCTGACGCGAAAAGCGTTAAAAATTTCTTATTTAGAACCACTAAATAGCAAAATTTTTGCCTCGTTATCGACAAGATTTTCTCGCCTCAAAATAGACCACTTAATTAAGAAATTGGTATTATTCATGGCTTTCGTCTTAAGCCAATCAGGACATGCTTGCTTTACGCAATATCATTCGTCTCGCAAGCAGGCCCTAGCTGGTTGATATTACTTAAAGTTTGCTATGCTCGTTTTTGTTGCATCTACTGTTTTCCAAGCAAACGCTTTACCAACGATGCCGTAAGGTTCACCGCCTACTGACCAATTTGGATTAGAGAAATAGTCATACTGCGTTGCATTACCAAATACATGTGGGTATGCCATAATACTAGCAAACTTGTCTTTTACACCGTAGCCCATACCATCGACATAAACACCGCCACTCGTATCACCTTGCTCACGCGAGTGAGTTAAGCCCTGATTGTGACCTAATTCGTGTACGAATGTTGTTGCTCCACAATCAATACCTGTAATACTAAACATACGGTCACTCATATATGAGTGCAGGTTACCTGTGCTGCTACTACCTTGCCCTACCCACGCTAAACCACAGGTAATATAGTTACCATCACGTTCACCAGTGCCAAGTACTGCGACCATGTCTGCACGCCAAGTATCACGCAGGTTTGCCACATAGCTACTGTTAGTCACAGAGTTTAACCACCCACTCGTTGGAGTAATGTTGTAGTTACCTAGGTTTTGTTTGCCTGCAAGACGTAGTTGTAGATCAATACCATTTTGGCTATACACTTGGTTTGTGAAAGCAATTAATTGGTTGATTTTTGTATCGATGTTTGATGTTGCAGCCGCTGATTGGTCAGTATATAAAATACCAATATCGACTGTAACTGCTGATGCGCTTGCTGATAGTGCGAGTGCTGTTGCCAGCGATGCTACCTTTACTGTTGTTTTCATTGTTTTTCCTTTCTTTTAGTGAACGTTATACCAATTTGCCATAATACTTACTCAATCTCAGTGCGCTAATCAGACGCGAAAAGAGTCAAAACTTTCTATTTAAAACAAATAGATAGAAAGTTTACCGTCAAGTTTTAGTTAAGACCCTCTCGTTTCAAAATAAAGCAGTTAAATAAGCAAATAGGTATTACTTTTTGGGTGTAAAAATATCTTCTTCTATTGAAACTAAGTCTTGTTTCGTGTCCTTGTGGTGATCATGGGGGTGAAGTTCTTCTTCTTGATGCGACCGATACAGATCTCGCTTCGCTGCAATCCAGCCGTATTGATCTTTGGACTCAAATACGTAATTCCCACTAGGTGCAGTAAGCTGACCGTAAACAGCATCTTTGCCGACGGTTAATACTGTGGTGTGAAAGCGCCCATCTGCACCCGTTACTTTACCAAACACACTTTTATCGCCATTTTCAGCTGAAGAAATTCCGGTAACTTCGGCAATAAATGACTCCTGCGTTTGTGGGATCAGCAGCTCAAAGTTATCACCACCTTCAAGTTTTCTCAGCGATGCTAAATCAAACTCAATATAAGCTTCGTTATTGAGATCTTTTGGCAACACTTTTGCGGCTTCGAGTACAGCTTTTGCTTTGTCTGATACTTTGTTTACAGCATAAAAATCACTGTCTTTGTGTTGTGAAGTTGCTTGTAAGTCTTTTTGAGACGTTGATGTGGGTACTATGACCTTTAAAGTTGAACTTATTTCATCACTTTGTTCATTGTTCTGAGTATTCTCTACTTGAATTAAATTTGTATGTGATTGCCCCGTTTCAGGCATCATTTTCCAAACAGCAATACCAATAAAACCAATAAGTAATGCAATAATCAGTAACCGCATAATTCACCACGACGACGTTAATAATTAGTGAAATACTATTCATGATGCGGGATCTTGATCAACTTATAATTTACGATGTTTTTTCAAGTGGATTCATTGAAATTAAATATCTTCATGATATGTATATATATTTTTCATTAACAAATCTTTACAATGTGTGTGTTTTTATCATGGTGGATTTCCTTTTTGTCAAACAAATGTAACTAAAGTATGTTGCGTTAAAGTGGTTGATTCGTTTAGCTTTTATTTCAGTATTTGATAATTGTATCTAGTGTATTTTTTTATCTTATTGATTTTTATGTTTAAAATATTTTGATTCATCTGTAATTTTTTTCATGAACAATGCGGGGATTTCTGTTCCTATTTTTAGTTCATAACAGCTGCAATTTTCATGTGAAACCTCATTTCTATTCGCGTAGTTGAAAGCGCATTGACGCTAATATCAGAGTAGTGAGTTGAGGACCACAAACAAGCCTTCGGTCAATGAGGGGATATACATTGATGGATCGGTTGCCAAGTGAACCGTGGATTAAAAAGTGTATCTCTTGTATGGCCACTTAGATTTGGGTTGAGGAGTTTTAATACCTGCCTGTCCTCGAATTTTGCTTTGGTTATTGCCTCGCGAGTTACTGGGTGACTAAAAAATAGTTTGTCGAATGACCCATCATCAATGGCTTTTTTCAAGCCAAAAGAGAGTCGCTCTTTTAAACGTGTGTTATTTTTATTAACGAAGAAATACATGGCAGCGGGATAGCAAAATGCAAACCGAGGTTCTACTACTGCGTTATCTATGTGCGCAAGCTCGGTCCAGGGCTCATGCAGTGCCCTTGGAAATAACTCAAAACGTTTTTCCTCAAGCATCTTAGGTAATAATGTTGCAACGCTGGTAACAACATCAAAGCCGTTTTTTTCATAGATTGCGGTATCAGGCCAGTCAATGCCACTTCCTATGGTAAGGCTTGCCAACTGCACGGGGGAGTTGAGTAATGCTATGCTAGCTGCGGTATCTTTGTGAATGAGGAAAAGCCGTGCCCCCATCATCCCTTTTAGAAGCGGGATATACACGGTGCCTAAGTGTTGCTCTCGTTGGATAGATGTCATACTCCAGTGGACATCTAGTAACTTCCCTTGTTCTAAAATCTCCAATGTCCTACCTTGAGGTGTTTGATCAAAGGAGTTTTCGATTAATTGATATGGGCCATATTGATCACGACTTTTATTAAGTGCCAGTCGCAACAAGGCGATATAATAATCTTGTTTAGGATCGGCAAATTCTTTGGAAATATTGTAGCGAACCACATCTTTTGCCACAGAAGTAAGAGGCGCTAGCAAAATAAAGATAAGTATATATACCACTGAGGCGTTCATTCCTTTTCCTCACTATCGGATAAACTTATAGTTAGTTTTAGTCTAGGATATTTACGAGGAAAGTAAAAAGCGCCGTAGCGCTTTAGGTTAAAATGTCACTTTGAGCCAGTCATCGCTGTCATCGAAGTGTAAGGACTTCACTTTTCCTTTACCTTCAAAATTAACTAGGTTCACCTGTTGCGGCCAGACATCTCTGAGTGCACCGTGACGCATATTCAGCGCAGTAATTGGTGAGAATAAAGGGGTCTGTTGGTATACCCAAAAAAACTGACCGTCGATTTCAGCACCCACTAATTGTAATGGGAGCGCTTTACCATTAGTTGCTTTTAACTCAACTCGTTTACTGACATAGCTTGCAAAGTTATCTCTATCTCTTTGATTGTTAAAAATGTCAGCATCTTGACTAAAAAGGTGCTCAATTGCGTGCTCTGTGTCATGTAGGTAAAAGCGGTGCATTATTTCAATGTTTCCGCTTCGCTCATTAAATAACACAGTAGTGATTGCCGCTTTTAGTTGATGTGCATGACATAATGAAGACAGCATTAGTAGTATTAAAACACAGCTGAAATACCAAATTTTCATGGCTTATCCTCGTTTTCGTCAAGTGGTTTCAGTTTGGATTTTACATCTTGCATAATGTCACGATATACCTTCCCTTCACGGGCTTTCTTTTTATAAAGCTCCAAACGAGACTCTATAATCCGCCTCGGATAATGATTATTCTCAATGTCAACATCAGCGGTTTCCCAGCGCGGATCAATTGTGACTGATGCAAGTAGCTTATCTTTGTCGGTGATGATTAATTTATTCACCGTTTTGGCATTACGGCGCCAAATTTCAGCTGGAATATATCGCGACTCTTTTGTCCCATCTTGATAGGTTAATTCCAAGAGAATAGGCATCACCAGTCCACCTAGATTGCTAAAAGCGAGTACGTAATAATTTTTGTCTTCTTTGATTGCGCGCTCAAGGGTTCGCCTCTCCCAAGGTTTTAGTTCTGATAAGAACTCTTGATACTCATTGCGCTCTTCGTTCGTTACGGTGAACTGATCATGGTCATCGTAAAAGTCACGAATGTCTTTGTTTTTATCAACCCACAGCTCACGGCCTTCTTCTTGGTTGCGCATAACAAACAACGACACGGGCTTGCTTTGTTCAAATTCTCTTAGGCGATTAAAGTCTATGTCTGGATCTTTGGTATCCAAACGTAACTGATAGACTTTATCCAGTGAGATGTCGACGTGATCTGTACTATAAAACCAGCCGCGCCAAAACCAATCCAAATCAACGCCTGAAGCTTCTTCCATGGTTCTAAAAAAATCAGCTGGGGTTGGGCGCTTATACTTCCAACGCAGCGCATATTCTTTAAAGGCAARATCAAATAGTTCACGACCTAAAATCACTTCACGTAATATGTTCAATGCGGCGGCTGGCTTGGTATAAGCGTTTGGTCCTAAATGTAGTACACTATCAGACTGAGTCATGATGGGAGATTGGTTTTCAGATTTCATGTAGGCTGCAATGTCTCTTGGCTCGACTCCCCAGGGGATGGTGGGATCCCACTCTCTTCCCGCCACGCCATCTAAGAAGCTGTTTAGACCTTCATCCATCCAAGTCCACTGGCGTTCATCTGAGTTGACTATCATAGGAAAGTAAATATGCCCAATCTCATGAATAACAACACCAATCAAAAAGCGTTTTTCAGCAAGTGAGTAAGTCCGGGTAGCATCTTTTTGTAGTGTCGTTCTTGGTCCGTTGAAGGTAATCATCGGATACTCCATTCCTCCAACAGGTCCATTAACTGACTGTGCGGTTGGATAAGGGTAATCAAATGAAAACCGAGAGTAGACCTCCATGGTATGGATAATTGCTTCTGTTGAATACTTTTTCCAAAGTTCCCCACCCTCTTTTGGATAAAATGACATGGCCATGACGAGTGGTTGCTCACTACCACCTTGCTGATAGCCTTTTGCATCCCACATAAACTTTCGTGAGGATGCCCAAGCAAAGTCACGCACATTCTTAGCTTTGAAATGCCATGTTTTAGTTTCATTCGTCGCGGTTTTTTCGTTGGCAATTGCCTCCTCTTCAGAGACTATAAAAACTGGGCGAGATGCTGTTTCTGCCTGAACTAGGCGTTGTTGTTGTGACTGGCTTAATACCTCTTGCGGATTTTCAAGCGCTCCTGTTGCGGCGACGATATGATCCGCTGGCACAGTAATTTCAACATTATAATCACCAAACTCTAGTGTAAATTCACCACTGCCAAGAAAAGCCTTATTTGTCCACGCTTCGTAATCGGTATAGGCCGCAAGTCGTGGAAACCACTGAGCAAGTAAAAATATATCGTTACCATCTTTATCAAAATGCTCATATCCTGAACGTGCGCCGACGGCATCTTCTTCAACAATATTAAAGGCAAACGCTAAGTTTAACTGTGTTTCCTTTCCTGGTTTTAGTGACTCGTTTAGGTCCACACGCATCAGGGTGTCTACAATGGTTATATTGAGCGGTTTATGGTGCCTATCTGTAACTTTTTCGATGATAAACCCTAATTCGTTATCATCCATAAATTGCTGGCGTCTGAGTTGATTGAGTGAAATTTTTGCAGGGTTTGCAACAGGATTACTCTGTAATTTATTCTCAAATGTGGTGCTGCGCTCTGCAATTGAGTCCGTTTTAAAAATATTTTGGTCTAATTGTAGCCATAAATATTTGAGGGTATGGGGTGAGTTATTTTTATAGTGGATAGTTTGCTTCGCACTTATCTTTTTAGCCTTTTCATCTAAGTGAACATCAATATCATAATCCACTTTTTGTTGCCAATAGTGTTCCCCTGGCTCCCCTGCTGCACTGCGATATATGTTGGGGGTGGGGAGTGTTTCGTCAAGTTGGCGGAACTTATCTTCGAAATGGCCTTTGGTCTGAGCAATCGCACTAGCATGCGCGACCTGTGATAAAGCCAGTATTGCCATCAAAGGGATGGCACGTGTTGATATTTTCATTATTATTTCCTGTTTTACCGTACCAAAACTCTGATCGATAAGTTCTATTTTTCAATGTTTTATATTATATGAATCCGAAGCGAATAGTGTGTCGACACGTGGTGATGAAGGCGCTCGGTCAATGACAATAAGTTGACAAAGAAAAAACCAGAGATCAAAGTTTTGAGATAAAGTAACAAGTTCCGATAACCGATGACTTTCATGTTTTTCAATTCTTTGTTTTTGATAAGGAAAAGTGGCAAATTAGGATAAATTAATTTGCATGCCATAAAGGTATTCTGCCAATTTATTGTCTACATTTTATAAATAAATAAAGAAATCAAAATTAGTTGTTGATATTGACCTAAGTTTGTCATTAAAATCGCGCACTTCACAATATTTGAGTAAAACTGGCGTTAGTTTTGCTCAGTACTAAATACCCGTTTAGCGAATCTAATGTGGTGAGCAGTATGGATTTCTACATACTAAAAAAACAAGAGAAGTTTGTTGCAATTCCTGCAGACGAACAGAACTGTAAAGACTATCTAGATGATGGCTATTTTTACGTTGATAAAGTAGCAGCATGTAATGAAAAATCGGCTATCAAACGTGTGCAAGATAAACACAGTCGCGTTTTGAAGCTGCCGGCAAAATTCTTTTTAGTCGCTCTACCTGTGATCATTTTTGCGTGGTGGCAATTAACTCGATAAGTAGGTAAAGCGCCAATATTCACAAGACGAATATTGCTTGACGATGTTATATTAGCGTTTCTTGAGAAAAAGGAACGCTAAATGAAGGTTTTACACACATCTGACTGGCACTTAGGGCAAACATTCTACGAACATGATCGGATAGAAGAGCACCAATGCTTTTTAGACTGGTTATGTGATGAGTTGGTCAAAAACCAAATCGATGTGTTATTGGTAAGTGGTGACATCTTCCACACTGCTACGCCGCCAGCTACCGCAGAAAAACAACTATATACTTTCATTCAAAAAGCCACTCAATTGTGCCCTGCGCTGCACATCATAATTATTGCTGGCAACCACGATTCAGCTAATCGTATTGAAGCTGCAAAACCTCTATTAACACTGTTCAACACACATGTAATTGGTCGCTTTGACAAATTAGCACCAGAGAAAGTGGTGATAGAGTTGACAGTCGCAGCCCAGCAACTACACGTCGTTGCAATGCCATTTCTGCGTAGTGCCGATCTTCCTAAACCCTCAGATGAAGAGTTTGATTATCAAACAGGTGTTAAACTCGCTTACCAACAGGCGATTGATACCATACCCAAACGCAAAGGCCCGGTTATATTGATGGGGCATTTGCATGCCAAAGGTGGCGCTATTTCGGAGGATTCAGAGCGCAACCTCAACATAGGTGGCTTCGACTCAATTTCAGCGGGTGTGTTTGGCGAGCAGTTTGACTATGTTGCATTGGGTCATTTGCATAAAGCGCAGAAGGTGGCAAAGCACGATGCGATTAGATATTGCGGCACACCCTTACCTATGTCTTTTTCAGAACGACATTATAACCACCAAGTACTGTTGGCCGAATTCAGTGAACACAAGCTGGTGGCTGTAAATCCCCTTTACGTTCCACGCTTCAAAGATGTGCTTTATATTCCTGATACGGGATCAAAGCGCCTTCGCGAGTTATGTGAGGAAATCACGACAAACGATTTTAGCCAGTACGACAGTGCTCCTTATATTAGGTTAAGGCTTTCCTCAGCAGAGACGAGTAGTCGCTTTCGTGCTGAAATTGATGCTGCATTAAAAGGCAAAGCGATACAGTTTTGCGGAATTGAGCGTGTAACACAGGCGCGCGACACCGTGGAGGATTTGTTTGAGGACCTAGCCAAAGTAGAATCACTGTCTGTTACCAGTTTACTCGATATTGCATACAGGGAACTTGAGCCTGATGAAGAAAAAGCGCCTGTAAGTCTACACAATAAGCTTGCGGAAGTTATCGCTAACATGGAAGAGTTAAACGATGAAACTTGAAAAGATACAAATCACCAATCTTGCATCCATTGAAAGTGCTGAAGTAGACTTTACAAAAGCGCCTCTCAAAGATACCGGTCTTTACGCAATCACAGGTGACACCGGCGCGGGAAAAAGCACCTTACTTGATGCCATTTGTCTTGCGTTTTATGGTAAAACCGCAAGGTTAAAATCAGATGACAAAGAAAAGGTAGCGTTTAACGGCGACAACATAAAACTCAATGATCCCCGAAATTTGCTGCGCAGAGGCTGTACAGCAGGATCGGCATCGGTTGTTTTTGTCGCGCAAGATAATAATCGATACCAAGTGGTTTGGTCTGTTGAGCGTGCCAGAAAAAGCCCAAAAGGCAATCTAAAACCGGCATCGATAGAGCTATTTCGTCTACCTGATATGACGCTGGTGTGCGAAAAGAAGAAAGACACTGAGCAAAAAATTGAACAGTTAGTCGGGCTGACCTTTGCCCAGTTTACTCGGGCTGTATTACTTGCTCAGCATGAATTTTCCGCATTTTTGAAAGCGGGAGGTGATGAGCGAGCGCAATTACTCGAGTGCCTAACCGGCACCGAAAAGTTCAGCCAGATTGGTAAAGCAATTTTTGAAGCGCATAAGGTAAAAAAACAAGAGTTAACTGCACTGCAAGAAAGGTTAGGGCAGATTGTCTTGTTATCAGCAGAGCAGCGTGCCGAGCTTAAAACACAAAAAGACTCACTGCTGACAAACAGAAATCAACTACAAAGCAAAAGCACTCAGTTTCACACCCAGCTTCAGTGGTTAGTTGATATTGAAACACGACAACAAAAAATTATTGATATTGAGCAGAGGTTGCAGCAACAAGAACAGCAACTGATACAGAGTGAACCACAGCAAAAACACGCAGAGCAAGTACTCAAAGCGAATGAGATCCGAGATAATAGAGAGCAGCTAGAGCAAGTACAATTACGCCAAACAAAGTGCCAAACACAGCTCTCAGAACTACAAGAGCTAGAATTTGAGACTACCTTGGATACGTTACGAACACATGAGCAAGCGTTAGAATTGCAACTTGCTCAGCAGCAGGCGCACTTTACCCAGCAAGCGACAAAATTTGATGCAATCACGCAATTAGATGACAAATTAAAGTTGCATCGTGCTCAGGAGCAAGAAACTAAACCCATCATTGCAAAACACACTGAGTTGGCAGCTCAGTATGACTTTGAATTACAGCAGCAGCTATCACAGCGTCAAGACATTGAGAGCGAACTTACCCAGCTTAAACAGCAGCAAGCAGGCTTACAGTCGGTTGCCAACATAGCATCGCAGTGGCACACAGTACTGCCTCAGTTTGAGGACTTACAGCAATTATTGTTACAGCTCAAGGAATGCACTTCGTTACTAGATAGCTTACCGGAGCAGCAGCAACAACTCGCGACGCGTTTACAGGAATGCCAAGTACAAGCACAAACCCTAAATTCAGCCTATCTTACTGATGTTCAAACGCTTGAAGAGTTGAAAGCAAACTTAGCCCCGTTAACGGCTCGAGACTTAACTCAAGATATGCAAAACTGGACGGCGTGTGTTCAAGCGCACAAGAGTATCAATGAAGGAGAGGCACTTTTACATCAACTGCGCTCGCAGCAAACTCAACATCATATTGGTTTAGAGCGATTAGAATTACAGATAAAAGATACTAAACAGCAGGACGAACTTTCAAAACAGCGCCTAGCACTCACCCGAGATAATTTAGAACAAGTGCAACTCAGAGCTAGTGAGCGGATCAGTGACTTACGTTCACAACTCAAAGCCGGCCAAGAATGTATGGTGTGTGGTGCAAAAGAGCACCCCTATGGTGTTGAGCATATTGATACACATTGGGAGCAATTATTGCGGGACTTTCGTGCTCAATATCAGGCTGCGGAGCAAGCTCGCGAACAAGTGTTGCAGCGATATAATCAACAAGTGGGTGAAAAAGAGCGTGAGAATGCGTTGTGGCAATCTGTGAACCAAGAGATTGCTCATTGCACTAAGCAGATTGATGAAAGTCGCAAATATTTAGAGACGTTACCGAACAACTATCAGGTAGAAAACGCGACGCAAGCCGAACAAAAGTTACTCCAAATTCAGTCTCAGATCGCTGAATTAACACGTTTGAGAAGCCAGATAGACGAGCAGTGGCAACATGTTCAGCTGTCGCAGCAAAGACTTGAGAAAGCTAAACATCAAGAGCAGGCGATACAGCAACAGCATCATGACCTAGATAATCAGATCGTTCATTTACGTACTGAACATGAGAAGCTTGTGCAAAAGTCCAAATCATTAAGAGACAGGTTAGCGTCATTAATTGATGATAAACAGTGGTGGCAGCAATTTGATTTATCATGCAGTACCGGTTTGGCTGAGTTGGAAGCGCGAGTACAACGTTGGCTTACCACCACTAAGCGCTATGATGAGCTGTTACAAAATCAAGACAGTTTGACGCATCAGTGCAATTTATTGGCACAGCAAAAGCAAGACGAAGCGCTGAGACTAGCTGAGTTGGAAGATGTGCTACAGCAGCATCAACAGCACATACAAGATATTGTGTGTGAAAGGCAAAAGTATCTACCATCACAACATTCGACATTAGAGGAGTGGGTTACTGCGTTAAAATCGCAGCAAAATACGACCCAAGAATCGCTCATACAATTGCGAGTCGACATTAGTCAGACGGAAGCCAAACGTGAAAGTGCCTCACAAGCTAAATCACAATTGACAGAGCAACTTGCTGAGTACGGCGAACGTGTGCAGCAGCTAACACAGCGATTTGAACACTGGTTAAATGAGAATCGCTTAGAACATGCACAGGTATTAATATTACTCGATGCTTGCTCAGAGGAGGCACGTACCAAGTTGGATCAGTATCATCAAATCCAGCGTATGTGCGATGACACAAAAATACTTTTGTCACATCAACGTGAGGAGTTGCTACAGCTACAACAAAAATTTCCTGATGGAATAGATAAAGAGCGCGTGCAAGCTGAGCTTGAGGTGAGCAACCAAGCACTCGAGGAAGTACAAAATCAATTACTACAAGTGCAGAGCACTTTGGAAATTGATACGCAGAATAAACAACAATTTTCAGACCAAGCAACTATTTTGGCTCAGCTGCAAGAAGACTATGAGCACTGGCATTTACTAGATAAGTTACTTGGCGATGCAACGGGCAAAAAATTACGCAATTGGGCGCAAACACAAACATTAAAAATATTATTACAGTATGCTAATCAACAACTTCGGACACTGTCTAGACGCTATCTGTTGACGACGATTGAGCAGTCATTAGAAATCGCGGTAATAGACAAGGACATGGCGGATGAGCAGCGAAGTGTCAATACGCTATCAGGCGGTGAGTCGTTTTTGGTGTCGTTATCTTTAGCTCTGGGGCTTGCCGCATTATCTTCCAATCAGGTGAGTATACATTCTCTATTTATTGATGAAGGTTTTGGGACGTTAGACCCAGAAACACTGGGAGTCGCGATTGACGCGTTAGATGCGCTGCAATCTCAGGGGCGTAAGGTTGGTGTGATCTCACACGTAGCGCAAATGAGTGAGCGGATCGCAACGCGGATCCATGTCGATAAGCAGCCTGGAGGCTATTCATCATTACATTTGGTACCACAAACATAAGGAAATTTGGATGCCGACTTTTACGGGCGAAGAAGCCCAAAACTACGACTCAAGAATCACTAAACTAGTACCAGGTTATGAGTTACTTCATCAGTTAAGTAGCGCTCAATTATTAGCGCTCTATCCTGATGATGCGACAATTCTGATCGTTGGTGCTGGAACAGGAAAGGAAGTGGTTGAGTTAGCAAAGCTTAACCATACGTGGCGTTTTATCGCGCAGGATGTATCTGCTGATATGCTAGAAATAGCAGATCAATATTTTACTAAGCTGAAAATCAACTCACGTGTTCAACTTCACTATGGTGCGCTTTCGCCTTCGGCCTATCAAGTTGATGCTGTGCTGTGCTTATTGGTGATGCACTTTGTGAAAGACAATGGCGATAAGGCTCGGTTATTTAAACAAATGAGTGAGCAGCTAAAACCCAATGGTCACCTTTTTATTGCTGATTTGGAGAAGCCGGTGACGTCTTTTGAACGTGACGCACAGCTTATCGCTTGTAAGCAACTGGGGCTATCTGAGAAAGGTGAGCAGCATATGCGAGTCAATTTAGAACATGAGTTTTTTCCAGTCGATAAAATACGCTTAGCGGAATTACTCGATGCAGCAGGGTTTGGGGTCRCTAAACCCTATTTCAAGGCACTTGGTTTTTCAGGTGTTGTTGCAACCAAAAAATAGAGCAAGTTTTTACCAAGTCTACTACCAATTTGCTTGCCTCAAAATAGACCACTTAATTAAGCAAACTGGTATAAGTGGTGTTAGTAAAATATTGATCTAGATTGCTCGCTTTCTGTTGTTTTATCCCATATTTCGACGTTAAGAAGCCGATTTGTAAGCAATATAACTGCTAGTTGGGTTAGTAAAATGATGATCTGATACTAAAGCGCTTTACGTTAGATCACATTTTTACCTAGTAAAAGTGTGATCTAAGAGTGTCAAATTAACGTCAATGATGGCAGAAATGAGCTTAGTTTCCCTTAATTATATTTGCTAACCTATTGATTTTTATATTACTTAGCTGGCGATAGTCTAAAAATGGTGAAACGATCAGGTTTAACTCTGTATCTACTGCAAACTCATCATCTAACCATATCAAGCTGTTAGTAAAAATCTGATCTTTCAATAGCGATTTAGCATATGTTCGCCCTGCAATTATATGCCAGTTGTATGATTTTATTGAAAAATCTGGTGGTGAAAAGAGTAGGGCTTCTTGGCTTGAGGCTTGTAATAAAGCGCTATCTCGATATGACTGCCAACTTGGGAAGTTAGTAATATTGTGATCTGGCAACTGAGCCGCGAACAAAAACTTGGCAAAAACATTAAATATTTTCCGCCAGCCATTACCACATTGGTTGTTGATATAATCAATCTCTCCACCCTCTAGGGGTATGATTTTACTGATGTTCTTATAGGAAAGTATGGCTGGTGGATGTTCAATATAAAAGGCAACATGACCTGTCTTTGCACCAAAGCCACGAGTTAGTATTTTTTTGTTTTGTGTTGTATCCATGGGGCATTGCTGAGATAAATTTTTATAAGTGTAAAATAAATCGGGAAAAATTGGCATGTTAAACGGTAAATCACTACTTTCTTTACATACCAAGTACTAATTATATTTTGATCTAATCTACAACATTAATAAGCGCGTATGATTAGGATGACAAAATTGGAGACAATAATGAAATTAAGACAGCTACTTTTGGGTGCGATCGTGACCATATCGATGGCGGCCTGCACCGGACTGCCAAATGGAATTGAACCGGTCGAAGAATTTAATGTTGAGCGATACCAAGGTACTTGGTACGAAATTGCAAGGTTGGATCACGCATTTGAGAGAGGAATGCAAAATGTTACTGCGACTTACAGCCAGAATTCAGATGGCTCTATCAAGGTTGTTAATCGTGGGTATGTAACAGAAGAGCGAGTGTGGAAAGAAGCGATAGGAAAGGCCAAGTTTGTTGCAAATAAGGAAATAGCACACCTTAAAGTATCATTTTTTGGTCCATTTTATGGAAGCTATGTGGTGTTTGAATTAGATGAAGACTATCAATATGCTTTTGTAACAAGCTATAACCGAGATTATCTATGGTTACTTTCAAGAACTCCGAAAGTGTCTGAAGCCGTTATGAATAAATTTAAAGCGACATCTGATAGATATGGCTTTGACACTGAAGCACTTATTTATATGGAGCATGAAGCAATAGAGCAAGAGTAGTGTAAACCCCCTTTACAATCAGTACCCTTTTTGGGTTTTTATTTCAATGGTCGTGAGACAACGGCCATCGTGTCTTATTCCTGTAGGAAATGGTTAATAAATCATTCAGTCAACTGTAACAGGAACACTTCACACTGTTGCACGCTTTTCAAAACAATAATACTTAGGAACTGGAGTAACTCATGAAGCGTGTAGCATATTCTTTAATAGCAGCGGCAGTTGCCATGGCACTGACAGCTTGTGACGGTGACGATGGTGCGCAAGGCGCCACGGGCCCGAAAGGTGAGCAAGGAACTGCGGGTCAAGATGGAACAAATGGCACCAATGGTCAGGATGGTGTCGATGGCACTGATGGCACCAGCGGCAAGGACGGTGTGGATGGTACTGACGGTACGGATGGTCGTGACGGTAGTTATAGTGTTCCTGGTCTAGTCCGTATCGCAACGGTACCAGCAGGTGCAGAGGTAACGGGTCTTTTCCTCTCTCAAGGTGGTGATTTATTCTTTAATGTGCAACATCCAAATGACACAAACACTGAGACAGATAACTTTAACAACACGCCTTTTAATACAGGTACAGTGGGTGTCCTCACAGGTGTGAATTTTAATAACTTGCCATCTAATATACCCAGTGCTCCAGTACCTGCATCAACCATGGAGCAACAAACGGTGGTTTCTGCAATTGGCCAATACCAAATTTTGGGGCAAACAGGTGATAAGTTCTCGCAGCTAGGTGACAAAGGATTAGCTGGCGGTCTTGGGGTACATTACAGTATCTCCACAGGTGAAGAAATCATTAAAAACGACAATCCTGATTTTAATGGCTTTATTCCAGTAACTGCGGATTCTGGTTACCTGTTTACAAACTGGGAAGCCTACCCTGGTGGCGTAAGCCGTTTAAAAATGAGCAAATCGACAACTGGTAAGTGGTCAATTGAAGAAGCAATGATGGTTGATTTTGATGGTGTTAAAGGCACTGCGGCGAATTGCTTTGGCTCAGTTTCTCCTTGGGGAACTCCGCTAACTTCTGAAGAGTGGATTGTATGGTCCGCGGTTGATACGACACAAGATCCACAGTGGAATAACCCTGCCGAAACAGGGAATGACACGATGGAAGCGTTGACAGCACCTGACTTTCCTAATCCATATCGCTACGGCTATATTGCAGAGATCCAAAACCCGACAACAGACACTCCAGATGTGGTGAAGCACTTCACAATCGGACGATATGAACATGAAAACTCAGTCGTGATGCCGGATCGTCGCACTGTTTATTCATCACAAGATGATACCGGTGGAGTATTGTTTAAGTTTATTGCCGATCAACCTGAAGATTTAAGTGCAGGTGTGCTATATGCGGCAAAATTAAAGCAAGATAGCGGATTGACAGATCCCGCTGTTACCGGTTTTGACATCTCTTGGGTGGAGCTTGGCCGAGGTAGTAATGCGCAAATTGAAACTTGGATTGCTGAGTATGATGGTATTAATACATCAGACTATGTGGAAGGGCAAACAAGCTACTTGTCTGTTGCGGACGTTAAAGCGTGGGCGACAGGGGCTGCAACCTATCCAACCATAGAAAATGGTGGCGGCAAAGTAACAGCTGGTAAACCTATGGATAACAGAGCTATTTTCCTCGAGTCACGACAAGCTGCACGTCAAAAGGGCGCAACGGCTGAATGGCGCAAGCTTGAGGGCATTAGTATTAATCATAACCGCGTTTTGGAGGCTGTAACCGGACAAGATGTGGTGCCTGGAGAAGTCGTTGATAAAGCGTATATGTATATCGGGATTGCAGATATAGATAAAACCATGATTGATGGTGAAGGTGATATTCAACTTTCAGCACGGGTGAAAGATTGTGGCGGTGTATATCGAGCACATATCGACAATAACTATAACTTAACACGTATTGAGCCAGTTGTGATGGGATCGACGTACCGCTCTTCACTTACTGGTGCTGAGCGCTGTGATGTGAATCAACTCTCACAACCTGACAACGTGATTGTGATGGAAGATGGTCGCATCATTATCGGTGAAGATGGCTTCCAAGAAAACAATACGCTATGGCTTTATGATCCAAAGCAAAATAACTAAATAGATGGCAGTGCATTTATCGATGCACTGCATTTTTTTGTCCAAATTTTGGAGTCATAAAAGTGAAATACGTTAGCCTTTTTACCGTACTTTTTAGTTGTATTAGCATAGTTGGTTGCGATAACGAGCAACCTAACATAGTGAACAATACGTTGTTAGAAGTAGCGCAAGCTTCGCCACCTTATCAGCCAGGAGATGATATTCCCGCTACTGCATATATGGAACATAATGAAGTTTATAACCCTGAATCAGTTATCCCACCTCAGTGTTACACAAAAACAGATGGCGTGAAGAACCCATGCTACGCGTGTCATCAGTCATACGACGATAAAAGTAGGCCGAACATGATGCGAGATGCAAACTTACAAGGTGCCTATGAGTTTTCTGATTTGGGGTTCAAAAACCACTGGAAAAACTTGTTTATAGACCGCTCTGAACTTATTAAGCGTATTTCAGATCAAGATATTACTAACTGGGTTARTCAAGACAATTACACACCTTTTATTGAAAAGCTTAAAAATGACCCGAGCTGGAAAGGCGAAATAACACCAATCAAAGATTTGGCATACCCAGATAAAGCATTCAATGAATTAGGGATAGCGAATGACGGTAGTGGTTGGGTGGCATTTAATTATAAACCTTTTCCTAGCACCTTTTGGCCAACCAACGGCTCAACTGGGGATGTGATGATAAGGCTTGCCGACGCTTTCAGAGAAAAAGGTGATGCGTATAACCAAGATGTGTACTTAACAAATCTGAGTTTAGTGGAGTTGGCTGTAAAGGGGCTTGACGAAATATCTACGCCCTTAATTTCAGAATTGCGAGTTGGTGAGGATTTAAATGGCGATGGCAAAATAGCCCAAGTAAATAAAATAAAACGCCGCCTACATTATGTTGGAGATGCGAAGCACATCCAGCTTGCCCATCAGCTGTACCCAGAAGATACTGAGTTTTTGCATACTGTTCGTTACATAGGAGTAGACGATAATGGGCAGATATTTAACGCGCCCAGAATGAAAGAAGTACGCTATATGAAAAAGCATAACTTTAAGTCAAAACAATCTCTGGGAGCCGCTTATTATCGTGAAGCAAAAGAAAAGTCTTTTGAAAACTACCCTCAAACACTTTACCTTGGTGATTTAGGGATTAACAACAACTTCGGCTGGACCATTAACGGATACATCGAAGACAAGTCGGGGCAACTTCGTCCGCAGCATGAGCAAGAATTAGCGTTTTGTAATGGCTGCCACAAGACGATCGGCTCTACGTATGATCAGACTTTCTCGTTTGCGCGAAAAGTTGAGGGTAAGCTTGGTTGGGGTTATATCAATTTACACGATATAAAAGATGTGCCAAATAAAGGTGAAGTACAAGGAGAGTTTTTAACTTATATGATGCGTGTCGGAGGAGGGGATGAGTTTAGGCAAAATCAAGAAATGCTAATGCGCTGGTTCAACAAGGATGGCTCGCTAAATACAGAGAAAGTGAATGCTATTGAAAATATATATGAGCTAATTACACCTTCAAAAGCGCGTGCATTGGCATTGAATAAAGCATACTTGACGATTGTGCATGAGCAAAGCTACTTATTTGGTCGCGATGCTACCTTAGTGAAAGCAAAAAACGTGCTTGAGCAAGTTGATGACTCGCAGCAACCACTCGCCCCCCAACACCGATATGTTTGGGATATGCAGTTAGACTGGAAGGCAACAACCCAGCGTGGCTCACGATAAAAAGGGCACTCATTTCATAAGAGCTAAGCGATACATTGTGAGTTTACTCTAGTACGTAAGCTTCGCAGTAGCCAATGACTTCAGCCGCTGTTATTCCTCAATATCGTATCGGTGGAAATAATAGCGGCTTCAAGGCCTATCATCACTCCCATCATGTATTAGATCGTAATTTTACTAACTGAGTTGGACAGTGACATTAAGGTTAACTTTCACCATCAGCTTTTCAATTACCTAAAATAGACACGCTAGATAAAGAAATAATATGCTGTGAGTTTAAAAGCCATGAGTTAGCACATCCCTAATCTCTGTTGGTTTGTAATTTTAGGGTTATGTTCCCTTGTTTGGATCAGATTTTTACTAAGCTAATGCAAAGAGAAAATATATAGATCATATTTTTACTAACTAACCAATCAAAAAGAGCGAATTGGATCAGAATTTTACCAAGTGTATGTGGTTTGAGTTAGTAAATTTACGTCTTGAAGTGGAGTGCTGGCGATATTTTGTGCTAAATGTTGTTCTTTCAAAGGGTTAACTAAGAAACCTTAGTAAAATAGTGATCTGAAAAGGGCGCTGCAAGCAGCGCCTTAGTTAAATAATGATCCAATATAGTGAGCACAATACGATGCTAAAGCTCACTAGGTAAAATAGTGATCTGAAATACTGAGGCTTGGTTGCAAAAATAGCCACCAGTAGCAGCACTGCTACTGTCATGTAACCAATAAATTGTACGCTACCATATGCGCCTTGAGTTACGATTGACAGTATCAGGCTGCCTATAAGACAAAGCCAGCTGGCAATATTTAAGTGACTTGTTATATTACCTTTTGGGCGTTTGCCTAGTACTTCTTTATAGTGGTTGGGTTTCGCTATGGCAAATCCCATAAAGGCAAGTAGACAAAATAAAAATATCAGCCATTGCATCAGATCTTAACCTCGCGTTGAGAGCGGCGGGAGGGTGCGGCTGGTGTTACTTGGGAGCGACCTAACTTCCTAGCTTGCACCAAAAAGCTTACGGCAATACCAATAGCCAGTGCGTCAAAACCAAATAATACCCACTGTTTATGTATTAAATAACTCACCAAGTTCCCTTCAATCGTGAGCATGGACACTACAGGAAGTCCCGCCCATGCGAGCGCGTTTACTTTAGCCGTCAGTTGCCAAGCTAATCTATCCGATTTGTAACAGGCAGCGATGGCAACGATAGCCCAGACAATAAAGAATACGAGTACCTCTTTGTCTGCGCGTGCAACAAGCTCCGTGGGTAATAAACGATTGGCATAGAAAAATGCTGCCGTTGCCGCTGGTAGACCCATTATTGTACCTAAGTTTAGAGACTCTACCAGTTTAAGGCCAAAGCCTGGCTTTTCATCTCTCTTAAGTTTTTGGCGTAGTCTCTTAGCCCACATGACAGCACCTGTTGCTATCATTACGCAGCCTGCGAGTCCTGCAATAAAGTACAGCCATCGCAGGGTCGGCTCTGCCAACCGTCCTGTGTGTAGTGCTATCATGCCGCCGTAGAGGTTTTCTGCACCAGATAAGTTGACATTGTGTGTTTTTAATAACTCACCAGATGCGGCATTGTACATCCAGCTCGGCGGGTCATCCTGTACAGCACGCCCCGCGTTGGCATAAAGCTTTATAGTTGCACTTGCATCGTTTGGTGATGAAATAACGATACGGCGAAGTGGAGCATTACCTGAGTTAGTATAATAGTGATCCAATACTTTATTTAACGCAAGCTCCTGAAGCGGCTGCCCTGTAGCAGGTGCTGTCGCAAGTAGAGGATAGCGCTCGGCTCTTAGCGTTTGCTTGTCTTCATAGCGTTGCTGCGCAGGTTGTGGTAACAGCATAAAAATTAGCGTAACCAAACCGGTGTAGGTGATCATTATATGAAAAGGCAAAGCAATGACGGATGAGACATTATGTGCATCTAACCAACTTCGAAGACCTTTTTTGCTTCTAAATTGAAATAAATCCTTAAAAATACGCTTATGGATCACCACACCAGAGATTAGCGCAATCAGCATGAATAAGGTCGCGAAGCATACAATCCACCGTGCGGTTATTGCATTCATATAATGTAAGTCGAAATGAAGGCGATAGAAGAAGTTGCCTCCTTTTGTATCTCTAAACTCAGGTAGCGCATCTAGTGTGATCGGATCCAAGTATTCTGAATGGCGCTTCCCTCTTCTTTCTCCTTCTTTGGGTTTCTCAGAGTACATAAGTAAAAGACTTGGGCGGCGCTCGGTTGGCATTTCTATACGCCAAGATTCAGCTGTGGGAGCAGTGTGTTGAAAGCGTTCTATGCTTTTTGTAACGGTTTGCTGTTGAAAAGCATGGTTATATTGCGGTAAATGATGTGTCGCTGGCTGCGCCCATAAGCTAATTTCATGTCTGAAAAAACTTGCAGTCCCAGCAAAGAAGATTAAAAATAGCAACCAACAAACGAGTAAGCCAACCCAGGTGTGTAACCAAGTCATACTACGAAAAAATGACTCCCTCACAGCTTGCCTCCAAGCAGTGTCAACGTGCCGTAAAGAATACAAAGTACTCCAATCATGCTAAGCAATACCTTTCTAAAAGAGCGGCATCCGAATACCCATATAAAGGTGATAGGATAAAAAAGAATGCCTGTTGTTAATGCGTATAAAAGCGCATCTAAGCGCTTTATTGGTAAGGTTAAAGCAAGCAGAGACGAAGCCATAACGGTGACAAAATAGCCGCCGATTATAGCGATTAAAAAACGTGAGATTACTTGCGATTTGTATAAAGCTGCCTGAATTTTAGTGTTATCCTGATTAGGCATAGTACCCCTTAAAAGTACAACAAGAGTAATAGATTATTATCCAATAATTTGCATCTAAATGATAGTGATTCGCACTTGTTTTCATGGCGTGATACTCAATTGACATAACTTGAGCTGCTACCGTTGGGTGATATTCTGTACTTGTATATTTCGTCTAGTTGTTATGGTGGGAGTCGGTTACACAACAGGCTTCAAATGGAGTTAAACTAAGTAAGTATTAAATAAAAGCTTCAGTGCATTGGGGGATAAGCGTTGCTATGCGATAATCTTGGTTGTTTTTTATTGCCAAAACCAGCAAGCTAAAATGGATATTTTTACACAAGTGAATTTATGTCGGTTCTGCGAACCTGAGTTACCTCTTGGGGCTAACCCAATTATTCAGGGAAATAGTCTTTCGAAAATACTCATCATTGGACAAGCTCCGGGATTGAAAGCGCATAACAGCAGGTTACCGTTTAATGATCCTAGCGGCGATAGATTGCGCAGTTGGCTTGCTGTGGAGCGGGCGCAATTTTATAATCCAGATCTCTTTGCCATCATGCCAATGGCGTTTTGTTATCCCGGTAAAGGTAAATCAGGTGATTTAGCACCAAAGGCAGTGTGCGCGCCAAAGTGGCATCAACAGGTGTTCGCATCTCTGAAACAAGTGTCTTTGACCTTACTTATCGGTCAATACGCACAGCGATATTATTTACCGCAGTACTCATCAGTGACAGACATGGTAAAAGCAGCAAATTATGAAACCCAAAACATGATCCCGCTACCTCACCCAAGTCCTAGAAACCAAATATGGTTGAAAAAGCATAACTGGTTTGAAGAGTGTGTTATTCCACAACTGCAAGTAAAGGTAAGGAAAGCATTAGATGGGCATGAAGCGGCGATAATACCAATTTGACTTAATACTTGCTCAATTTGAAGGAGTAAATCTGACGCTAACAGCGTTAAAAATTTCTCATTTAGAACAACTAAATAGCAAAATTTTTGCCTCGTTATCGACAAGATTTTCTCGCCTCAAAATAGACCACTTAACTTAA
>NZ_RDBW01000050.1:0-33375 GCF_003934235.1 Pseudoalteromonas sp. J010 | reverse complement strand
TCTCTGCGGAGTGGTAGTTCAGTTGGTTAGAATACCGGCCTGTCACGCCGGGGGTCGCGGGTTCGAGTCCCGTCCACTCCGCCATTAAGATATCTTGAAAATCTATCACTGCGGAGTGGTAGTTCAGTTGGTTAGAATACCGGCCTGTCACGCCGGGGGTCGCGGGTTCGAGTCCCGTCCACTCCGCCAGTTTGCATTGTCTCCTCTAAGCAAACTTAATTATTCAAAGTAAAAGTTCCTTCTTATTGAATCTATTCACAACCTAAATAAAAGCTCACCGTATACTAAAATCTATTTTTACGCCTTGTCTGTATGATGTCAAAAGGTGGTATATACCAATTTTTCTTAATACATTGCTCAATGTGAAGATATAAATCCAAGTCTAACAGTGCTAAAAATTTCTTATTTAGAACAAGTAAGTAGCAAACCTTTTGCTTCAACATAGTTCATGTCTCTAAACAAACTAACATAATACCAATTAGACTTAATACTTGCTCAATTTGAAGGAGTAAATCTGACGCTAACAGCGTTAAAAATTTCTTATTTAGAACAACTAAATAGCAAAATTTTTGCCTCGTTATCGACAAGATTTTCTCGCCTCAAAATAGACCACTTAATTAAGCAAATTGGTATAAGTTGTTGGCTGACCCCATATTCACTCCTATGCTTTTGAGCGAGGTCCTATCTCGATTTTTTATGATCTACTTGCGATCCTTACAGATTTAAATATACTGTATATATAAACAGTGTCGGTGGGTTATGGCTAATTATCTAGAGCTTCTTGAGCGTAAAAATTTGCTTTGGCGCGGACGTGGTCGAGTATGTAAGCCTGAAGCGGTAAGTACCGGGTTTACCTTGCTTGATAGTGCTTTGCAAGGAGGCTGGCCTAAGCATGGTGTGATAGATATTCAAACGGCTGTTGGTATAGGGGAGCTGCGTCTAATACTGCCTCATTTTGCACAAGAAAAGCGCTTAAAGGTGTTAATTAATCCACCGGGCCGAGTGCAGGCTGCTGCAATTAATTACTTATCACTAGACTTAAGTGAGTTTGTAATATTGCAGCCAAAAAGTGATAGCGAAGCATTATGGGCTGCTGAGCAATGTTTAAAAAGCGGAGCATCGAGTGCTGTAGTACTTTGGCAGGATGCGCTTTCTATCGCTGTGGTGAAGCGTTTGCAGTTAGCCGCACAATCTGGCGATAGTCGGTTATTTGTTTTACATCAAGGGCAATACATGAGTACCTTGCCTTTTTCTCTTTCTTTGGTACTAGAGGCAAAGCCCTGTGCCTTACAGGTGTCGATAAAAAAGCAAAGAGGGTCTTTTTCTCAGCATGCCATTAAGCTGCGTAATACAAACTACTGGCCGGAACTTGAAAAGCAAACCTTACCGAATATTGACGAGAGTATCACCATGCCTTGTGGATATGATCAGCGGTTAACGAGCTAATTATGTGGATATATCTTTATTTTCCAATGCTGCAGCTGGAGGGAATAAGTAAGCAAGCAACTACAACTGATTTTATCTCGCCTGTTGTTATCATTGATGGGCGCAAGAATCAGGTAGTGCAATTAAACTCTGTTGCAGAGCAAAAAGGCATAAAAATTGGCATGGGATTAGGTACGGCCTGCGCATTATGTATGCAGCTTCATGTTGTATCATATGATAGCCAGCTAGAGCGTCAACAGTTGCTTGAAATTGCAGATGCACTGTACCAAGTTAGCGCTGATTTGGTGATAGAGCCACCTAATGGTATTGCGCTTAAAGTAGATGGTATGTTGTCTTTACACAAAGATTTGAGCTGCTATTGGCTCGTGATTACCGAGCAACTACGTCAATTAGAGGTCAGCTACCACTATGGTGTTGGCGCATCAATAACCATGGCTAAGCTATTAGCGCGGAGCCACAACGATACTTTGCAATTAACCGCCTCACAAACTCGTTATGCGTTGAGTAAAGTGACGTTGCAGCACACGACTCTTGCAGAAAAAGTGATAGATAAGCTGATGCGCACAGGCGTGAAAACGGTAGCGCAGTTGGAACAGTTTACGCTGTCTGAATTAGCAAAACGGTTTGATACTGAGCTGGTGCATTATGTTGGTTGCTTATTTGGTAAGCTAAGAGAAACTCCCACTTTTTATCATCCTCCTGAGGTATTCGAGCTAACAGCCCCTTTACTATATGAAGTGGAAGTCGTTGCGTGGCTAGATAAGCCAATAGGGTATCTATTATCACGTTTATCGATGTTTTTACAAAAACGCAGTCTAGTGACCAGAGCTGTCAACTTTACATTTGTGCTGAGAGACAAAAACGCTTTGGAGGTCACGTTACACAGTGCTGAGCCCGAATATCGCATATCATATTGGCGACGACTGCTAGATCTAAAACTGGAGTCTATTACGCTCGAGGCCCCAGTACAAAGCGTATCGTTAAAAGTCGATGAACTAGAAACACAACATGCTACGGTGCAGGATTTATTTTCAGCCCAACAAAGTGCGATATCCCAGCAGGGGTTATTATCTATCTTATGTACAAAACTTGGTGATCAAGCTGTGCAGCACCTAAAATTAACGGGAGATCCTCGCCCCGAGAAAGCTAGTACGTATAGTCGTACACCTGATATTAGCAATATTCAAACTCCACCAAGACCGACTATTTTGTTGTCTGAGCCACGGCCTTTATGTGAAAAAGTCAGAGTCATCTCAGGCCCTGAGCGAATAGTATCCGGATGGTGGGATGGTGAGCCAGTTCAACGTGATTATTTTATTGTGCAAAACCAACAAGACCAGCATTTATGGGTATTTCGCGAGCAAAGTAATCAATGGTATATCCATGGGGTGTTTAGTTAATGTCGTATGCAGAGCTATTTTGCCAGAGTAATTTTTCGTTTTTAACCGGAGCTTCACGACCAGAAGAGCTGGTAAAACAAGCGGACTTTTTAGGTTACAGTGCTATTGCTATTACCGATGAGTGTTCATTAGCGGGTATTGTTCGTGCTCACGCCTATATACAAGAGCATAAGCTCAAGATAAAGCTTATTATAGGGAGCTTATTAAAATACCAGAACATTAAGTTTGTTGCGATTTGTCCAAATCAACTTGCTTATTCTGAACTATGTAGAGTGATTAGCAACGCTCGTAGACGCAGTGAAAAGGGCGCTTATCAACTGAGTGAATGGGATATTATGTCCCTTAAACATGTTTTACTATTGTGGCTACCACAAGGCAATATCCAAGATACTCAATCAGTACAGTGGCTTTGTAAATATCATCACGACAGAGTATGGATTGCTTATCAGCGCAAATTAGCTGTAGAAGACGACCGTTATTTTGCGCATTGTATCAAACTTGCAAAAGCCTATCATATACCTCTATGTGCAGTTGGTGGGGTATTAATGCACTGTCCATCCAGACTGGCGCTACAGCATACGCTCACCGCTATCCGCTTGAATCGTGTGATCAGTGATATTCCAGAGTTTATGATCAGCAATGCTGAGTTTGCGCTTAGGCCTATTCCCAAGCTCAAAAAGCTATATGCACTTAGCTTACTTGAAGAGAGTGAGCATATTGCTAGGCAATGTGATTTTAATTTAGCCAATTTAGCGTATCAATATCCTCAAGAGCTTGTGCCTCAAGGGTTAACACCTATGGCTTACTTACGTTCACTGGTTGAAAAAGGTAAAAAAACTCGTTTTCCAGATGGTGTACCGCCAGAAATTGCCGCGACAATAGAAAAAGAGTTGGCACTAATTGAAGCGCTAGACTATCCATTTTTCTTTATTACTATTCACGATATTGTGATGTATGCCAAGCAACATGACATCCTGTATCAAGGACGCGGATCAGCGGCAAATTCTGTCGTTTGTTATTGTTTGGAAATTACCGCAGTCGATCCTAGACAAGTGGGCGTGCTATTTGAACGTTTCATCAGTAAAGAGCGCAATGAGCCGCCGGATATTGATGTGGACTTTGAACATCAACGCCGCGAAGAAGTTATTCAGTATATTTACAATAAGTATGGCCGCAAACGGGCTGCGCTTGCTGCAACGGTGATCACATATCGTTTAAAAAGTGCAATGCGTGATGTCGGTAAGGCTCTAGGCATTGAGATGGCGCAAATAGAGTACTTTATTAAGCACTTGAATAGGCGTGATAAAGGGCTTAATTGGCAAGCGCAGTTGGTTGAGCTTGGTTTTGAACCAAGTTCGCTAAAGGGACAGCATTTTATTCAACTTGTAAATGAAATTATTGGTTTTCCAAGGCACTTATCACAGCATGTTGGTGGCTTTGTGATCTCACAAAGCCCGCTGCATGAGCTAGTTCCCACAGAAAATGCAGCCATGCCCGAGCGCACGATTATTCAATGGGATAAAGATGACTTAGAAACACTAAAGCTGCTTAAAGTGGATGTACTTGCGTTGGGAATGTTAAGCGCAATACGCAAGTGCTTTGGTTATATAGCTCAACATACAGATAAAAGCTTGGATTTAGCCCAATTAACGCGTATGCAAGACGACCCTTTGGTTTACAAAATGCTGCAAAAAGGCGATAGCATCGGGGTATTTCAAGTGGAGTCACGCGCTCAAACGAGTATGCTACCAAGGCTCAAGCCTGCTTGCTATTATGATTTGGTGATTCAAATTGCAATCGTACGGCCAGGGCCTATTCAAGGTGATATGGTTCATCCATTTTTAAAGCGCCGAGAGGGAGAAGAACAGGTAAGCTATCCATCTGAAGCGGTTAAATCGGTATTAGAGAGGACCATGGGGGTTCCCATCTTCCAAGAACAAGTGATAAAACTAGCTATGGTTGCAGCTGGATTCACGGGAGGAGAAGCAGATAGCCTACGCCGAGCCATGGCGTCATGGAAAAAAACCGGAGAGCTGATGCAGTTTAAAGAAAAGCTCATTCGAGGCATGTTGGAGCGGGGCTATGAAGCACAGTTTGCTGAGCGTATTTTTGAGCAGATCTGTGGCTTTGGTGAATATGGTTTTCCTGAAAGTCACTCAGCCTCTTTTGCTGTGCTGGCTTATGCCTCTGCATGGTTGAAATACTATTACCCAGCTATGTTTTATACTGCGTTACTTAATAGCTTACCAATGGGGTTTTATTCGGCTTCACAGCTGTTGCAAGATGCCGCTAGACATAATGTGACTATTCTACCTATCTGTATAAACCACTCAGACTATCATCACCTAGTTGTGAAAGCAGATAACACAAACACTTTTGCTATTCGGTTAGGGCTCAGGCTAATAAAGGGCTTAAGTGAGACTGAGGCGCAGCATATCACACAACAAAGACCTGACAGCGGGTTTTATCGGATCGCACAGTTACAACAAGTTGGTATTGCGAAAAGCACGATTGAAAAGTTGATTTCAGCAGATGCTTTACATCGCTTTGTTGATAGTCGTTATGCCGCGAGGTGGTCTTTGGCAGATCAAAGTAGGGCTTTGCCACTATTTGTTGAACTTGAAGAATCTGCACCCCAATATAATCACTTTCAAACCAGTGAGTTTGAGGAGCTTCGAGAAGATTACAATACCACTAAAGTTTCCCTGCGAACCCATCCAGTTAAGCAACTTGAACAAGCTAAATTGATCAGTCGTACGGTGAAAGCAAATGAATTACTTTACCGCACACATAAGTCCTTAGTAACAGTGGTAGGTCTTGTCACTGGAAAGCAATCGCCTGGAACTGCAAAAGGAGTCACCTTTTTTACGTTGGAAGATGAAACGGGCAATATGAATGTAATTGTTTGGTCTGGCACAGCAAGAGCACAAAAACAGGCTTATATGGGAGCTCAACTACTAGAAGTAAAGGGCATACTGGAAAAAGAGGGGGAGGTTGTACATGTGATAGCAGGAAAGTTGATTGATAGAACTGAGTTACTAGAAGCGATGACTATTAAAGCACGCGCTTTTCGATAAGCATCTATTGTTCCAAAAATAAATGCTTTTTAGCCCCCGCTGTTGGCGTTAGTTTTATTGAGATTACTGTTAATAATCAACTGCTGGTATTGCACCCATTTTTTGGAAGTGGCAATGAGCGTGGATGCAATTAATCTTATCGCTGAAAAGTTAAATGCCTCTTTTAAGGTATAATTATTGCTATCCTTTAATCAATTTGATGGTTGCAGCAATAAAACCTTCTTGTTTGATTATTTGGTACTTTTGGCACGTGTCTGGTTTTTTCAAATTGTGGCACAGGTATAGAGTATTACGCTCAAGCGCGGGCTGAGGGTGTAAATTTGAATCAAATAGCACAGGATCTATCCCTGGTAGCCCTGGCCAATAAACACTGCTTGCAACAAGACCTAATTTTTCATAAGTAATTAATTTTGGCTTTGGAAAAACAATAAATAAAGCGAGTAACACACCAAGTATTATCCACTTTGCTTTGCGCTTTGGTTTTTCCTCATTTAGGCTACTTTGTTGATTTTGAAGTGCTGCTGCTTGTTGCGCTTTCAGTGCAGCTACCTGCTGCGGTGAGGTGCGATGGTTTTGTACCTTGCGCTTTATTGGTTTTTTGGTGCTGGGCTGTACTTGGCCTAAAAGCGATTGTTTTTTTGATGTTTTTGCCATGCTTTAAGTAGCCTTTTAGTTGCAGGTCTCTATAATGCTTCTATGCTAAATATAATAGCCTATTTTTACATTACAGCCTACGGGAAAGGACTATGGATCAAAGTATCTCTATTTTAATTGTTGATGATGTAGGGACAGTTCGCAGTTTTTTACATCAAACCTTGATGCACTTAGGCATTGACCATGTGCGTGAAGCCTCAACAGCAACACAGTGCGTAAAGTCATGTGAAGAGCAGCACTTTGATATTGTCTTCTTGGATATTGAGTTACCAGATGGTGATGGTAAAGAGTTAATTGCGACGCTTAACGAGATTAACCCGAATGTCAATGTGGTTATGGTATCCGCCCACTCAACGGTAGACAATGTAAAAGATGCTATTGAACGTGGCGCAAAAGGGTTTGTTGTAAAGCCATTCTCACCTAAGAAAATCGCAGCTATGTTGAAGAAGTTTTACCCAGATCTAGAATTGGTGTAGTGGTTATACCAAATTCATTCATTGACATAAACACATGTGAATTACAGATATAAAAAAACCGACTAAGCGTCGGTTTTTTCAATCCAGCAACAAATTAAAGTGCTTTAATCTTAGCAACTAAACGGCTCTTATGACGAGCAGCTTTGTTTTTGTGGATTAGACCCTTAGTTGCGTAACGGTCTAGGATAGGTGCAGCAACAGCAAATGCTTGAGTTGCAGCTTCTTTATCACCAGCTTCAATTGCAGCGATTACTTTTTTGAAGTATGTACGCATCATTGAACGACGACTTGCGTTGTGCTTACGACGCTTTTCGCTAGTGATAGCGCGTTTTTTTGCAGACTTGATGTTAGCCAAGGTTTGCTCCTAACAATCTTAAAATAAGCTTAATTTAAAGGCCGAGGAATATGCCTGTTTTAATCGCAAAAGTCAATATAAATTAACAAGCGCGGCCTAATGTTCAACACCCAAGACTTGACTTGGGCTATTCTCAATTCTTAACCTGCAAGCAAAAGGCATTGTAAGGTAATGCTTTTTGTCTAACACAGGCAAGTAAACCCGTAATATCCCAAGTTGCACAAAAAATGAAAAGCCGTAGCTTTGCATGGTGCCTTGAAAATCTCAGGTTCGAACCAGAGTAAACAGTTTATATTCCACTAACGTGCAATAGGCTTACTTAGGTTAATGGCGCGTATTGTAGCAAAGCTGACCGAGCGCGCCTAGTGCTAAATGCACAACGACTGTGGCATAATTTGCTGCTAATCGCTGAATTTAGGAGTTAAGGTGATAAAAGGGTTATTTAAATCAGGTATGATTGTCAGCGCGATGACAATGATTTCGCGTGTGCTCGGTCTGGTGCGCGATGCTGTGGTAGCAAATTTACTGGGCGCAGGCTTGGCCGCCGATGTATTTTTATTCGCCAACCGTATTCCTAACTTTTTACGTAGATTATTTGCTGAAGGAGCCTTTGCTCAAGCATTTGTCCCTGTATTATCAGAAATCAAAGAAAAACATGGCGACGATAAAGTACGGTTATTCGTTGCACAAGCCGCTGGTACCTTGGGAACTATTTTACTGTGTGTGACTATCTTAGGCGTAATTGGCTCTCCTGTCATTGCTGCATTATTTGGCACAAGCTGGTTTATAGATTGGATGCAAGAGGGCGCCGATGCTGAAAAATTTGTCCTTGCAAGTGCGTTATTAAAACTTACATTTCCTTATCTATTTTTTGTTTCTTTGGTTGCACTAAGTGGCGCAGTATTAAATGTGTATAACCGCTTTGCGGCCGCGGCGTTTACCCCAGTTTTACTTAATATTACCATTATCGCTTGCGCTATTTTCCTTCATGATAAATTTGAGCAAGGCGCGTATGCACTGGCTTTAGGTGTATTTATTGGTGGTATTGTGCAGCTACTTTTTCAACTCCCATTTTTGCTAAAGCTTGGTGTCTTAAGTCGTCCTCGGTTTGCTTGGCAAAGCCCTGAGGTGACAAAAGTGAGGACGTTAATGATACCTGCATTATTTGGCGTATCAGTGAGTCAAATTAACTTATTATTAGACACTATGATTGCCTCGTTTTTAGTTACAGGCTCTATTGCATGGCTGTACTATTCGGACAGACTGATTGAATTCCCACTTGGGTTGTTCGGTATCGGTATTGCTACTGTTATTTTACCGGCACTTTCTAAGCTGCATGCGGGTGACAAAGGCTCCGACTTTCAAAAAACACTTGATTGGGGAGTGCGTTTTGTGATCTTTTTGGGGTTGCCTGCCATGCTTGGTTTAATGGTTATAAGCCCACTTATTATCTCGGTTTTATTTGGTCACGGTGAGTTCGTATCGCAAGATGCAGACAACATTAATAAAGTTAGCATGGGGGTCGCAGCATATTCAGTTGGCTTACTTAGCTTTATGTTAATTAAGGTTTTAGCTCCAGGCTTTTATGCAAGGCAGGACATCAAAACACCGGTTCGTATTGGGATTATCGCAATGGCGCTCAATATGATATTTAATCTGATGTTGGCACCATTTATTGGTTACCTTGGCTTAGCTCTTGCGACTTCTTTATCTGCATCTTGCAACGCGTTTTTGTTATATCGACATTTATCTCGTCAAGGGGTGTATAAGGTAAGTGGGTTCTCATTAACTTTTGCGGCAAAATGCTTTGTATCGGCGGTGGCTATGGCTATCTCTGTATATAGTTTGGCAATACAATTTGATTGGCTAGCATGGGGACTCATAGAGCAAATTTTATTACTTTGTGGTTTATTAACGGTCGCGATAGTGAGCTATTTCAGTCTACTATTTATGCTCGGGGTAAGATTCAACACAATCCGTGATGCTTGATTCGCATTTTTAAGCAACTTGGGTATAATCGAGCTCTTTGATATTTGCTGCACAAAGGCACGGCACTATGCAACTAATCCGAGGGATCCATAATATTCGACCACATCACTTTGGTTGTGTGTTGACGATTGGAAACTTTGATGGGGTTCACCTGGGACATGTAGAAGTTTTGAAAGGGCTGATTAGCGACGCAAAACACTACCAACTACCAAGCACTGTGATGTTATTTGAACCACAACCTTTGGAGTTTTTTGCAAAAGATAAAGCGCCGGCAAGATTAACTCGACTGCGTGACAAACTCGTTTTATTGCAAGAATTGGGAATAGAACGGGTGATATGTGTGAACTTTAATCATAAGTTTGCATCACAAGATGCCGAGCAATTTATTAGGGATGTGTTGATAGCTAAGCTCGGTACTCGTGCCTTGACTATTGGCGACGACTTTCGTTTTGGCCGTGAAAGAGCCGGAGATTTTTCGATGCTAAAGCGGGTGGGTGAACCACTTGGTATGCACGTTAAGGATACGGCAAGCTTTCGTAAACAAAACTGCAGAGTGAGTAGTACCTTAATCCGTAGCGCACTGGCACAGGGAGACTTAAACCAAGCACATGAAATGCTGGGTCATACTTACGCTATCTCTGGTCGTGTTATCCATGGGTGGAAAAAGGGTAGAGAGCTTGGGTTTCGTACTGCAAATATCGCCTTGAAACGCCAGGTCAGTCCCGTATGTGGGGTATATGCGGTAATTGCAACGGTAAATCAAACAACACATTATGGTGTAGCTAATGTTGGTACTAAACCAACGTTAAATGGCACTAAAGCCCTCTTAGAGGTGCATCTATTTAATTTTAATGAGACCATCTACGGTCAATTTATGAAGGTGGAGCTGATTGAAAAGCTTCGCGATGAGCAAAAATTCGAAACATTGTCGCAACTAACAGAGCAAATCAGCCGAGATGTTAGTCATGCAAAACAGTGTTTTTCTTTAACGTAGCCGATACGGAAAGTAGGATAAATGAGCGACTACAAACATACTTTAAATCTACCGGAAACTGAGTTTCCGATGCGTGGTAATTTGGCGCAACGCGAACCAAAGATGCTGAAAAAATGGTATGAAGAAGACTTATACGGTCAAATTCGCATTGCGAAAAAAGGTAAAAAGCCATTTATTTTGCATGACGGTCCTCCGTATGCAAATGGTAATATTCACCTAGGTCACTCAGTAAATAAAATCCTAAAAGATATTATTATTAAGTCAAAAACGCTTTCAGATTTTGACGCACCCTACGTGCCAGGTTGGGACTGTCATGGTCTACCCATTGAGCTACAAGTTGAAAAGAAAGTTGGCAAGCCAGGCAAAAAAGTATCAGTTGCTGAGTTTCGCGAAAAATGCCGTGACTATGCTAAAAAGCAAGTTGAAGGTCAAAAGGTAGACTTTAAGCGTCTTGGTGTTTTGGGTGACTGGGACAAACCATACTTAACCATGAATTTTGATTTTGAAGCCAATGCTATTCGTGTACTTGGTCGTATTATCAAAAATGGCCACCTACACAAAGGTGCAAAACCAGTTCATTGGTGTACAGACTGTGGCTCGGCACTTGCTGAAGCGGAAGTTGAATATCAAGATAAGCAATCTCCAGCTATCGACGTAAAATTTGTATTTGCAGACCAAGCAGCAATTGTCGACGCGTTTAGCTTGACCGATGGCCATGAGGGCAAAGGCGAAGTAAGTACTGCAATCTGGACTACAACACCTTGGACATTGCCTGCAAACCGCGCTGTAGCGGTACATGGTGCTCTAGAATATGCGTTGGTACAAATCGAAGATGAAGGTCAAGAGCAGCGAATTGTACTTGGCTCTGAATTAGTCAAAGATGCAGTAGACCGTTTTGGCTTTAAGCACTTCCATGTATTAGGGTATGCCAAAGGCGCAGCACTTGAAAATCTTCGTGTTGTACACCCATTCTTGGACTTTGATGTTCCAGTGATTTTAGGTGAGCACGTAACAACAGATTCAGGTACTGGTATTGTTCATACGGCACCTGGTCACGGTCAAGAAGACTTTGTAGCAGGTCAGGCTTATGGCCTTGAAGTTGCAAACCCTGTTGGTGCAAATGGTGTTTATCTACCGGACACGCCAATTTTTGCAGGTCAGCACGTGTTTAAAGCGAATGACAGCATTATCGAACTGTTGAACGAAAAAGGAGTGCTGTTCCGCCATAAGGCACTGACGCATAGCTACCCGCATTGCTGGCGCCACAAGACTCCTATTATTTTCCGTGCGACGCCGCAGTGGTTTGTGAGTATGGATCAAGCGAACTTACGCACAGATTCACTGAATGAAATCAAAAAGACCGAATGGTTACCAGAGTGGGGTGAAAGCCGCATTGCAAACATGGTTGAAGGTCGCCCAGATTGGTGTATTTCTCGTCAACGTACTTGGGGTGTACCAATCGCGCTATTTGTTGACAAAGACACAGGTAGCCTGCACCCAGATACAGAAAGCTTAATTGAAGCCGTTGCCAAGTTAGTAGATGAGAAAGGTATTCAGGCTTGGTATGATCTTGAGCCGACAACTTTACTGAGCGATGCTGATGCGCAGCAATACGTTAAAGTACAAGATACACTCGATGTTTGGTTTGATTCTGGTGTAACACACGCTTGTGTAGTAGATGCCCGCGAGGAGTTAAGCGGTCCTGCTGATCTGTATCTAGAAGGTTCTGACCAACACCGTGGCTGGTTTATGTCATCAATGATGACTTCTGTTGCTATCAACGGTCATGCGCCATATAAGCAAGTGCTAACGCATGGCTTTACGGTAGACGAAAAAGGTCACAAGATGTCTAAGTCATTGGGCAATGTGATTTCACCGCAAGATATTATGAATAAACTGGGAGCAGACATTCTGCGCCTGTGGGTTGCGTCAACAGATTATACTGCTGAGATGACGGTATCTGACGAAATTTTTAAGCGCTCAGCGGATCGTTATCGCCGTATTCGTAATACAAGTCGTTATTTGCTTGCTAACCTAAGCGGTTTTGATCCAAAAACTGACTTAGTAGCGATAGAAGATATGGTTGAGCTAGACCGCTGGATTGTAGCGCGTGCAGCACAACTACAAACTGAGATCAAAGCAGCCTATGACAAGTATCAGATGTTGCAAGTTACACAAAAGCTTATGAACTTCTGTACTGGTGAACTTGGCTCTTTCTATCTTGACGTAATTAAAGATCGTCAATACACCGCGAAAAGTGATAGCCACGCTCGTCGTTCTTGTCAGTCAGCGCTTTATCATATTGCTGAGGCGATGACACGTTGGATGGCGCCGATCATGAGCTTTACCGCACAAGAAATCTGGGAAGTTTTACCGGGTGAACGTGGAAAGTTCGTATTTACTGATACTTGGTATGATGCAATTGAAGGTGCAACAGAAGGGTCACTAAATAACGAATACTGGCAGAACTTACTGGCAGTACGTGACGAAGTGAACCGTGTACTTGAAAATGCGCGTAAAGAAGAAGTAATTGGTGCGACTTTACAAGCTGAAGTAACGCTGTACACGGGTGGTGATTTAGCTGAGCAATTAAATGCTATCGGTGATGAACTGCGCTTCGTACTATTGACTTCAAAAGCAGTGGTAGAGGTGGTGAATAGCCAGCCTGAACATGCTATCTCGACTGAAATAGATGGTTTGTTTATCAGCGTTACTGCAACAGAAGCTAAAAAGTGTGACCGTTGTTGGCATTATACTGATGATGTCGGTAGTGACTCACAATACCCTGATATTTGTGGTCGTTGTATCAGTAATGTTGAAGGTGATGGCGAGCAACGCCAATTTGCCTAGGAGTCAAATGTGACACAAACTACACAGAAAAGTGGTCTAGTGTGGTTGTGGCTTAGTCTACTGCTTTTTGCAGTAGACTACTTCACCAAAGCACTGGTAATGACCGAGATGGATCTCTATGAGTCCATCGATATCCTACCTATCTTCAATTTAACCTATATGCACAATTATGGGGCTGCATTTAGCTTTTTAAGTGATGCGGGTGGTTGGCAGCGCTATTTTTTAAGTGGTATTGCTATTGCCATTAGTACGTTATTAGTATTTTGGTTGCGCAAACTTCCGGCTTCGAATTGGCAGTTAGGTCTTGCATATTCACTCGTACTCGGAGGGGCAGTTGGCAATTTATTCGATCGGATCATCCACGGGTATGTGATCGACTTTTTGCACTTTTATTATCAGGATTGGCATTATCCGGCATTTAATGTTGCGGACATGGCAATTGTTGGTGGTGCAGCACTGCTTATTTTTGATGCCTTTACCAGTGGCGATAAACCACAGGAGAAACAATCGTGAATGAACAAGTGATTGGAGCAAAATCAGAGGTTTTGTTTCACTTCTCAATAAAGTTAGAAGATGGTTCAGCGGCCGACTCGACTAAGGTCCATAACAAACCAGCCAAGCTTTTTATGGGCGATGGCAGCTTAACTGAAAACTTCGAAAAATGCTTACTGGGACTAAAAGCAGGCGATGAAAAGTCGTTTGAGCTTGAGCCAGAAGATGCGTTTGGGCAACCAAACCCTGACAATATTTACTACGTTGATAGAAGTAAATTTGGTGCAGATACACCGGCTCAGGTTGGTAGTATTATTGCCTTTACTCAACCTGATGGTACTGATCTACCTGGGTTGATCCGAGAAGTTGCTGGTGATTCGGTAACGGTGGATTTCAACCACCCGCTTGCGGGTCAAAAAGTGACATTTGAAGTTGAAATCCTAGAGGTAAGCAATTAATGGAAATCTTGCTCGCAAACCCAAGAGGATTTTGTGCTGGCGTTGATAGAGCCATCAGTATTGTTGAGCGTGCGCTCGACATTTTTACTGCGCCCATCTACGTCCGTCATGAAGTTGTGCACAACAAGTATGTGGTGGATGGTTTAAAATCTCGTGGAGCCGTGTTTGTTGAAGAGCTGGATGAGGTACCCGATGACAGTATCGTCATTTTTAGTGCACACGGTGTTTCTCAGCAAGTCCGTAACGAAGCAAAGCGCAGAGAGCTAAAAGTATTTGACGCTACTTGCCCGTTAGTGACCAAAGTGCATATGGAAGTAACTCGCGCTAGTCGAAGAGGCACTGAATGTGTGCTGATAGGACATCATGGTCACCCTGAAGTTGAGGGGACGATGGGGCAATATGACAATCCTAATGGTGGTATCTATCTTGTTGAGACACCCGAAGACGTAGCGGTGCTTGAAGTTAAAGATGCCAATAACGTGTTTTATTGTAGCCAAACGACACTCTCTGTCGATGATACAGCTGACGTTATAGACGCTCTGCGAGAGAAGTTCCCAAACATAAGTGGCCCGCGTAAAGATGACATTTGTTATGCGACCCAGAATCGTCAAGATGCGGTACGTGACTTGGCAGACAAAGTTGATTTACTTCTTGTTGTTGGTGCTAAAAACAGCTCAAACTCAAATCGCTTGAGAGAGTTGTCGGATAAAATGGGCACTAAATCTTTTTTGATTGACGACGCCTCTTCCATCGATGAGTCATGGTTATCAAATGTCGCAAAAGTTGGTGTGACAGCAGGAGCATCGGCACCTGAAGTATTAGTACAGCAAGTTATAACTCGGCTTCAGGAACTTGGCGGTAAAACCGTTGTTGAAAATCCAGGGCAAGAAGAGAATGTTGTCTTTGCAGTTCCTGTCGAGCTGAGATAGCAGGATAGGGCGATGACACCGAGAATTAGGTTGTTGTCAGCACTATTATCAGAACGAGGCATACTGGCTTTACTAGTTGCCTCGCAGCTCTTTGCTTTTTTATACTCTTTGATCATTTCAGGACCATTTTGGCAGAGTTTGGGTCTTGTTAGCTTATTTATTCACTTCACGAGCTTTTTATCTCTCACTATCTTAGTAGTGATACGTCGCTTCGTAGAAACTCGCTCTGATCTTGTTGAAGCAGGCATACTTATCTTAGTGTTTGTGATGGCAACGGCGCTCACCAGTTGGTTCTTTCCTTACTTATTTACGCTACTTGGATGGATTGATGAAGCCAAAGTTGAGCTCAACCTTTGGCGGAACATTGCAATGTGTTTGTGCATTATGACAATCTTTGCTCACTTTCTCGCAATTTTTGCAGACAACATCCGCAAGGTAGAAGCATTATCTCGGGCTGAACTAGAAGCATTGCAGGCAAGGATCCGACCGCACTTTCTATATAATACGTTAAATACGGTTGCTGAGTTGATACATCTGGATCCGAGCAATGCAGAAAAATCAGCGCTAGCACTAGCTGATTTATCCCGTGCAGCGATGTCAACCCAAAGTGTTGTACGTTTAGACGATGAAATTCAAATGTGTAAAGCGTATCTGGATCTAGAACGCTGGCGGTTTGCTGAGCGCTTGAGGGATGACTGGATACTAGAAAATATCATAGGAGATGAGCGTATCCCTGCACTTATTTTGCAGCCGCTCGTAGAAAATGCAGTAAGCCATGCTGTTGAGCCAAACCCCTCTGGTGCAGATATTAAAATATCTATCCATCGAGCTGGGCGCATATTGACGATAGTGATTGCCAACTCCTACAATCCAACATTACAACCTACTCACCAAGGTCATGGTATTGGTCTGAGTAATATCCAGCGTCGTTTGGCGCTATATTATGAACAGTCTGTTGATTTTCAGGTTAATGCCAGTGAAGATAGCTTTACCGTTTCTATTTGTATACCGTTATGAATACGTTAATACCTTACCTCATTGTGGATGATGAACCACTCGCAAGAGCTCGTATTAGACGATTGATGGACAAACAGTTGCGATTTGTCTGTGTGGGTGAAGCGAATAACTCAGCAAGTGCTAGACCAGTACTTGATGAAACGGCGGTCACACTTATTTTTTTAGATATTTCTATGCCAGGTGAGTCCGGTCTGACGTTTGCCACTGAACTTAGACAGCGGTTTCCTCGGATAAAAATTGTTTTTTTAACAGCACACCCAGAATATGCACTTGAGGCATTTGATTTGCATGCTAATGGCTATTTGGTGAAACCGCTGCGCGAAGATAAGTTGATGGCTTTATTGATGACTATTTTCCCAGAAGTAGAAACGATTAGCTATCATGTCGGAAATGAGCTTCGTCATGTGCAATTAGCCGATGTGCTTGTGGCACAAGCAGATGATAAATATACTCGTATTACGTTGAAGTCAGGGGCTGACGTACTTGTCGATATATCACTCAAGGCGTTGATGGATAAATTTCCCACACACTTTGTACAAATTCACCGAAGCACGCTTGTCAATCGTAATGATATCGCTGTATTGGAGTCGCAGGGACACAAGCACTTTGTTGGTTTAAAGTCGTTATCTGCACGATACGAAGTGAGCCGAAGAGCTTATTCCCAACTAAAAGCACTACTGTAATAAACCGTTCATCGGCTAAATAAACCTTTCAGACCATTTCACATTGAGTTTCAAATCATCCTGTTTACACTGAATCTAGGATAATAATATTCTGGTTCCATTATGAGGATAAAATACAGGCAGCAAGGCTTCACTCTGTTAGAAGTGCTCATTGCCTTTATGATTCTGAGCTTTGGGTTATTAGGCGCGGTGGCGCTGCAAGCAAAAGCAAAACAAGCAAGCTTTGACTCAATGCAAAGAGCGGCGGCAGTTGAGTTGGCCAGTGACATTATGCACCGTATTCGTAGTAACGATGCAACGAATATCGCTACTTTATACGACGTTGATTTTAATAGTACTGAGGCGGTACAAGACACAACGGCATGTTATAACAACTTTTGTAATGCCGCAGCCATTGCACAGACGGATATTGCCAATTGGCGTCGAGCGATTAGAGCGCGAGAAAACACAGGCGCATTGGATAATGCAGTTGTATGTATTAATCCAACGATAGGGGCGGATGCCTCGGGGATCAATGTACAGGTCATCGTAACATGGCGCGGTCGCCAAGCGATGACAGCGCTAGAGAATAACCCCGCAGGTGATTGTGGTGTGGCTGACGATAGGCGCAGGGCGGTCGTAATGCAGACATTTGTACTCATTAGGAGTGAGCCATGAGAAAAGTACTTGGCTTTACTTTGCTAGAAATCATGATAGCTATGTTTATTGGTGCCATGCTTTTAGGTGGTGTTATTGCCACTTATATTGGAATGAAAGCTACGACGAGCGATACCATGCAAATCGGAGAGCTTCAGGAAAAAGGGCGTTTGGCGTTGTCAATTATGCGTCGTGATATTGAACAAGTCGGTTTTTGGGGCACCTTTTACGACAAAGGGTTTACACTGGATAACCAGAGTGCGCCAGCAAATCCAGGAAATGACTGCTCTGGTGGAATTAACAATGGCAGCTTTCCAAACAACCAACCAGCTAACTTTAGACCAATTTGGGCTACATTTACGACTAATGCTACAGCGCTCGGCTGTATCACATCTGCAAGACCGCAATCAGAAGTGCTACAAGTAAAATTTCTGGAAGGAAACCCGGTCACAACAGTAGGGCTTGTCCCTGATATGGCGGCTGTCCGAGGTACAAGGTATTACTTTATTGCTCAGCAAGAGCAAGCTGAATTTATTGCTGGGGGTAATATCGCTAATATGCCAAGTGTCAACGCCACACTATGGCCGTACAGTCATCACGTTTATTATGTCAGTGAAGAACAGCAAGTGATCAATAATCGCACCCTTACCATTCCGGTATTAAGGCGACAACGTTTGCTCGTCAATGGTGGAATGAGTGATGAGTTGGTCATTGAGGGGGTTGAACAAATCCGCTTTGTTTTCGGACTCGATACTGACTATGACGGTCGCGTTGATAGATATAGGCATACAGCTAATATGACAGAAGCCGACTGGGAGGGTACCCGTGGTATTTTGTCGTTACAGCTTTTTGTATTGGTTAGGGTATTGCAACCCGATCCTGACTTTGGCGTACAGGCACGAACGTACACTCTAGGAAATGACCCTAATAGACGTGAGTTGACTTACACTGACGCTATCCGTCGTACCGTATTCTCAACCACTATTTCAATGTACAACATGGGGGGCTCATCGTGGGAAATGTAAAACAGCGAGGGGTAGTTTTGATCATGGCCATGGTAATGGTGGTGGCTGTGATGGCGATAGCGGTGACACTGATGAGTACCAGTACACTGGATATTAAAATGACACATGCGGTGATGGAGCGAGAAGAAGCTGAAAGTCTGTTATTTGGTGAAATGCAGCGCTTGATCAGGCAAGAACAAAGGGCGCCAAACAACGTTTTTTTACGTTCACGGCAGCAGCTCGCTGATGATGGTGCAACAGTGCAGACTCCTGGCGGTCTTCAAGCTACGGTGACGAATTTAAACAATGGTGAGCTGGAGCTATTTTGCCCACGCCAATTTGATTATACCGCAGGCTTTGTTTGCAACATGACAGAGGTAGAGGCCACAGTGGAGTATGGTGATAAGGGTCGTCACAATGTCACAATTGTGATGGGAATAGGCCAAGAAATTGTCAGTGTTTCTAACTAGTATTTCTCGAGTACAGACTATGAATAAGCTCTTTTATGTTATTACCGTTATAGCAATAGTGCTACAAACTGCAAAAGCGGAAGATATAGAACTTTATGTTAAACACAATGTGTCAACTCGGGAGCAACCGAGAGTTTTGATGCTTTTTGATACCTCAGGCAGTATGGCCTGGGATTCACAAAATGGTAAAACCTGCTATGAACGTTACTCATACAAGTATAGAGGACGCTGGCGGTATGGCTATCGAGAAGCCGAGTGTTTTAACGGTAGTAATTGCTACCAAGCGAACCAATATAACCAAGCTGTTCAAGGTTGTGCCGACAGCCGTTTAAAGGTTGCTAAAGATGCCATGAGTAACTTAGTAACTAAGAATGATGACATTCAATTTGGCTTATCCCGTCTGTATTCGTCGAGTGGTGGATATATTTTAAATGGCATCGGCAGCAGCCAGTCTAACATTGTGGATAAAATAAACGCCTTGCCAGCATCGGGGTCAACTCCGCTGTCTGAAACCCTGTGGGAGCTTTATAACTACTTAAAAGGCGGAAATGTATATTGGGGAGAGAATGGTGGCTATGACCGAGATCGAAGTATTGAAAGTGGTGGTGATTACATCTCTGCATTTAAGCGTCAGCCCGGTGCAGAAGAGCGCTGTGATACATCTGTAAATTTAATTCTGATGACAGATGGCGATCCAACTAGTGACACCGACTCGAATAATAGCATAGTCAATGAGTATTATTCTGTTTATGGCGCATATCCGGATTATTTTGATGTAAATGAAGGCTATGGTGTTACCAGAAACTACTTACCAGCATTAGCAAAAGCCATGCGTGGGACTTCGCAGGTAAAGGTTGACTTATATCCGGCTACCCCAGATGAACATGATTTTGCACGCGTATTTACTATTGGGTTTGGTAATGGGATGTCAGAGCTAGGTAAGGATTTACTTGCTGAAACCGCAGAGCAGGGCGGTGGACAATACCTACATGCTAATAGCGCAAATGAGTTGTCAGACGTACTAAAAACTACCATCACCAACATTCGTAACATTAGCGCTAGCTTCAGCTCGCCAACCGTTTCTGCTAATGCAGAAGATCAAACGCAAACTGGTGATGCGCTTTATTATACTTTGTTCAAGCCTGAAACTCATACACGCTGGCGTGGTAACTTAAAAAAGCTAAAGTTCGAGAATAAGAAGATAATTGGCCAAGAGAAAACGTCAGCAATTGACAGCAAAGGAGCCATTTCAACTAACGTTACAACCTACTGGTCTGAACCAGGCTCAAAAGATGGGAACAATATAGAAAAAGGCGGAGTAAATTACGCACTTCAAAATCAGATCAGCAGAAAAGTACTATCTGATTTTGGTGGCAGTGCACTGGTTAGTTTTACCTATACTAATGGTAAAAATACCTACGGAGATCATGCTAGTTTAGCTTCAGCTATGGAGATGAGTGGGGCAAGTGAGGGCCAATTACAAGAAGTTTTTGATTGGGCGATGGGTCAAGATGTTGACGATGATGATGGCGACAGTAACCGCTCAGAAAGAAGAGCGGATATTTTCGCCGATCCACTTCACTCAAAGCCTGCTACGGTTGACTATGGTAATGGAGACGTACGTATTCTTGTCGGTACGAATGCTGGTATGCTTCATATGTTTAAAGACAGTGGTAATAGTGTTAGTGAGAGCTGGGCGTTTATTCCCGGAGAGCTATTGCCAGTCTTAAACTCAGTTAAGACACAAAAACCAGAAACAAAAATTTATGGGGTCGATGGTCCAATTACGACTTATTTTCATGACCTAAATAAGAACCACAAAGTAGATAATGGTGATAAAGTCTGGGCGTTTGTTGGTTTGCGACGCGGCGGGAATGAGTATTATGGCTTTGATATTACCGACCCTGATTCGCCTAAATTATTGTGGGGTGGGCCTATTTCTGGTGACAAGACCAAGTTTAATCACCTAGGGCAAACGTGGTCGAAGCCGGTTGTTTCTTTTATTGAAAAACAAAAAGAAAGGCCTGTATTAATATTCGCCGCGGGTTATAACACGAATAAAGATAATGTCTCGAGATCGGAAGATAAAGACAATAAGGGCGTAGGGCTTTACATGGTTGATATTATGTCTAGCAATGCTGATATTGTTTGGTCACTAACAGGTGATGCTTTTAAAGGAAAGCATAGTATCGTAGCGGAGCCAACACTCACTGACTCTGATTATGATGGCTTTGTTGACAGAATATATTTGGCCGACACTGCAGGTAGTATTTGGAGAATTGATATTCCTGGCCCAAATCCCAATGATAGCGACGAGCCTTGGACACACTTTGAGCTTGCCCGATTGGGCAGTTCCGCAGCTGATCAAGATAGGCGTTTTTTCTATCGCCCGACTGTGGCAAGGACATTCTATAGCCAAGTCACAAAGACAGTGAACAGAGACAATGTTAATGATACTCGAATCGATAGGAAAGACACGCCATTTGACGCTATTGTCATTGGTAGTGGCAACCGTTCCAAACCAACAGATTCAAGTGTGACTGACTATTTATTTATGATCCGAGATATACACACTAAAACACAGTCGTTCGTTAATGATATTCCTGAACCCATTGTGGTTGAAGAGTTAATGGAAATGAAAAACGACCCATTTGGTAATGCTGTTAGCGATCTAAATACATTTATCAACCTAGAGGTAGAGCTTAGTAAATTTAAAGGTTGGAAATATCAGCTATCCGGCGGCGAAAAGTCCTTAGCTGCGACAACAGTTATTGGTGGAGTTGCATATTATACTTCCTTCACGCCAGCAGATCAGACAACACAACAGTGCACATTGACAGGTGGTAAAGGACAGCTTTATATGTTTCATCTTCACTATGGAACAGGTAAAACCTATATTACATCACAAGACTTACCTGATACACCGACCATGATCGTGAGAGAAAACGTGGTTTATATCCCAGGTCCAGGTATTGAAGCCGGTCCTGATGCAAGTACGCCATTTGCGCCACCCAGTATTCCGAGTGAGCCGGTTCCTGTCGTCGGAGAAAATGGTTTAATCGAAATTTTTAAAAGTAAAAGTACAGGAATAAGAACTAGGCAGCTTTACATCTATAAACGGGAAGAAAGTGATGAGAAAAATTAACGGGCTACCTCATAATCGTCGGGGCTTTACGTTAATCGAAGTCATGATAGTGGTTGTGATAATTGGCATCATGTCAGCTATAGCGTACCCTAATTATACTGACTACGTTAGGCGAGGTGCACGTGCTGAGGCGATGACTGTGTTGCTCGATGCAGCAAATAAGCAAGAACAGTTTTTTGTTGACAATCGTCGCTACTCCAATGATTTAGGTGCAATAGGAGTGCCTCGGGAAACAGGTAATGGTTACTTTGTTATCACCTTACAAAATGTCACTGTAGATACGTTCAGGGTTGTTGCAACTGCAACTGCGGGCCCAGTAAGAGGAGACCAAGAATGTCCAGCACTAACAATTGACGAGCTTGGTGTGCGTGGCGTAACTGGCGTAGTAGGGCAAGCCCAAATTGACCGTTGTTGGGAGCGATAAGCACACATCATGAGGGAGGTGTCACTCCCTCATTGATTACACTTCTCAGTATCTTTAAGTGTACTACGTCCAGTGTAACTAACTGATAGTGCAAGTCCTGACTTATTGCTAATATTACAGTAAATAAACGTACCATTATATAACCCTGCAAGGTGGCCAAAACGGCGAAATACCACAGCATGGCGAGGATAAACTAATGTATCTCCACGCGCTGTTGAGTCAAATACACTTAACTTAACGTCTTTACCTGTAAAAATACCTACAGGGTAATAGTCTACAAATATCGTAATAGACTTGTGCCAATCACGTTTGTCGCAACGGTCTTTGTTTAAGGGGCAAAGTGTGACAGTCGCATCATTAGCAACAGCTTTAATACGAGCAAAGTTAATTGCACGCCTTAATGCCTCTAACTTAAATTCAGCATTGTTAGCGCGTAAAGACGAACTAAGAAATGGTAGCGTCAACGCGCTAACAATAAGAATAATGGTGATGCAAACTAAGCTTTCTAAAAGTGAGAAACCAAATTGACGACGCATATCCTTTGCCTCGAAGTGATCATATAAAGGAGCGTAGCGTCGCCATGGCTAAAAACAAGGAAAGTGAAAAGCTTTCAAGTTAACTGACATGATGTCTAAACAGAAAATAGACTGCTTGGTTGCTTTAGTTGACTAACTCACTGTTTATTCCGAAATCAGGTTAATTACACTGATCCTCAGTATCGCCTCTATAGAGTGCTGTGCCAGCTTGAGACACGCTAAGTTGTTGATTGTTATCTTCACTGCCCGGACAATAGGTGAAATTACCAGTAGCTGCGCCACTAAGTAAACCACTAGAGTCAAATCTTAGGCGATTATCGCCAGAAAATACCATATTATCACTGGTATTCACGACTTCCATTACTCTGTGCAGCGTATCATTATTGTTAAATTGGCCGTCATTATTCCTATCGACAAAAACGGAAATTCGGTTTGTTGCCCAATCATCTGCACATGCGAACGGAGCTCGGTTTTGTATACTTGCAGGGGAAGCAGGGCATAGAATGACAATCTCATCAGACGCAGTCGCCTTGACGCGAGCAAAGGCAATATTTCGCTGTAACTCCTGTAAAAAAGATTGCGCGCGGTCACGTTGCAACAGGTTGCCATCAAAGCTAAATGAAACAGCTAATACAATTGCTAAAATGGCAATTGTTATCATAAGTTCTAACAGGTTGAATCCCGCTGATTGTTTCATTACTGCCTCACAACCAAAAATTAATAATTTAATATTAGTATTATTGCGTGAAATCACCTCAACTTTCAATGTCTTTGTTTGCCTTGAACAGGTGTATTGTCTAAAATCGACGCTATACCAAAGGAATCGAGATAGTCATGAAGAAAATAGAAGCAATAATTAAACCGTTCAAACTAGATGATGTCCGAGAGGCGCTTTCGGATGTGGGGATCACGGGGATGACAGTGTGTGAAGTAAAGGGCTTCGGTCGTCAAAAAGGTCATACTGAGTTGTATCGTGGTGCCGAATATATGGTAGATTTTTTGCCCAAGGTAAAACTTGATATAGTCACGGCAGACGAAGATGTTGATAGAGCCATTGAAGTGATCTTGAAAACAGCACAAACAGGTAAAATTGGCGATGGTAAAATATTTGTGACTGATGTTGAGCGTGTGGTGCGGATCCGTACCGGTGAAGAAGACGAAGAAGCGATTTAAGCCAGTGAGTCGGCTATTGTAGTGTAGTCAGTCGCGACCAGTATGTAGTCGCGACTGAATAGTATATCTATTTATTGCGTGGGTTAGCTGATTTTGCTTTTTTTACGTTTTCTGCAAGATCCTGTAACCCCAATTTACGGTAACTCTTTTCCATAATATCAAAAGCTTGTTTTAGGTAACTACTTTGAGAGTAGTGTTCCACAACATATTTACCTCGATTAGCTGCTGCAAGGTACGCTTCACGTTCAAAGTAATATTCAGCTACTTTTAATTCATAACGCGCCATTTTGTTTAATAGCCAGACGATGCGCTTTTTGGCTTCTGGTGCATAAGGACTGTTGGGATAATTTTTAACGAGTGTGGTTAAATCTTGAAATGCTACACGAGTACGATTTGCGTCTCTGTCAGCCCTATCCACTCCAAAGTACTCCTGAAATGCGTTTTCATCAGCTTTGATGCTTACAAGGCCGCGCATGTAGTACATGTAATCAAGATCTTTATGGTTTGGATTTAAACGGATAAAGCGGTCAATTGTCGCTAGTGCTTGATCTGTGTTACCTGTTTGGTAATAAGCATAAACTAAGTCCATTTGAACTTGTCTTGCATATGGCCCAAAAGGGTATCTTGCGTTAATTGCGCCAAGTAACTCAATGGCGCGTGCATAAAGACCTGAATCTAAAGTTTGCTTTGCATCTTCATACAGTGCTTGTGCAGATTTGTTTGGTACGCGTTCTATATCTTCTTGTTCTGGTGCGGATGAACAGGCTGCCAAACCTAAAACAGACGCGGCTAACGCCAGCCTAAAGGCGTGTGTCCTTAAGTTTTTAATCATTTTATTTTACTACCTTTGTTTTCTTCGGCTAGGCCAACTCGGCAAAACCGAGTAAACTATGCATTTATACGATTCTAACCCAGTCGAGCACGGCTTGCACTGGTAAATTAGGTAAAGTTTCAGATGTCAGAGCAAATTTCCCTCCAAGCGGAGGTTCCAGTCGAACTCGGTGGTAAACGTCTAGACCAAATATTGGCGCAATTGTTCCCGGATTTTTCTCGTTCAAGAATAAAAACTTGGATCCTTGAAGATAAAGTCACCGTCGATGGTGAAGTTTTCAACACGCCTCGTGAAAAGTTATTGGGTGGTGAAAGCGTCGCCATTGAAACGGTTATCGAAGCCCAGCGTGAATACGAAGCGCAAGATATAGACCTAGATATCGTCTATGAAGATGATGATATTCTGGTGATAAACAAGCCGATGGGATTGGTCGTTCACCCTGGAGCCGGTAACCCCGATGGCACAGTATTAAATGCTCTGCTGCACCATCACCCAGAAATCATTAACGTACCTCGAGCTGGTATTGTTCACCGTCTCGATAAAGACACGACCGGTCTAATGGTTGTGGCGAAAACCATTCAAGCGCAAACACATTTGGTGAAAAACTTACAGGCGCGTGAAAACTTCACTCGTGAGTATGAAGCAATTTGTAACGGCACCATGACAGCTGGTGGCATGATTGAAAAGCCAATAGGGCGCCACGCTACAAAACGTACGCATATGGCGGTACATGAAATGGGTAAACCTGCTATCACGCATTATCGTGTTGCAGAGAAATTTCGTGCACATACTCGGCTTCGTCTGCGACTAGAGACTGGTAGAACGCACCAAATTCGTGTGCATATGGCATATTTAAACCATCCACTGATTGGCGATCAGTTGTATGGTGGTCGTCCTCGTCCACCGAGAAATGCCACTCAAGGGCTTACAGAGCAGTTAAGAGCATTTAAACGTCAGGCATTACATGCGATAAAGCTTAGTATCGCGCATCCAATTACAGGTGAAATGATGACATGGGAAGCACCAGTACCTGAAGATATGATAAATCTGGTGGCGGCGTTAAGAGAAGACACCAAAGAAAACCCAGACTTGACGCTATAAGATGCAGCTAGCTCAGTGGCCACTTTCCCAACTAGTTGGGACACTATCGACAACGCGCGAAGGTGGCGTTTCTCTGCCACCTTTCGATAGTTTTAATCTTGCCTTTCATGTTGGCGATAATGCCGAACATGTCGCAGAAAACCGTCGAATTTTGCATGGCTACGTTGCCAACCCTATTGTTTGGCTTGAACAAGTCCATGGCGCTGAGGTTATGGTGGTTGATGAGCAGTTTGAGGCGGCGCAAGTCCATCAAGCAGATGCACTCTATACGCGCTTACGGCAAACGCCTCTAGCTATCATGACGGCAGACTGTTTGCCGATTTTGTTGGCGTCAGAAAATGGCGAAGAAGTAGCAGCTATCCATGGTGGCTGGAAGCCGCTCGCCGCTGGTATTATTGCAAATACACTTGCTAAGTTTCGTTGTGCCCCTGAAGAAATTCACGCATGGTTTGGCCCTGCAATAGGACCTGATGCTTTTGAAGTGGGTGAAGATGTAGTAGCTGCGTTCGAAGCACAAAAAAGTACGCCCTTTACAGCTACAAAAAAGGGTAAGTACCTTGGTAATATTTTTGCGCTTGCTGAAACACTATTGCGCCAACAAGGTGTTACAAAATTCTACGGTGAGAGACACTGTACAGTCAGTTTGCCTGAGCTGTACTTTTCTTATCGTAGAGACAACATAACAGGCCGTATGGCGACTTTGATTTGGCGCAAATAATCAGGTTAAATTATTACTTTAACGCTTGATCTTCGCTCCACTAATACCCATAAATAAGGTAATTCAATATTTTATATGGGTAAATAAATCATGCGTTTAGATAGATTTACAAGCAAATTTCAAGCTGCGCTTTCTGACGCGCAATCACTCGCGCTTGGGCGTGACCATCAATTTATTGAACCTGTTCATTTAATGTACGCTCTGCTACAGCAAAGTGGCTCAAGTGTACGAGCGTTATTGGCGCAAGCAGGTGTAAGCGCTGATGAACTCAATACCAAGCTATCTCAAGCCATTGAAAAATTATTTAAGGTTGAAGGCGTAGGTGGAGATGTCCAGCTTTCGAATAACCTGATTTCACTTATCAATCTATGCGATAAATACGCTCAAAAACGCAAAGATAAATATATTTCTAGTGAGCTGTTTGTTTTTGCGGCAGTTGAAGACAAAGGAGCTTTGGGTGAAATTTTCAAAACTTTGAATATTACCCAAGCAAAAATCGAGCAAGCGATTAAAGCGATCCGAGGCGGGCAGAAGGTTGACGATCCCAATGCAGAAGATACACGTCAAGCACTTGAGAAATTCACCGTTGACCTTACTGAGCGAGCCGAACAAGGTAAACTAGACCCGGTAATTGGTCGCGATGATGAAATCCGTCGCACCATTCAGGTGCTACAGCGCCGTACTAAGAATAACCCTGTACTTATCGGTGAACCGGGTGTTGGTAAGACCGCTATCGTTGAGGGACTTGCACAACGTATTATCAACGGTGAGGTGCCAGAAGGGCTGAAAAATAAGCGTGTACTATCACTGGATATGGGGGCGCTAGTCGCTGGTGCTAAATACCGTGGCGAATTTGAAGAGCGTTTAAAGTCGGTGTTAAACGAGCTTGCCAAAGAAGAGGGGCAAGTTATTCTGTTTATTGACGAAATTCACACTATGGTTGGGGCCGGAAAAACCGATGGTGCAATGGATGCTGGCAATATGCTCAAACCTGCACTTGCGCGTGGAGAGCTCCACTGCGTCGGAGCCACGACGCTCGACGAGTATCGACAATATATTGAAAAAGATGCTGCACTTGAGCGCCGCTTCCAAAAGGTATTTGTCGCAGAGCCAACCGTTGAAGACACTATTGCCATACTCCGTGGCTTAAAAGAGCGCTACGAACTTCATCATTCAGTCGATATTACTGATCCGGCGATCGTAGCTGCGGCGAACCTGTCACACCGTTATATTACGGATAGACAGCTTCCAGATAAAGCCATTGACTTAATTGATGAAGCCGGTTCATCAATTCGACTGCAAATAGACTCAAAGCCGGAGCAATTAGACAGACTTGAACGTCGTATTATTCAACTGAAATTGGAAGACAGTGCACTGGCCAAAGAAAAAGATGAAGCCAGCCAAAAGCGTCGAACCGAGATGCAAGCACTCATCAATGAATTAGAAATGGAGTATCGTGAGCTAGACGAAGTATGGAACGCTGAAAAAGCCTCGCTTCAGGGTACACAAGTGATCAAAGCAGAGCTGGAGCAAGCGCGGTTAGATTTAGAAGTCGCGCGCCGAGCAAGTGATTTACAGCGTATGTCTGAGCTGCAATATGGCCGTATTCCTGAACTAGAGCGTAAGCTTGACTTGGCATCCCAAGCAGAGATGCAAGAAATGAGTCTACTGAAAAATCAGGTTGGCGAAGATGAAATTGCTGAAATTCTCTCTCGCTGGACAGGGATCCCAGTATCTAAAATGCTTCAAGGTGAACGTGAAAAATTACTCCAAATGGAAGATGAGCTGCACAAAAAGGTCATAGGTCAAGATGAAGCGGTGAATGCGGTTGCCAATGCTATCCGCCGCTCTCGAGCTGGGCTTGCTGATCCTAATCGTCCAATTGGTTCGTTTTTATTTTTAGGCCCAACTGGTGTTGGTAAAACGGAGCTAACCAAAGCATTAGCCAACTTTATGTTTGATACCGAAGATGCCATGGTTCGGATTGATATGTCTGAATTTATGGAAAAGCATTCGGTGGCAAGGTTGGTAGGTGCGCCTCCGGGTTACGTTGGTTATGAAGAAGGTGGATATTTAACTGAAGCGGTGCGTCGGCGTCCGTACTCGGTGGTGTTACTTGATGAAGTAGAAAAAGCTCACCCTGATGTGTTTAACATCTTACTGCAAGTCTTGGATGATGGTCGCTTAACTGACGGACAAGGGCGTACGGTAGACTTCAAAAACTCAGTGATCATCATGACTTCAAACTTAGGCTCAGATGTAATTCAAGAGCAGGCCGGTAGTAATGATTATGCCGCACTTAAAGAGCGGGTGATGGCAGTGTTGGCAAATCAATTTAGACCTGAGTTTATAAACCGGATTGATGAAACCGTTGTCTTCCACCCGTTAGTTAATGAGCATATTAAAGAGATAGCGAGTATCCAATTAGCGCGATTAAGCCAGCGCTTAACGCAAAGAGGTTTTGTGCTTGAACTGAGTGACGCTGCGCTTGATAAAATTGCTGCAAGTGGTTTTGATCCAGTTTATGGTGCGCGGCCACTAAAACGTGCTGTACAACAGTACATTGAAAACCCACTGGCACAGGATTTATTACAAGGTAAATTTGTGACAGGGGATACTATCAAAGTCGATGTAGTGGATGACCAAATCGTTTTTAATCATTAACCGAGATTTGGATAAAGCATAAACTATCCAACATTAACAGTATACAAACGCGCTTGCTGGAGTAAGGCAAGCGCGTTTTTCATTGTTGTAAACTGCGTCTTCTTTCGCGTATTCTACAAAATAACAAGATCTCTCAATAACTGAATCTCTTATGATAAATGAGTCAACTACTTACGGTGTTTATGAGTTTGGTGATAGCACCCAATTATGTCCGCTCACTCGCACTTTGCCAGTGCTTAGTAATGGGCAGGTAATGGTGAGGGTACTGAGCACTAGTGTTAATCCAATCGAGCTTAAAACAAGACAAGGCTTAGGCTATGTTGCAGCGCAAAAAGAGGCAGGTACCTTTCTGCCTTTAGGGTATGACTTATTTGGCGAAGTGGTGGGGGTATCTGACTCTGGTACACAACTTCAAGTGGGTCAACATGTTATAGGCATGGTTGGTTTTGCAAACAACCCTGGTACCTACAGTGATTATGTGGTTGCCAATGAAACTGAATTATTAGCGGTTTCAGCGCAAGAAAATCTAGCGATCTCTGGTCTATGTTTAGCAGGCTTAACTGCAAAGCAAGCCCTTGATAAATTTTCCCAGTACGAGCGTCCTTTATACGTTTTGGCACCTACTGGGGGAGTCGGTCATTTAGCTATTCAATTAGCACAACTTCAAGGACGTAACGTAGTTGCTGTGTCCACTCGTCCAGAACACCCGCTATTGGCTCAGCTAAATGTTACCGCGATTAGTTATGATGAGTTTTATCAGTGTGATGTTGAATGCGACCTATTGGATTTGATTGGTGGTGAAATAGCACTACAGTGTTTGAATGCACTTCGCAGTGGCTCACAATTAGTTACAGTCCCCAGTGTGACCAAGGCACTTATTTGTGAGCAAGCCACCATAAAAGGGATAACGGCACAGGGAATGTTGGTTGCGCCTGATTTAGATGACTTGAAACATTTGTATCAGGCGTACCAAGCTGGCAAAATCAACATCAATGTGAGTCATTATTTTGATCTGGCAGACATTGCGCTTGCGCATACTTATATGGAAAATGCGCAACATGTCGGTAAAGTTATTATTAAAGCCTGACCGTGGTGAGATAGGCAGTGATGGACAGTGAGCCGCACTCTTTTTATCAACACCCTTGGTATAAACTAATTTCGACCCCATAAACTTGAAATTGGCCTGTAGGTTCGAGGAAGAATTTTTGAAACAATTAGACTTAAACACTAAGCTGGATTTGTTGTCTGGCGGTGTACATCGCGGCGCTTTTAAGGGTATCAAAAGAGGTATCGAGAGAGAGGCTTTGAGGATCCAAGGGTCAGGAAAGATAGCAAAAACTCCACATCCAGAAAAGACTGGCCATGCTCTAACTAATGGTCATATTACCACGGATTTCTCTGAGTCCTTATTAGAGTTCATTACTCCAGTCAGTGAAAATCCTGAAGAGACGCTAGCGCAGTTGTCTGATTTACAGAAATTTACGCTAGCCAATATGGGCGATGAGTTATTATGGCCTTTATCTATGCCATGCTTCATTGAAGATGAAGAAGATATTGTGTTGGCGCAGTTTGGTACTTCCAACATTGGAAAGATGAAAACGCTGTATCGTGAAGGGTTAAAAAACCGCTATGGTAGTATGATGCAGGCCATTGCTGGGGTGCATTTTAATATCTCTTTTCCCGAGCAAGTATGGCAAAGCCTGCAATCCATATCAGAAGATAAACAAGCTCAGCAAACGTTTATCTCACAACAGTATTTAGGCTTAATTCGCAACTTTAAGCGTGAAATGTGGCTGATCAGTTATCTCTTTGGTGCTTCACCGGCGCTGTGCCCATCATTTTTGCAAGGTAAGAAAAGCGACCTACCATTTAAGACACTAGAAAACGGTGCTATTTACTTAGAATATGGTACTGCGTTGAGACTAGGTGATTTAGGGTATACCAATAGCGCGCAAAGCTCGCTGAAAGTGATGTATAACGACTTGGATGAGTATATCGCTGGACTTAGAGAAGCGATTAGATGTCGCTCTGATTTATATCATGAGATCCCAGACTACCGTGCAGCAGAGCCAAAGCAGTTAAATCGTAACATTCTACAAATAGAAAACGAATTCTACTCGCCAATTAGACCAAAGCGTAATGCGAAATCGGGTGAAACGCCAACTCAGGCACTGGAACGTGGTGGTATTGAGTACATCGAAATCCGTGCTTTAGATGTTAACCCATTTGAACACACAGGTATTAGCCTTGAACAAATTCATTTCTTGGATGTTTTCTTAACTTACTGCTTATTAAAACCAAGTGCTGAGTTGACCTTTGATGCGCAAAAATTAGCAGGTAAAAACCTCCGTCAGGTAGTAAACCAAGGGCGCTGTACTGAGCTTGAATTGGAAAGAGAAGGTGTACCAGTCACAGTAAAGCAGTGGGGGGCAGAGATCTTCGCTGATTTAAGTCATGTCGCACAGATGTTAGATGCCAACAGCGGTAAATCTGTTTACGTAGAAGTGATTGAAAAACTATCGCGCGCGATAGAGACACCTGCACTGACTTTTTCAGGGCAGTTGCTGTCGCAATTACAAAACCGAACCCTTGAACAGGGGTCAATGGGACTTGAGCTTGCAAACAACTATAAGCAACTGCATCAAGACGTAGAATATGGTTACTATGATGAAGCGGAACTTGCAGCATTTGCGCAGCAATCATTTGAGGATGAAAAAGCAGTAAGAGCTGGTGATACAGCTGATTTTACCAGTTTCTTAGATGATTATTTTTCTCGAGCATAAAAAAGCGCAGCCATAGGGCTGCGCAAATAAATTTCAGGGATGAAACAATGCTAAACTGCTGCATTCATAAGTTCAGACCAATGCAAATTGTTAAAGTTCATTAGGTTTCGAAAAAAATGCAAAAAAAATTAATTTTAGTTAGTCTCATTGCTGTTTTATCCGGATGTGCGACTGCACCACCAAAGCAACCTCATGATATTTGCAAGATTTTTGAGGAAAAAGAAGATTGGTACTATGACGCTCGAGATGCCCAAGAAAAATGGGGATCGCCCAAACATGTTCTGATGAGCATGATGTTTCAGGAAAGCTCTTTTCGTCATGATGCTGCACCTCCGATGGAATATTTCCTTTGGTTTATTCCCATTGGCCGTGCCAGCTCAGCTTATGGCTATTCTCAGGCTAAAACTCCCACTTGGTCAGACTATATTAGAGAAACGGGTAATTCTGGGGCAGATCGTGATGACTTCGACGATGCTATCGATTTTATGGCTTGGTTCGTTTACAAAACCAATAAAGTAAATGGTGTGTCTAAGTGGGATGCTTATGCGCAATATTTAAATTACCATGAAGGTTGGGGTGGCTATCGCCGTGGCACCTATAAAAAGAAAAAATGGCTCATGCAGGTCGCTAATAAAGTGAAACATCGCGCGGCAAGATACGCCGTTCAGCTAAAACGCTGTGAAGATGATTTGGATAAGAATTGGTTCGAAAGGCTATTTTCTTAGAGGCGTGTTTTCTTTATTTTAGAAAAGGTGATAGTGCATACTTGGAGGCAAAATTTAAGTCAGCATATTCACTTATATTGTTTAATCCCTGCCGGTACGCTCGATAAGGTTCAATGAAGTGAGATAGAAAAAGGCTAGCGGCTCAGTTTAACAAGCGATTATGCAACACAAACAGCGTGTCGCATAAATACTAAAATGTTAGTATTCAAGTGCAACCTCCGAGCAGTAATAAAATAACTTTATGGAAATGAAAGCAAAAGGGCCCTTTTTAATAATCTCTCATCCCATGAAAGGTAGTTTTAGCTTTTTTCTAATAGACGATTTTGATAACAGCCCAGATTATT